>NZ_JBCAUP010000006.1:0-290000 GCF_038433355.1 Brucella cytisi
AGAGCCTGAATCATAATGAACGTAACGATATCAGGCTCTTGCGATCCTTCGGGTGAGGAAGCGGATATTTGCGATGTAGATCCACGCTTCAGAGGAAGCGATGGTTTTCTCGAAGTCCTTGGTCAGTCTGCGACACCGTCCCAGCCATGCAAATGTGCGTTCGACAACCCATCGACGCGGGAGTAGTTGGAAACCTTCAGCGCGATCAGACCGCTTGACGATTTCCAGTGTAAACCTCCCGACCTTTTCCAGCCTGCCTTTGAGCTTTGGTCCTGCGTATCCGCCGTCAGCAAAGATATGCCGCAACCACGGCCAACGTTTGAGAATGGTTTTCAAGACATCCGGCGCGCCGTCTCTGTCCTGAATGCCCGCAGAATGGATCACGAGACCAACCATCAGGCCGAGAGTATCAACCACAATATGACGTTTGCGACCGTTGATCTTCTTCCCCGCATCAAAACCTCGTATTCCGCCGCTTTCCGTGGTTTTCACCGACTGGCTATCGATCACACCAGCCGTGGGGCTGGGCTGCTTGTCGGCCTGTTCACGCGCAATCATCACAAGTGTGTTGTTGATGGTCCGCAGCATGCCATCATCTCTCCAGCGGTAGAAATATTTCTGCACCGTGGAGAATGGTGGGAATTCAGTAGGCAAAAGCCGCCACGCACCGCCCGAAGAAGCTATATAAAGAAGCGCGTTCACCACTTCTCGCAGGTTTGTCTTTCGAGGGCGACCGAGATGTCGTGGCAAAGGCATCAGCGGTTCGAGCACAGACCATTCCGCATCCGTTAAATCGCTTGCATAACGCGAATTGCGACGCTCATACTGTCGGCGAGCGGTTTCAGTCCAGGCCATCGTGATCTCCATCGTATGTCAGAAATCCGATTGAATCATAACCTGCTGAAATCGCTCAACCCTTTTTGGTACAGGCTCTAACTATGACGAAATATTCGACCATACTTCTTCTATCTTCAGTAGGAGGACATGTGATGCCGAAGATCGTTGGAACCAATGATGCCGATACTATATTTGGCACGGAAGAGAATGACCGCATCTGGGCCCTTGCGGGAAATGACATCGTCGACGGAGGTCTTGGTAGCGATATCATCGACGGTGGTGCAGGCGATGACGTCTTGACAACAACATCGCGCAATGTGCTGGAGTTCGATGAATTGAACGGTGCCAGCGGTAACGACCGTCTCATATTCAATTTTTCGGGTGGTGCGGCAAGAGGGGGTGAAGGGGTTGATACGCTCGTCACCGATTTATCCCATCGCTCAGGTTCAGTGGCGTTTAACGCAGAGCAGGGGCATGCCTATTGGGGTGATGGCAGCTCAAGCTTTGATCATCTCTACTTCACCGATCTGGAACGTCTCAACCTCAAAACCGGCGCTGGCAATGATACTATTGACGCCACGAGCTTCCAGTTTGCCAACATACATGCAGGTGCGGGCAATGATTATGTGCGAGGCGGCACTGGCAACGACCAGATAGCCGGTGGAGCGGGCCACGACAATCTACTGGGCGGTATTGGTGACGATCAGATCAAGGGCGGTAGCGGTGATGATGTGATCGACGGTGGTAATGGCAACGACGCGCTGTCCGGTAATGATGGCAACGATTGGCTCAGCGGCGGCAGGGGAAACGATACCCTGATGGGGGACGAAGGTAACGACACGCTGAATGGAGGAGACGGCAACGACCGTCTCTACGGCGGAGCTGGGACCGACATACTGTTGGGTGGAGCAGGCGACGACTATTTACGGAACTCGGGTACTGACGGCGATATTTTGGCTGGAGGCGACGGAAACGATTACTTCTCGGCGGGTTCTATAGACAGCGGTTATAGCGGCTATTGGTTTGAAATGCACGGCGGTGCCGGAAACGACACGTTTTCGATCTATTCGGATGGAGGACTTGGTACTATTGATGGGGGAGAGGGTATTGATACATTGGCCGTCACTTTCGATGATGTGGCGGCGGGTTTCAAATTCGACGCCGCCGACTATAACTCGACCGAGATGTTCAACATCAGTGTAATCTCCGCCTATCAAGGTGCTCAGGTATTCGGCGGAAATGGCGATGACCGCATCGTCAGCATCGAGAGCTATCGTGAAGGCTTGAGTGGGAACGATAGCTATAATGGTCGCGGGGGAAACGACGTGATCCATGGAGAGTTTGGGCTGGACAGCCTTCTTGGTGGCGAGGGCGATGATAAACTGTATGGTGGCGCAAGCTCCGACCGGTTACTGGGTGGAACCGGCGCAGACACTCTCAGCGGTGGAACTGAAGCCGATACATTTATTTGGGACAATGCATCCTTGCAATCCAACGATATTGATCACGTCACCGACTTTGATGTTCAAGGTGGCGATGTGCTTTTGTTCCGGGATACTGAGGTCATAACTGATTTCGCCAGCTTCGTTGCGGCGTCAGTTGATACACCAGACGGTGTTTTCGTCAGCATTGATGGCGCAACGAATGGGATTGTAATTGAAGGTGTCTTGTTGAGCGAGTTGACGTCCGACGACGTCTTGTTCAGCTGAATTGAACTGGCCCTGTGCCGTCCAGCGTATGTTTCATTGGCAGCGTCAATCCAATACAACGGATTGACGCTGGTGGTGATATTCAAAGATTGCCGCGCGGAAGCGTTGCTAGTTTGCGCACGCTTATGGGCCACTTGATCCGCTGGGTCCGATGCGATCGAGGCTGAGAAATGCGCGCCGGTCATCAGCGCTGGCGGATTTGTCTTGCAGGAGCACAAACCATTCCAGCGTTGGTGTTGTACGGCACGTCCACTCGAAACAGCAGAACAGTGTCGGCAGGTCTCACTATTAACCTGTGGTATAAAAGCTCCGAACCGGCATCGCGTGATCCAATAATGCTTCGATCCTCAAGCCGGTTGAGGCATTCTCGGCAAGCTGGTGAGAAGTTTTCTCGTGTAGGCATGCTGCGGATTGGCCAGAATATCCCGCGTATTGCCCTGCTCCACGATCCGGCCTTTTTCCAGAACGATCAACTGCTCACACAACAGCGCGACCAGCGCAATGTCGTGCGACACCACAACGAAAGTGGTTTGCTCTGAAAGAGAACGCATGAGATCGATAATGCGGGCGCGCGTCGTCAGATCAAGCGCGCTGACCACCTCGTCGGCGACGATGAGCTCAGGTTTGGAGACAATCGCCCGAGCGATGGCTATACGCTGGCGCTGGCCACCTGAAAACTCGTGCGGATAGCGGCGGGCGGCATCCGCTGGCAAATCGACGGAAGCAAGCGCCTGCGCAACAGCCTGCCCAATATCGGTTGCGATTTTCAGGGATCGCAGCGGCTCGGCAATGATGTCGAAGACACGCTGGCGCGGATCGAGCGATGAATAGGGATCTTGAAACACCGCCTGCACCGAACGGCGAAAATCGCGCATGAAACCGCGATTGCCAATATCCAGAGGATTGCCGCGAAACGAAACGTTCCCCGAAGACGGGCGCTGCAGTCCAAGCAGCAGTTTCAACATGGTCGTTTTGCCGGAACCGGACTCACCGACAATGCCCAGATTGCTTCCGGTCTCAAGTTTCAGATCGACATCATGCAAAACCGTCTTAGCGCCGGCATAGGCAAAGGAAACGCCCGAAAGGTCCATCAAAGTCATCGCGCAACCTCCAGAGCGGCATCGAACGCCCGTGCAGCGGCCACGAGCCCCTGCGTATAGGGCAGCTGCGGATCGGTGAAAAGCGCCGCAACCGGCCCTTCTTCTATAAGTTTTCCGTCCCGCAGGACCAGCGCGCGTTCCGTAACGGCCGCAACCACCGGCAAATCGTGACTGATGAACAGAAGCCCCATTCCCTCGTCCCGCACCAATTGCTCCAGCAGTTTCAAAATCTCGGCCTGCGTGGTGACATCGAGCGCCGTCGTCGGCTCGTCCGCGATCAAAAGCTTGGGACGACAGGCGAGAGCCATTGCGATAGCCGCACGCTGGCGTTGACCACCCGATATTTCATGGGGCCAGGATCGGGCAATGCGCTCTGGGTCCGGCAGGGATACGCGTTCCAGAAGTGAGCGGACCTCAGCACTGACTTCAGTTTTCCCGGTTCGGCGGCCGTCGCGAAGCGCACGGCGACGGACGACCAAACCGACTTGTTTGCCAATCCGCATCAGTGGGTCGAGCGCCGTCATCGGTTCCTGAAAAACCGTTGCAATACTCTGCCCGCGCAATGGCACCAGCTCACGGTCTCGCGCGCCTATCACTTGGTGGCCGTCGAGCGTGATCGATCCGCTTGCCCGCATGCCGTCCGGCAACAGTCCCATGATAGCAAGAGCCGTCAACGACTTGCCTGAACCGGATTCACCGATCAGACCGACCCTTTCACCTTGTCCAACCGACAGCGAGACGCCGGAAACCAGAGACCTGCCTGGCGCTTCTATCTGGAGGTTCTCCACATTCAGCAAAATGCTCAACGTTGTCTCCTCCGTGTTGGGTCGGCCACGTCACGCAGCCCGTCGGCAAACAGATTGAGCCCGATCACCAATGAGACAAGCGCCAGACCGGGTGCTATGGCACCGAACGGCGCCGTATAAACCGACGCTTGCGCCTCCTGCAGAAGCCGTCCCCAGGATGAATTGGGCGGTGGAGCGCCAAGACCAAGATAGGAAAGCGATGCTTCCGCGATCACCGCCAGCCCGAACTGAAGCGCAAAATTGACAATCAGCGTCGGCCAGATGTTCGGCAGCACATGGATGCGGACCAACCCGAGCCGTGATGTGCCGGAAATGCGCGATGCCGTAATGTAATCCATCGCCAGAACCCGCTTTGCGAGGATGCGGGTCAGACGTGCCACGATGGCCGATCCGGCAATACCAATTGCCACGATGGCGGTCGTCAGGCTTGCACCGTCGCTGGAAGCAACGATCAACATGGCCAGCAACAGGGTTGGGAAGGCGATGAGAATATCGAGCGTTGCCGCCAGCACGTCATCAAGCGTCTGCGTTGCAAACGCCGCAAGCACACCAAGCGTAACGCCAATCACTGCGCTGAGTGCGATGGCTCCACAGCCGACGATAAGCGCAATGCGCGAACCGATCATGATTTGCGTCATCAAATCGCGTCCTAGACGATCCGTACCGGCCCAATGCAGCCAGGACGGAGCCTCCAGTCGTCCGCCGACCATTTCGCCGGCACCGTAAGGTGTCCAGACCAGCGAGAGAAGAGCGACAGCCAGATGCAACCCCAGCAGCAATCCACCCACAATAAGAGGCCATGGCAGTCGGTAAGCCGACTTTTCATCCCCGACGGCAGGCGTCATATCAGCAGGCTCCGTCATGCACGACCTCCCGCAGACCGCTGGCGCAAGCGCGGGTCGATCAGTCGTTGCAGCAGATCTGCGGCAAAGCCGACCAGCAGCACCAGAAGCGTCGATACAAACAGAACACCCTGGACATTGGGATAGTCGCGCTGCTCTATGCCGAGCAGAAGCATCGAACCGAGACCCGGCAACGAGAACACACGTTCGACCACCACAGCACCAAGCAAAGTCGAGGCGAGCTCGATACCGAGGATCGAGATCACCGGCACCGCGCCGTTGCGAATACCGTGACGGACAAGAGCCCGCGAGAATGTCGCGCCAAGCGCCCGTGCGGTACGAAGATAGTCGCTGCCAAGCACGTCCTGCGTGGCCGAACGGACATACCGGATCAACGATGCCGACATGACGATGGCAATGGTTGTGACCGGCAATACCAGCGATTGAAAAGCAGCTGGCACCGACTGCCATCCGCGTGATGGGAACCCACCCGAAGGAAACAACCGCAGCTTAACTGCAAAAAACCAGACCAGCAGAATGCCTATCCAGAACACCGGCACGGCGATGCCGAGCTGGGAGATGACGGATATCACCGTTCCATACCAGCGGTTCTGACGCACAACCGACAGAATACCGAGTGGTACCGCGATCATGATTGCAACGACGAATGCCATCAGCGTCAAAGGCACGGTCACAATCAGCCGCTTGCCGATTTCGGCAAGAACCGGTGCTCCACTCACAAAGGAATTTCCAAGATCAAAGCGCAGGAGGCTACCGATAAAACGCAGAAACTGCTCATAGAGAGGCAGGTCCGAACCGACCTGCTTGCGCGCTGCCTCGATCTGCGCCGCATCCGCGCCGACAGAAACAAGCGCATTTGCGGGATCGCCCGGCAGAAGGCGCAACAGCAGAAACAACACGATCGATGCGATGAAAACCGACAGAACCAATATGGCTGAACGGCGTATGATATAGGCGAAAATAGCGTTTACCTCTCCGATGTCAGGGCAGCGCTCGGACCCTCATGCAAATGCGACAACGCCGCCGGAAATTAATTCAGGCGGCGCGGTCTGTCGAGTTGATGTTCTCGATATCGACAGGCGGTTATTATTCCGCTTTCACAATGTCATAGGCGGAAAACTGGGAGTTCAGGCCGTTGATCGGGTAGCCGCTCACTGATTTTTTCGAAACAACGATCTGCGGATAGAGGTAGAACCAGTTGCTGGCCGCATCTTCGGCAATGATCTTGTTCGCCTCGGTCAGCTTGGCCGTCTGTTCATCCGTCGTCGCACTTGCTTCCGCTTCTTTGATGAGCTCGATAACCTTCGGATTGTTATAACCCCAATAGAAATCGGGATTGCCATAGAACACGATATCGCGATGGTTCACATGCTCCTGCAAGGTGGCCTGGAAATCGTGTGCCTTATAGACCTTCGTGTACCACTCATTGGCAGTGATGACGTTGATCTTGACGGTTACGCCGACCTTGGCCAGCTCGCTCTGGATGAACTGCGCGGCAATCGGGTGTGGATCGTAATTCGGCGTATCGATAGTGAAGGTGAAGCCATCCGGGTAACCAGCTTCCTTGAGAAGTTCCTTGGCACTTTCAGGATCATAGGCGTCGACCTTGGTGAGATCGACATACCACGGATCGGTCGGCGGTACGAATGAGCCGATCAGCGTGCCATAATCGCCCCACACAGCTTTCAAAAGCTTCTGGTCGTCGATTGCACGGGCGAGCGCCTTGCGCACTTTGACATTGTCGAATGGCGCAATACGGTCGTTATGGGCTAGCAGCAGCTTGGTGGTCGACTGCCCTTCGCTGACGGTGAAATCGGGATTGTCCTTAAACTGGGCTAGCGAATCCGGGCTTTGAACCGACGTGATGATATCAACCGAACCGGTCAGCAAAGCATTGTTCAGCGCGCTTGCATCGGTGAAATACTGGAAGACCACCTCGCTGTTTTTCGGCTTGGCGCCCCAATATTTATCGAAGCGCTTCATCGACAGAGACGACCCACGACGCCAGTCTTCCAGCTCGTAAGGTCCGGTTCCGTCTTCCTTCGACTGCAGATCCTTCGCTTCGTCGTTCACCACCCATACATAGCTTAGATTGTACGGCAGCGAGATTGAGCGCGAAGACAGCTTGACGACAACGGTTTCATCATCCGGAGTCTCAACGGCCGAAATAGTCCTGAGGCTGCTTTTGCGCGAGCTCTTCGATTCCGGCGCGGCAACGCGCTCGATGGAGAATTTGACGTCCTTGGAAGTCAACGGCGCTCCAGAGTGAAAAGTCACGCCCGGCTGCAGCTTGAACGTATATGTCAGCCCGTCGTCGCTGACGCTGTAATCCTTCGACAGGACCGGCTCGACCTTGCCGTCATCAGCAAGCCGGAACAGGGCCTCATAGACATTGCCGTTGAAGGCTTCGTTGATGCCCTGCCCCGCACCGGCGGTATTGTCGAGGTTTTGCGGCTCGTAGAGCGAGCCGATATTGATTGTCGCGTCCGGGTCGCTTTCCTGCGCCAGCGCCTGGCTGAACGATCCGATACCGAGCGTCACGGCCAATGCCGCGCTCAAGCTCCAGTAAGCCAATCCAGATTTGCGATCACGAATGTTGAAGCCGCCCATATTATTCTCCTGCGTGGAAAGCGCCCTATCAGGCTCTCCGTTAGCAACGCTTATACCGCGACCGCGAGAGCATCGGTAAGCGGTGGCACCGTAAGATAGCGAGAATTATTAGAAATTTATTCCATAAAGAGTCAATCTATTAGACAAACCATCCGGACTGCAGCACAAGCCGTCCGATATAAGGCGCACTGACAAGGCATAACCTCAAGAGATCAGCCATGACTTATATGGATCGGAACCGCGCACAGGATCTGCTCACTGCAGAAGGACTGGATGCACTGGTGCTTTTTCAGCCGGAAAACTTTCGCTATGCCACCGGAATTGCTGCGGGCGTGGCGACAATGTGGGGGCGCGCCGGTTCGGCCATAGCGCTGGTTCCAGCGGATGCCTCGACACGTCCTGGCGCCATTGTCAGCGATCAGGCGCTGACAGCAGCACACGCAACGGCTGATGAGATCGACTTCCGCTCGCATCGAATCTGGATTGACGCCGTCGCGGTTCGCGACGCCCACTCGATAGAAGACCTCAACGCTGCCTATCGCAACAGTGGTAATATCGGTCCCCGCCCGGAAACCTTCGACCACAAAGCAGCCTTTCAACTGCTTGCAGATATGATTGCCGAACGTGGTCTCGCTCAAGCCAGCCTCGGCGTCGACCTTGAATTCATGCCTGTGGCTGATTTTGTGCTGTTGAAAGAAATTATGCCTTTTGCCCAATGGCGCGATGCTTCCAGCATCGTAAAACGGTTGCGCCTGATAAAGAGCCCCCGCGAGATTGAATATCTACGCAATGCCGCCCGTTATGCGGAAAGCGGGTTGCAGAATATGGCGACTGCGGCGCAGTCGGGCTCCACAGCCGCCGAGCTTTCCGATGCCTGGCTGACCGGAGCGACCAATGCTGCCAAAGCAAACAGCCAGAGCCTGTCCGGCCATTGGGCCTATATTTCGGTCGGGCCGAACCTTCAAAACCCTGCCGCACAATTGGCGGAAGGCGACCTCATCAAGGCCGATGTCGGCACGCTTGTGAATGGTTATTCTTCGGATGGCGCGCGCACCTTCGTCTATGGCAAGCCTGCTCCTCTTGCTGAGCAGATTTACAAAGCGCTCCAAGAGACCTTTCAAGCCGGAACAGCCCTGCTGAAACCCGGCAACACATTCGGTCAGGTTCACGAAGCGATGCTCTCCACCATGCGTCGTCATGGCTTTAGCGAATATTATCGTGGGCATTTCGGGCACTCGGTCGGCTCGGCGCTCGGGATCGAGGAATGGCCTTTCATCTCGCATGGCAACGACATGGTCATCGAACCGAATATGGTGCTGGCCGTGGAGGCACCGTTTTACGCAAACGGATTAGGAGCCCTGATGATCGAAGAACAATTCCTCATCGCCGCCGATGGAGCTGAATCCATGAATGCTCTTTCACAAGAGCTTGTCTCGATAGGCTGACCAGAAAACCAAATGAACTGTAGATATGTTTTCTGATCATCGAAGGATATTCAGAGAATGTCGTGAAAACCTGATCAATGGTCCGAAGCTTGCAAGATCGCTATCTCCACGGATGCTCTCAAGCTTCGTTGAAGAGATAGCTCGGCAAACGACCATGCACTTTTATCGCTCCTTCTGGCTCATCTTTTCTAGCAGTTACGTGAATGAGCGCTATACTCTTCTCAAAGAGGATCACCAATGAAAACGCTTGCTGCAGCTTGTATCACAATACTCGTCCTTTCTGGTTGCAGCACGGATCGGCCGATTGACCCTGAATATAAGCAGGCCAGATGCAAGCAACTTCTCCAGCGAACGGAATATCCGGCGCTAAGAGAAATCCAGCGAGTGCAGGCGAGAACAGAAGCCGCGCAACTGGGTTGCTATACGTAAGTTTCGACCGACAAATACAGGCCGAACGCCTCCATAAAGAGCGAACCTGCTGATAGCCTTGAATAGATTCAAAACCGATGGGGCTGGCCAGGACGATTGGCCACAGTCATGCAACCTGAGCGTCTTTGAAGCGGTTTGCATTCCAGGTGGAATAGCTACAGGATCCACTGGGTTTGCCTTACGCCTATCGACGGCTACCATAGTTCCAGAGCGACTTGTTGCTTGAAGAAACGGCAATAGCACCTTGCTTCATTGCCGCAGACACATCGTCCTCATTGCAAATAAAGCCAGAAGCCACGATGGGCGGCAGGCGGCGCTTGTCCTCTGCAGACAGGTATCCAAGCATCGGCGATGGCATAATCTGCACCAGATTGGGTGCGCTTTGCGAGATCGCCTTTAGGCTGCGGGGCCAGGTGGAACGGTCGGTCACGAAGACCTTCTGCATGGTTAGAAGGCCGCATTGCGCAGCCTTCTGAATTGTTGGAACGCGGGTCGACAGAAGTACCGAAATACCGATCTCGGCAAGAAACTCGATGGCCCCCTTGTCTTGCGAGAGGCCTTCACAACTGTCGATGTTCAGAACGATCAGCTTGTTGCTTTTCTTGAGCGCGTTCAGCACTTCGGCGACATGGCGCAAGGCGATATTGGCGACGATGCCCACTTCCGCCTTGCTGTCCAGAAACGCCTGAAGATTGTCCACGCCGTAGAGCGTAGCCATGACTGGTGCCCGTAAAAGCCGCTCACCGATCGTTCTGTCCAAAGTCATTCCATCATTTTCCGTCTCTTGGCATGTCGAGCGAAAGTCCGAGCTTGCCGGGGTTAAGCAGGTTGTCCGGGTCGAGCGCCTTCTTCACCGTTTCCAGCAGCGGAAATGCCGATCCCAGAGCGTCCTTCATGTAAGGCGCACGGAGCAATCCAACGCCGTGGTGATGGCTTAATGCTGCACCATACTTGATTAGAACGGTATTGGCAGCATCCCATGCAGCACGATACCATTCAGCGCGCTTTTCCACTTCCACGTCGCCACGCAGCGAGAAATAAAGGCAAGCGCCATCGACATAGGCATGTGACTGGTGCGCCGAACCCGCCAGCGTACCCGGCACTGCGTTAATGGCAGCGACCACCTCATCATAGATCGCAGGCAGATCGCGCCAGCAACCGGTCATTTCGAGCGTATCGGCAACGAAGCCTGGGCTGCGCTTGAAGCCCTCGGCGCTCTTGCCAGTCAGATAACGCGTGTCGAGCCACTTCTCGAAGATCGTATCGCCATCGAGCTTGTCACCGAGTTCGGCGCAAACCTTTTCGCTGATCGCCATCACGGCATCGACCATTTCCTTCGCGCCTTCATCGGCGATCAGCAGCACGTTGCTTTCCGGCAGGCCGAACTGCACGCCGCTTTCCAACTCGTCGTAAAGACGCAGAGCTGCCGGATTGGCACCGCCCTGCATGATGCGGCGGCAGGCTTCCAGACCGATGGCAAAGCTCTTGAACCCATAGGCAATCGCACGGGCGTAGTCCGGCAGGCGATGCAGTTTCAGACGCGCCTTCACGATGATGCCGAGCGTGCCTTCCGAACCGATAAATATCTGCTGCAGATCAGGTCCGATTGCCGCGCGGGCATAGTTTCCAACCGTTACCAGCGAACCATCGGCCAGCACGACTTCCATGCCGTAAACCATGTCCTCAATCTTGCCGTAGCGCGTCGAAAGCTGGCCCGCACCGCGACAGGCTATCCAGCCACCCACAGTGCTGATACCGAACGAGGACGGCCAATGCCCCATGGTCATGCCAAAGTCACGCTGGATCATTTCCTCGAAAATATCGCCGAACATACCAGCTTCAACTTCAACGATCTGGCTGTCCGCATCGAAGCTGACAAAACGATTGAGATTGCAGACATCGAGCACGATGCCGCCGCGCAGCGGCAACGCTGCGCCCGTAACGTTGGAGCGCCCTGCAGAAACAGTGACCGGAACCTTGGCTTCGTGCGCAAGGCGCATGACAGCCTGAACCTGCTCCACCGTCGAAACGCGAACGAACACGCCATCAACCGTTGCAGGCTTTCCGCCCGTTTCCGCGACCATCGTGCGCGCCCACCAGTCGCGGGTATTCACAACGAGATCGTCGCGCGTGGTCAGAACTTCGTCAGCAATGCCCTGCAGCTTCTCAACGAGGGCGGCGTCCACTGAAACGGTGTTCTGAGCCAGATCTGCCTTGGTTCCGATTTCGTTAATGCTGCCGGCATAATGCGGCTGGGTCGGGGCACCGACAACATAATTTCCGCGATTGTAACCGCGCTTGATGGCTTCCTTGCTGATCATGTTCAGTTCGCTCCTGTGAGAATGGATTTTTCTTTTTCGGTCGCGGCTACATAGGCGGCGACCTGACGGTCGATTTCGGCCTGGGGGAGACCAAGCTCTTCACCCAGCAAGGCGCCAACCTTTGCGGCAGCACGAGCGGAGGCATCGCGCGCCATCAGGCGGGCACGCATACGACGCGACAGCACGTCATCGATAGTGCGGGCAAGTTCATGCCGGGCAGCGTAGACGACTTCGCCGCCAGTGTAAGGCAGGCCCTCCACCACCGGTTCGGCAAGTTCAGGACGAGCAGCCGTCAGATCGCTAACGAAGCGTGATTCCGTGCCGTAACGTTCGCCGAGATGCGCCTCCAAGCCACCGGAGGCCACGATTGCCTGTGCGTCATAACCGGCTGCACCGAGCAGAAATGCCTTCTTCGTGGCGCAGCGACGACGATCACCGAGAACTTTTGCAGCAGCATCTACTGTCTGTTCGGCCATATGGCGCGAAGTCGTCAGCTTGCCGCCCACAATCGTGACGAGGCCGTCTGGTGCAACATGCACGGAATGGTCGCGCTTGACGTCCATGGTGCTGCCGCCTGACGAAGCGGCTACCAGTGGTCGGCACCCGGCAATGCTGCCGACGACATCATCCGGCGTCAGGTCGATATTGAGCGCGCTGCGCGCGCCCTCGATCAGAAAATCGAGCTCGCGACGCGTGCAATGCACATCATCGAGATCACCCTGATAGTCCTCGTCCGTTGTGCCAAGATAGGAAACGTTGCCCCAGCGCGTGATTGTCGCACGGCGGCTGCGCCCCGGAACCGGCACCGTCACGGTGCAGTCATTGCGAATTTTCAACCACGGGATCGCGACGTGAACACCTTTGGCCGGACGCACATGCAACGGCTTTTCGCCATCCTTGCCGAGTCCCATCCAGTCGCGCAGCCACACGCCTGTCGCCATGATGACGGTCTTGGCACGCACCCGGATTTCCTTACCTTCGACGGTATGAACGATAGCGCCATCCACCCGACCCGAGCTACGGGTAATCTCTGCTACCTTCGAATGGTTGAGGACCGTGGCTCCATAAAAGGCAGCAGAACGGGCGAGTGCCAGCGTCAGACGCGCATCATCGACGCGGGCGTCGAAATACATGAGGCCACCACGCAGATACTCGTCCTTGAACGTCGGACAATGCGCCAGCACTTCCGCCGCAGTCAGCTTCTGATGCAGGATACCTTCGCGCCAGCCACCAGCCAGATCATATGTCCAGAGCAAGCCTTCAAACGCCTTGGCGAAGCGTGAATCGAACACACCATCCCGTTCCAGAATGGGGAACAGGAAAGGCAGGCGCTGCACCAGATGGCTGGCATTGCGGCGCAGGCGCTGACGCTCCAGCAGGGAGTGGCGCACCAGACCAAGATTGCCCTGCTCGATATAGCGCAGGCCACCATGCACCATCTTGGAGGATTTGGACGACGTACCGGATGCAAAATCATCCTTCTCGACCAGCGCAACGCGAAAGCCGCGCAGGCTTGCATCAAAGGCGCAGTAAGCACCGGTCACGCCACCGCCAACGATCAGAATATCGTAGGTTTCAGTTGCAAGACGGTCTTCGTGTTCCGACCGGTTCAACCTCAGTGGCTCGGTGCGGATCATCCGGGCGCGATCCTTGTCCGCGCGCCGGGAGCGCAGATTCAGCATTTCAACTCCTGTTTAATGATAGTGACCCGACTGAACGCGTGCGACTTCCTCATCCGTGAGGGAGTGCCATCGCGCTCTACGGTCCTGTCTTTCCGCTTCGCTGGTCTTGGGGATGAAGAGACTACCTTCGGGCAACGTGGCGCGAGCTTCCGCAAGCTCGCGCCAGAGCAATCCGTCGCTGCCTGCCAGAAACGCTGCGCCCCGCAGGCTCGCGCGATCCTGATCCGCCATGCGCCGCACAGGAACACCACTGAGATCAGCCTGCAGCTGAAGCAACGTATCGCTGGACGAAAGCCCCCCGCCCACCACCACTTCCCGCACCGGAACGCCAGCCACTTCAGAACTTGCCTCTGCGCAGGAAACAACCGAATGGGCAATGCCCTCCAGAATGGCATGAGCAAGATGCGCCCGGCTGTGGGCCATTGAAAGCCCGGTCAGCGATGCCCGGCCATCCGGAACGATGTTCGGCTGGCGCAATCCCGTCAGGGTCGGCATGAAGAAAAGACCGTTGGAAGACGGTACTGTCGCGGCCAGTTCGCTGATTTCCCTGGCGTTCTCGAACCAGCGCATTTCATTGCAGAGCCAGTTGAGCGCCGAGCCAGTTGTGGCGGCATAGGTCTCGACCGCGAAATGCGAGAGGTTTTCGCTCCGCCAGGCCGTCATGGTGAATGTTGCCTCGTAGAGACCGGGATTTTTCGGCATCTGCTTTCCGATTACCAAATCGACGAAGCTGCCCGTGCCATGCACGCACATGGCCTGCCCCGCATCGTGACAGCCAAGACCGACCAGACCACCGAGCTGATCACCGCAGGACGCCTTGATCGGCACGCGGATACCGAGAATGTCCTGCCGCGTAAAACCGAAATCATCGGCATCCTGTTTCAGCGCGGGCAACAGTTCCAGCGGAAAATCCTGCGCTTCCACCCAATCGGTGAAATAGCGATGTTCACCGAGAATATAGGCACCGGCAGAGGTCGCATTGGTCGGCGTCGTGACGGCCTTGCGTTCTTCGGACAGGTTCCACAGCAACCAGCTGTCGACCGTGCCAAAGGCAAGTCTTTTCGCTTTCCACGCCTCGCGTACAGCAGGCGTTTCCTGCATATGGCGCGCCGCCCACAGATAGATCGCCCGTCCGCCAACCGGACGCCCGGCAAGTGACACGAGTTTCGCGTCCCATATGGCACCGAGTGGCTTCAGTTCTTCGGCATAGCGCGAATCCTGCCAGACCATGGCTGGAACCAGCGCCCGGCCGGTTTCCGTATCCCACAGAACACCGGTTGCGCGTTGCGTGGCAATTGCCATTGCGGCGATCTCCACGCCCGCATCCCGCGCTGCGGTAATCGTCTTGCCACACACTTCGATGGTCTTTTGCAAAAGAACATCGGCGTCCTGTTCCACCACGTTATGACGCGGCGAAGATACGGCAAGCGTCGTGTAATTGACGGCGGAGACCGAACCGTCGGCCGCGACAAGCGCGGCCCTGGTTCCGGACGTTCCTTCATCAATGGCCAGAATGGCCTGTCTGCGTCCGTTCACATTATCCTCCGTTATTACCTGTCGCCTTCGAACTGCGGCGCATTCGGCTCGTCATCCGGGCTGATCTTGGTGCGTGTGGGATCCCACTGAATGATCGAGCAGATGATGCAGGCAATCAGTGGAACGACCGACAGGATCAGGAATGTCGTGCCGAGACCGTAGGTCTCCCGGAAGATTGGAAACACCAGCAAGCCAAGCGCCGCGCCCATGGCGCCGAGCGCACCGATGATACCGTTGGCGCCTGCACGCAGTTCGCTGCGGAACGAGAGTGACGACAGGCTCTTGCCGTTCGCACCGGGACCGCCGGAATGGAACAGGATGAACAGCGACGGCACGATCACCGCGAGCCAGGTCGGCATGGTGTCATGGAACAGGCCCATGATCAGCAGCATGACAAAAACTGCACCGAAGCCGATGGCGGAAGCCTTGCGCAAGCCGAGTACGCGTCCGATGACCGGCGAAGAGAAGCCACCGATGATGCCAAACACGTTGAACACCAGCGTGCCCATCATGGCGTAGAGGAAGTCCTTGCCGAACAGCGCCGCACTGATGAGCGGCAAGTACCAGCCCACGGCAAAATACTGGATCGACTGTCCGATCTGGACGGTTGCGGCAAGAATCGTGCGCGGCAGATAGATGCCACGGAAAATCAGGGCAACATTGGCGATGCCGCGACGGGCCTGATTGAGAACCGGCAAACGGTCTTCAGGCAGGGCGGCAACAAAATCGCGGTGATAGATACGGGTCATCGCACGGGCAGCGTCCTCCAGCCGCTCCTTGCGGGCGAGCCAGATCGGGCTTTCAACCATGAATACCGCTTGAAGAACCATGATGGTGAAGGCGAACACACCCGTTGCGGCAACAGAATAGCGCCAGATCGAGTCACCCACGTCCCAGCTGTAGAACAGCATGGCCAGAAGCACGTTTGTACAAACGGCGGTATACCAGATGCCCTGCCAGGTATTGAGGCGGCTGCGCAGGCGCGCCGGTGTGAATTCGGCAAGCACAGCCATTGCAATGGCGAAATCGATACCGTAGGCGGCGCCCACGAAGAAACGCCCCATGAGAATGACTTCATAGGAATGGGCCGTCATCACCAGTACCGCCCCGATGAGTGCGATAAGTTTGGCGAAGATAAGTGGGCGCATACGGCCCCAGCGGTCGGCGATCCAGCCGCCAATTGGATTGAATGCGATCGATACCCACGAGGCGAAGGACGTCATAAGCGCAACCTGCGCCGCATCCAGCCCCAGATCACGTGTCATAGGCCCAAGCCCTGCGCTCAGCGCCGAATTGGCGAAAGCATCAAGGAACAGGCCGCCGAGGGCAAGCCACCAGATGATACCGGCTCGACCTCGAATACCGTCATTCGCATCAATGTAGGAAATAATATCCGGCACGCCCCTCAGGGCTATCTTGCTTCCGTGCATTACGGCGTCCTCCCAACGTCGTTAAGACATCTGCAAGAGGACTTATCCGGATTCCAGACGCAATAAGACCATCCTTGCAGATGGTCTTAAATCTTCAGTCTGCATTTACGGTTATAGCCAATTTCTGAGATGAGTCAATGCACCACTTGATCCCCGATAAATGACGATTGTTTGCCCGGAGCATATTTCGATCTGGCTGAATCAGGTCAGCTTACCAACTGATTTCGTTGCCATTAAAGGAGAGGAAGGCCCCAGTTTTGGGAGCACCGGCGATTACCGTTCTCAATCCGCACGCGCTGTTCTCTGCATTCACGACGGCTCCTTCACCGCCCATGTCCGTCTTTACCCAGCCGGGGTGAAGTGCAATCACCTTTATGCCGTCGGCATGAAGATCAAAGGCCAGTTGGGCGGTCGCCATATTCAATCCGGCTTTGGAGCACCGATATGCGTAATCGTCGTCGTTATCATCCAACAGCCCCTCTGAGATCGAGCCGGCCCGGCTGCTGATATTGGCAATCATCGGCTCCGTGCCGCGCGCCAGGCTGTTCCGCAATGCGCGCGCTACCAGAACAGGGCCGAGCATATTTGTCCTGACGACTGCCATGAAATCATCCGGATCGAGCGGCGCAAGGCCAGTAATGCGACTGCGAACAGCCGCATTGTTGATGACGAGGTCCAGAGAACGCATGACCAGACGATCACCAAGGGCGGCCACCGAAACCGGGTCAGCCGTATCAAGTATCTGAAACTCGATATCGGGGGCGCATGGCGTTTCAGGCGGGCGGCGACCGCAGGCGATCACACGCCAGCCATCCTTGGCATATTGCCGTGCCAGTTCGCGGCCTAGGCCGCGCGTGGCCCCGGTAATCAGGACGGTCCTTTGCCCGTTGTCAGCCAATCGCCGCGCTCCTCGTTTCAATATTTCCATCCTGCCGTGCAATGAGGGCGTAGACCTCGCCGGAATATTTCACGCGACGCTCCTGGGTTTTGAAATCGATATGGGTAATGCCGAACGGTGTCGTGTAACCAAAGGCCCATTCAAAATTGTCTGTCAGTGTCCAGGCGAAGTAACCCCTCACCGGCACGCCCTCATCAATGGCCATGGCCACCTGCTCCAGATGATCGACATAATATTTCGCACGCAGATCGTCCCAGACATGCCCATCCGGCCCCACATCTTCCGGCCGCGTTGCTACGCCGCTTTCGGAAATATAAATTTCCTTTGGCGCATATCCGTCATTTACGTAATGCAGAATGTCATAGATGCAGCGCGGCCAGACTTCATAACCAACTGCAGAATAGATGCCTTCCGGCTGCACACGGCGATAATTGAGTGGTGGCAATTCGTCACCTTCTGCGATCACAGACCGGCGATAGATGTTGACGCCCAGATAATCGAGCGGCTCCGCAATCGTCTTGTTGTCTTCCGGATGGATGGGCGGCAGGAGATCGCCGTAAAGCTCCAGCATGTCCTGCGGATAAGCTCCCTTGAATACGGCATCGAGGAACCAGCGGTTCTGTGCACCATCGAAACGTTTCGCTGCCGCAACATCGCGCGGATCGTTGGTGGCTGGTTCCGCCACGTTGAGATCGAACACAATGCCCACCGAGACATCCGCGCGTTCTGCACGAATGGCCTGGACTGCCTTGCCGTGGCCAAGCAGTGCATGATGGCTTGACGTGACCCCGCCCTTTACGCCGTCAGCCAACCCCGGCGCATCTTCAGCGCTGGCATGGCCTGACCAGCAGAAGGTCCATGGCTCATTGAGTGTCGTCCATTTCTTGACACGATCACCGAAACTGCGAACGGCAACCGATGCATATTCGGCCAGCGCATCCGCGGTCTCCCGGACATACCAGCCGCCCTTGTCCTGCAAGATCTGCGGCAGATCCCAATGATAAAGCGTCGCATAGGGTTCGATGCCCGCCTCCAGCAGATCGTCTATGAGACGGTCGTAAAAGCCTATTCCCTTTATATTGGCCGCACCGTACCCCCCCGGCAAAATCCGGGTCCAGGCGAGGGAAAAGCGATAGGCTTTGAGATCCATCGCTTTCAGCACCGCAATGTCCTCGCGCCAGCGATGGTAGTGATCGCACGCAACATCGCCGCTGGACTGGTCAATGATGACGCCCGGCTTTTTGCAGAAACGGTCCCAGATGCTCTCACTCTTGCCGTCTTCATAAGGGGCGCCTTCTATCTGATAGGCCGAGGTCGCGGCACCAAAGGCAAAGTCATTTGGAAAGACCAGTCCGGAGGCGCGCTGCTGCAGGTCCTGGCGGGCTTTAACGATGTTTGGCATCATATTTTCTCTCGATTGTGCTGACGAGACTGGCCGCAGCCAGCGTGAGGAGAATGTAGAAGATCGCAGCCGAATTATACGGCGCGAACGGCAGGAAGCTTGCTGACTGGAACTCACGCATGCGCTGGGTGATATCCCGAATGGACAGGATCGACAGAAGCGACGTGTCCTTGAGAATAGCGATCAGCTCGTTACCAAGCGGCGGAATGATGATACGGAAAGCCTGCGGCAGGATCACCAGACGGGCGGTCTGCCAGCCATTGAGACCCAGGCTGCATGCCGCCTCGATTTGTCCCCTTGGAATGGCGTTGATGCCGGAGCGAAAAATTTCCGCCAGATAGGCCGAATAGGCCAACGCCATCGCCGCCACGCCGCGGGCCATGTTTGGTGGATCGATCACGCCCTGAGTGGCGTCCTTCAGTGCGCCGCTCAAGGGCAGGCCGACATAGAGCACGATGACGAGCATGGGAATGCCCCGGATCGTATCCACGATGAATTCTGACCCGATGGAGAGAGGATGACGGCGATGGATATGACCGCAAGCCGTCAGCAATCCGAGCGCAATGGCCAGAACGACGAAGGCAATGCCCGCCGATTTGTCGCGGTCGTTCAATGCTTCCGTCTGCCACAGGACAGGCATGTTCGCTGGGACTGAAGCCGCCGGAAGCAGAACCGCGCTGACATCGGCCTTCTTGCCAAGAGCGGCGAGCGCTTCAGGCGGACCGCGAAATGTGCGCAATGGCACTTCATTTTCGGGACCACCGGGAAACTGGCCGTATCGCGCCGTACCGATCATGCTCGACGGCGTGCCGGTCACCACGCCGATCTTTCCGTCGAGCGTGCCGGCGAGTGTATAGGCCTGGCGTGGCTGAAACAGAAACCAGGCAGCCATGCAGGCCATCAGCAACGTCAGGCCGATGAAGATGAGATCTCCCCGGCTGCTATATTGAAGCTTTTGCAGGCCAACCCAAAGCAGAGCCAGAAGCGCCGCAATGATATAAGCCGAGATGGCAGCCCGAATGGTCGTTGCAACCCCGGCGGCAAATGCCACATGCGCTGCAAAGAGGACAAGAAATAATCCAAGTCCGTTGATCGTTGCCAGCAGGATGAAACCCGCCTTGCGCGATCGCGACAACCCGTTACCGGATCGCCCCGTCAGGCTCAGGAGCAGACCCAGAATGGTCGTACCGAGATAGCTCAACAGGATGGTGAACCCGTACCGATCAGTCGCCAGTGCCGCGGCCTCGGTAAGTCGCCGCGGTGTGACGCCTTTCATCACGAGATCGGACGTGAACGGATCGACTCCATTGGCCACAACCGAGTGCAGATAGGGATACACGACAGGTGTTGCCACGAGCGCGGCAGCCGACAGGAGATTGAACACTGCGCAAGGAACCGCCCAGCGCGTATTGTTCCTGCGCATGAAGAGCATCGTGGCAAGACCGGAGGCAAAGGCTGCGCAAAGCAGCACAAAACCCGGCACAAAAGCTGATGATCCCGGCTCGACACCCAGGATCGCCAGAAGCGAACGCTGGTAGTCATTCGAACTGGCGAAAAGATAGACGACAAATGGCAGTGCGGCGAGCACGATCATGTTGCTCGGACGCAAGCGCATCAAAAAATACATTGAACCGTCTCCCGACCCTCCGGATACATTGTTCTGGAGGCGTTGCGTGTGGGCCAAGGCCAACGGAATTGGAGTCGTTGGAACTGCTCTATCTGTTTTGGCTATCCCGAAAACCGCCCTGCGTTCTTCGGGATAGGCTCTCCTTCTTGGTTTTGCGTATCATCTCGGCAGCTCTTGCTTCACTTTCGCAGGTCCACCGCCAGAAATGTTCCTGACTATTTTGCGCCCCAATATTTGCTGATGAGAGCATCGAGCGTGCCATCTTCCTTGATGGCCTTGATCCCTTCATTGAAGGCGGCAGCGGTTTCATCGCCCTTGCGGAAGACCAGCCCCAGCGGATCGGATTGCAGGTCGCGGATTGGAACAACGAGCTCGCCTGCGAATTCCTTTTCATAGGCGGGTGCATTGGCGCCGTTGATCACCACGCCGTCGACGTCCTTGTTCTTGAGCGCGATGACAGAGGCGCTGAAACTGTCATAGGCAACAACATTGTCCTTGCCGACAATGCCTTCGGCCACCTGAGCGTCGGTCGTATTTGCCTGGGCTGACAGCTTTTTGCCCTTCGACTTGAAGTCATCAAGTGTCAGGCCATCATCTTCGGCACGCATCAAAACGGCCTGGCTGTTGATGATGTAAGGCTCGGAGAAATCCATCGCCTTCTTGCGTTCATCGGTAATCGAAACTCCGGATGCAACGAGATCGAAATTTCCCTGCTCCAGAGCCGCGAAAATGCCATCCCAGCCCGTAGTCACGAATTCCGCCTTGCAATTGATCTTGGCGCAGATTGCGTTCACCACGTCGACATCAAAGCCGACGATCTGCCCGGTGGCGGGGTCGACGCTTTCCATCGGCGGCGAGGTCGTGTCGGAACCGACCTTGAGCATTTTTCCCTCAAGATCGGCCGCTTGTGCGGCGACAGAGGACATCAACGCGAGCGCCAAAGTCAGGATTGTCTTTTTCATGTGTACTCCTCCCATTAGAACACTTTCAGCGAATGCATGAAGCGGTTGTGCCTCTGAAACAGCATTGAGAGCTGTTCGCCGGAGCGGTTCCCGCCATTCCGTAAAAAAGGCCAAACCGCTCTAGGAATTAAACTTCCCACCCAGATCGTCGGGCTGGCGCGCGACGAGCTCCGGACGAAAAACCTCCCTCAATTGCGCAGGGTCTTCCCCTCCCATACGCTGCAATAGAAATTCCCCCAACCGTTGTCCCAACACTTCGATCGGCTGGTAGAGGGTCGTGACCGGCGGGGTGAAATAGGCACTGACGTTGATGTCGTCATAGGCGATGACATCAATATCCTGCCCCACTTCCAGTCCCAGCGACCGCAATGCGGACAACACACCGAGCGTTGTCGATTCATTGACACAGACCAGCGCCGTCGGTGGATCACGCTTTTCCCGGAGAGCCAGCGCAGAATCGCGTCCGAAGCGTGTGGACAAGTCGCCGCCGATAACCAGATCGGTACATGGCGCAGCACCTGCTTCTGTGAAGGCACGCGTAAAACCATCCATCCTGTCGAGAGCATAGGAAAAACGCGCATCCGCATTCACCAGACCGATGCGCCGGTGCCCGCCAGCGATCAGTCGTGCAGTTGCAGCATGTGCAGCCCATTCATTGTCCACATCGACATGGGCATAAACGAGCGATTTGCGACACCTCCCCAGCGACACGAAAGGGAAGTCAGTCTCCACCAGCATGTCGATGCGCGCATCATCGGCCAGAACGCCTGAAAAGATCAGACCGTCAGCGAGGCTTTGATCAACGATGCGGCGCGTGATGGCACAGGCATCGTCGAAACTGCGATAGCCATAAACGGAAAGCTGATAATCACTATCATCGAGAATCTGGCTGAGACCGCTGAGAATCTGCGTATATTCGACACCGTCCCATTCATAACCCGCCACCGAATTCATCGGCATCAACACAGCGGCCTGGTAGGTCTTGCCGGTACGCAACGCCATGCCACGGGCATCGGCCTGATAGCCGAGCTCGTCTGCAGCGGAAAGAATAATCTTGCGCGTCTCTTCCGTTACGACCGGCGAACCGCGCAATGCCTTCGAAATCGTCGCAATCGAATAGCCCGTATGTTCCGCGAGCGTTTTGATCGTAGGTCGCACACGCGTTTTCATTCGATCAATCGACCTCGACATCTCCAGCTCCCACAATCGTGATATCAAAACGGTAGCAACATATAAAAACGTTTTCAAGAAAAATAAAAACGTTTTTATCAGTGGTAAAAACTGTCTTGTCTCACTTCGGTCGGGACATCCAACAGACGCCCGAAAGACTGGTTTCAGAAACTGGAGCGCCGCCCCAGTTTCGTTGATGAAATAATGGCAAAACAATCTATCCACGCAGCGGCGCAAAACGTTACATACATAAAGTTCTAAACTGTAGTTCCTCAATATATATGGAATGATTTTTCGTATAAGATTTCGATATACATAATTTCTTCATGTTGACAGGTAAAACCACGTAATATTCTATCGCCTTGCCTCGCTCTGACAGCGCGGGCCCTACAAAGGGAGGACAGAATGGATATCAGGCCGTCTATCTTTGCCTGGACTTTGACTTGTTCGCTGGCAGTATCTGGCGTTGCATTTTCACAAGAAACGCGCACGAAAGTCATTTTAGACGCGGATATGGTCGAACTATTCGATGATGGCACCGCCATGCTTCTGCTGGAGCGCGCTCCCAACATCGACCTGCTGGGCGTAACCGTTGTTTCAGGAAACACACCCATGCCAGCCGGCGTCGCCGCGGGCGCGCGACAACTGGAGGCACTCGGCTCCGAGGTGCCAATCTACGAAGGCAGCCGTTACGGCATTCGCAACTGGCGAGGAAATAAAGCCACCCCCGAGGTGCTGGCAGCTGAATTGCAAATCAGTCCTATCACTGGCTGGGGCGGTTATCTACGGCCGGATGCGGGCAACGACATTGATGCCGACCCGACGGCAAAATGGTCCGACGTCTACAAGCATAAATATGGCGAGGCCCCGTCCTATAAGCGGGTATATGGTCTGGAGAATCCGGACCCGGATGGCAACAGGGACGCTGTGGATTTTCTCGTCGAGACCGTCAACAAATATCCCGGCCAGGTCAAGCTGGTGGCAATTGGTCCGCTCACCAATATTGCACGTGCCATCCTGAAGGATCCGAGCTTTCCATCGAAGGTCGCTGAAATCGTCTATATGGGCGGCGCCTTCTACGTTCCGGGGAATTCGTCGGCATCGGCTGAGTTCAACTGGTGGGCAGACCCTGAAGCCGCCAAGATCAGCGTCCGCTCGAAATGGGGCGATCCGAATTCCGAATCCTTCAAGGCATATGGCAATCAGGTGATCTCCGGTCTGGAGGCCAATGAACATACAGGAGGAATGCCGGAGGACCTCTATCGGAAAATGGTCGACAATAGCCCTCCCGGCATTCAAAAACTCTGGCTTGCACGGGAGGAACAAATCAAGGCGCAAGGCGGAACGACATTCGGACCCGATAACGTCTGGGACCTGTTTGCGGCGGCCTATGTCATCGACCCGTCGATTGTCCTTGCCTGGAACAACGCCCCTCGCCCCAAGGATGGTGTAGTTGCACCTGTCACCGGTGTCTATGTCGACGTGAACACCGAGATGGGTCTCGACTATGGCCGAAGCCTTGCTTTCACCAACAATGATATAGGAGGCAATGCAGAAGCAAAACCGGGACCGGTCGGCACTCAGAAAGCTGCCATTCAGAACTACATCGATGAAGACAAATTCTGGAAAGAGATCGTCGTTCCAATGACCACCGGTTCCAAGAATTAATGCATGATCCGACCGGTGTGAAACACGGGTCGATGAGATTTCTGCTTGTTTGGATAATCTGCCTGCTCACAGCGTTGCAGGCATCACAGAAGCAATCGAGGCGGCGGGAGCTCAACTGCGTCATCCGCCGCCTTATTGTCCCGGCTTCAATCATTCCATGAAATAGCACTGCCGAAGCGCAAGGCACATCTGCCACTGAAAATCGAACACTTGATCGAGGTTTCGCGGGTGGGGGCATCGCTAGAGTGATCGCATTGTTCTAACCGGACAGATGTAAAAACCATGTCGCAGTCCGCCGTTTCACCGTTCTGCGTGCCCATGAACCAATGACGCACGTCCTGTTTGCTTATTTGCGGGGGCTGGATGACGTAGCCGGCGCATTGAGTGCGTCTGAAGTCTATTCGGCGCAAGATGAACGGGCAGCCAATGCAGCTTAAAAACATGAGCCTGACATCACGTATCTCTTCGCAGACAGAGATAGCAATGGCCATGCAAAATGACGTCTCTCCGCCAGTTTTGTCTATTGCATGGCACTTCTGCGAAGCGTCTCTTTACCGAACACGCGTAATCAATCCTGTCGGGTAAGCGGGCAGATTTATTTGCGGGTTTCTGATTGAGAGTAAGAGTCAGAAATGCATTTTACTGAAGATTTGTGCATAAAGGCGAAGTTGGCCGCTCATTTTGAGCCGGTGGATTCCTGTTTGTGACAAATCATGATTCTTTGTTCTCATGTCGAAGAGAAGGCTTCCCTCACCCGAACATGCCGACACGCTTTCGCTGAATGCGTTGTGTAGTCTGGTGACTGGTTTGCTGGAACGAGCGGAGCAAGCTGAAGCACGTCTTGAGAAACTGGAGACAGAAAATAAACAGCTTCGTGCCGACAACGCTGAGCTTCGTCTGGAAAACACCTGGCTAAAGGTCGAGAACCGGTTACTGCGTGATGAGATTGCGCGGCTGAAAGACCTGCCGCCACGGCCCCCGTTCAAACCGTCGGGCATGGACAAGGCAACAGACGCGAAAGCTCAAGGCATTCAGGCAGAAGAGCCCCTCACCGGGATCAATCAGCGCTTTCCGGCAACGGTTTGACCGCATCTTCTCTATCCGGACGGGTTGTGTGGAGCTGGACAAGCTGTTGGCACGCCTGCTACGCCGCAAGGAAGAACTGCTCAAGGTTCTCGAATGCCCGGAAATTCCGTTGCACACCAACGCCTCCGAGAACGATCTGCGCAGCTGCGTCACCAAACATGGGGTAATCGCGGTGCGATCGTCCCGGGCCATTTTTATAAGAGTGATGGCTGGCGGGGGTGGTTGCCCCCGATAAGATGGAGAAACGGGCTCACGATCTGAACCGGGCCCAAACATCGAATGGAGGCAACCATGGACCAATATATAGGGCTCGACATTTCATTGAAAGATACCGCGATTTCGATCCGCCGGGACGGGAAGCGGATCTGGCGGGGGAAGTGCCCTTCGGATCCAAAACTTCTAGCGCAGATGATCCGCAAGCATGCCCCGCACGCCAAACGCGTCGTATTCGAGACGGGGCCGCTGTCGACGTGGTTCTATCACGCGATGACGGTCGAGGGGGTGCCGGCGATCTGCATTGAAGCGCGGCACGCGCAAAAGATCTTGAACGAGACGCTCAACAAGACCGATGCCAATGATGCGGATGGCTTGGCCCAGCTGGCCGAAGCCGGCTTCTACAAGGCGGTCCGGGTAAAAGCGTTCGACAGCATGCTAACGCGCACGCTGGTCGGGGCTCGCAATCAGCTCCTGAGCATCTCAACCCAGCTGAGCAACCAGATCCGCGGCCTGATGAAGACGTTCGGCCTCATCGTCCCCAAAGGAACGGGTCGGGTCTTTGATGCCAATATCAGGGAACTCTTGGATGGGAATGACGGCCTGGCACGGATCATCTTGCCTCTGCTTGAGGCGTGGCGCGACATCCGCAAGCGCGCGGCCGATCTTGATCGCCAGCTGGTCGCAGCGGCGCGGCAGAGCCAGGCGACCAAGCTGTTGATGACGATTCCGGGCATTGGCGCCGTCACCGCCGTGTCCTACGTGGCAGCGATTGAAGATCCAGATAATTTCAAAACGTCGCGCTCGGTTGGCGCCTGGCTCGGGCTGACAACGCGGCGCTACCAGTCAGGTGAGGTCGACTATGACGGCCATATCTCGCGACGAGGCGACAATCGCCTGCGGGGACTGCTTTACGAAGCGGCGACGGTGATCCTCACAAGAACCAGTGCCAGGATCGAGAGCAGCCTCAAGATCTGGGGGCTTAAACTGCGTGAGCGGCTGGGCTTCAAGCGTGCCGCAGTGGCGGTCGCCCGAAAGCTTGCGGTCATCATGCACAGCATGCTCAAGACCGGAGAAGTCTTCAACGCATCGGCCGGCGCCACCGCATAAGCGGGAAGTGTCAGCCTTCATCCCTCAGCGTCGTCAAATCTGATTTGAGGCGCTGAGCGTCCCCTGCCGCGGACGTGGGTTGGATCATTCCGTTAATTTGCGCTGCAGCTCATTTGAGACTGCGCACCAAACATAGGAAGATCCTGCCTGCGAAGACCCATTGTGCGGCGACTGTTGTCGACCGCGGAGACAACGCTGCTCCCGGCACTGGACAGCTCCGAAAGATACGGCCCGCTGAGGGAGACTATGAAGCCGCTCACTCGCTACAGCGCCCGATTGAGGACGCGCTCGCGAGCCTAATTAAGCCAGCCGCGCACGATCCTTGGTATCAATCAATCTGAACCGGGTTGCCTCTTCCGCAAACCCGCAAGGATGCTCAATGCCCACGAATTCACTTGACGCGCAGTCGGCGATTAGACAACGCAAAATCTCGGGTGGCACCATGAGCAACGATGGACGCATTGCCCGCGATACCATGCTGGGCCTTATGAAGACCTGCAAAAAGCTTCGGCTTTCCTTCTGGCATTATCTCGGCGACCGGCTTGGTATATCCAGTCAACAAACAGCCATTCCGGAGCTTGCAGGCCTCATTATCGCCAAAGCCTGATCCCACTTACTTACGACTGTCAGGCTTTGAGAATGGCACCACCCGACCTGCTCTTGCTGGTGCTTCCTCCATAATATGACCACCCGTCAAGCTCAGTAATGATGGTGAAACATTCCACTGTTTGTCGTCATCCGTGTGCACCGTCACCGTCTTGCGATTGCGACGAATAACAAAGCCTCGAACCATCGTACCATCTGGCCCCTCAAACATCACGCCACTGCCGATCTTAATATCCTGCAGCACAGCGGCTGTCTTTTGTTGATGGAGAAACTGCAATCGTTCAACGATGTGCCGGTTCAATTCCATCAGCGTGGCTTCATCAAGACTATCAATATCGAGCTCGGTAATCGGCGTCTTCTTCATCGTGCAATCTATACGATCCTCTTTGGCAAAAGGAATTATGGTAGATTGCAACTCACCGTGCAACTGCACAACAAAATGGCACCGCCAACGGATATGCCCCGCTTACCGCCGCATACCCTTTTTATGGTACCAAGTCGCACAGGCATTATATTGAAACAATTAGCTATTCTGGACGCTACTAAAGCTAAAGCTGCCTTAGATTTCGCCAGTCTGACAATGGTTTTCGCTGTTCTGAGAAGGGGGTTTGGCGCGTCGTATTGGGTTGATCTGACAGCGCAGGAGCAATCTCCTTAACGATACCAATGCTACCCCGATTTGGTTAAGAAATCCATCCCTGGAGATGAAAGCTCCACAAAGTGAAAAATCGGAGACGCTGGTTTGCAGCAGCCCGGGAGCAGGACCATAGTCATTGAAACCAGCGATCCGAAGCCGAAAAAGAGTTCGATACAAAAACTGGAACCGAGTCACAAAGAATCCGGCCTCTAACTTTCAGAAAAGGAGGCCACGCTCCCTTCCCTCTCCGAGCTTTCGCCGTTAGATCGCCGAAGCCACCGGCACACCTTCCATCGTTCCGCAATTGCTCGTTTCGTGTTCTCTTTGTTTCATATGCTGAAGACCATGTGAAGCGGGGCGGAATAAAGCCGTTACCGAAATCATCCCATCATAAAATGAATATGTTGTCTTCGTTGCGCTTTCCACCGTCGATTACCGGCTTGGTCAAAGACCATTCACGACAAACCTCAGCATGAGGTAAAAGCACAGAAGGTATACCACATCGCTCTGAACGACACGCCGTTGGTGATATCTGATGCTTCCGCTCTGCGTAACTTATCTCTTCTCAAGCCAGAACCGGAGCACAGCCCCTCCACGCTGACGGGCTCAACCGGCGTCGAATTTATCATTTCGGCGTCGGAATGATGCTTGATCGGCCCATACAATCAGAGAATCGGTTGGACACCTCCAACAACAGGAAAACCACCTCATTCCCATGTGGAAATAGAATCTTCTCGATTGAAATTCGAGAACGGAGGAGACTGTTGAATTATAGTCCGCCGTCTAAATTCAATAGTACCATACAAAAACAAATAGATAGGCGCATTCCAGTCGAATCGATAAAACTTTGCTCAATTTTAATCCTGGCGCTAACTCTTTGTTAATTCGACCGCCTCTTGCGATAGAATAAGAATCGGACATAATGACGGTATTTAGGCGGTATTAGTTCCAGTGCCGTCACTAGGGATCCCAAGTTAATGAATATCGCAAATCCAGCAGCAGCTTTGTCGTTTGACGACATGATACTATCGCAAGGGCGCGAGATTTCTCGCAAGCTCAATCTGCTGCGTCACGAAAACTTTCCGCCAGATGCGCGCAAGAACATGCTGCGTCAGTTTTCGATGGCTGAGGCCGCGTATTTCCTTGGTGTCTCGCCCAGCAATCTCAAGAAACTGCATCTGGAAGGCAAGGGTGTCGAACCAACTATTCTGACAGGTGGCCGTCGGGCCTATAGTGTCGACCAGATTCAGGAATTGCGCCAGTGGCTTGACCAGAATGGTCGCGCTGACGTGAAGCGTTACGTCCCACATCGCCGCGGCAATGAAAAACTCCAGGTTATCGGTGTCGTCAACTTCAAGGGTGGCTCGGGCAAGACGACAACAGCTGCCCATCTGGCGCAACACATGGCCTTGACCGGCCATCGCGTGCTGGCAATCGACCTCGATCCGCAGGCTTCGCTATCGGCTTTGCATGGCATTCAGCCAGAGCTCGACGAGTTTCCGTCGCTCTATGAGGCTATTCGTTACGATTCCGAAAGGAAGCCAATCCGCGAGGTCATTCGCCGGACGAACTTCCCAGGCCTCGATATCATTCCGGCAATGCTGGAGCTGCAGGAATATGAATATGACACACCGCTCGCCATGCAGAACGGTGGCGAGGGCAAGACTTTCTGGAATCGCATCGCGCGAACTCTCGCTGACGTCGATGACGATTATGACGTTGTTGTCATCGATTGCCCTCCTCAGCTCGGCTATCTGACGCTGACAGCGCTTTCAGCGGCAACTTCCGTCTTGATCACTGTCCATCCGCAGATGCTCGACCTTATGTCTATGTCACAGTTCCTGCTGATGCTCGGTGATATTCTGAAGACAGTTCGCCAAGCAGGCGGAGCGGTTCAGCTAGACTGGTTCCGCTATCTGATCACCCGTTATGAGCCAACCGATGTTCCGCAAGCACAGATGGTCGGCTTCATGCAGAGCATGCTCGCCTCACATATGCTGAAGCATCAGATGCTGAAATCAACCGCGATTTCGGATGCAGGTCTGACCAAACAGACGCTTTACGAGGTCGAGCGTTCATCGATGAACCGCGGCACTTATGATCGCGCTATGGAAGCCATGGAAGCGGTTAATGCTGAAATTCGTGGCCTCATTCACGAGGCTTGGGGGCGTTAGACTGCCGTCTAAAGCGGTGAATATTGAATAAAATCAGGTCTCTGACCGGTTTGAGGACATGAGAATGGCAAGAAAGAACATATTCGAAAGCGTTATGCGGGACGAACCGGCTGCCGAACAGACTTCGCAGTCGGTCGAAAACGTATCGCGCCGGTTCGGTGCTGCCAAGTCTCTATCCGCTTCGATCGATGAGTTAGCAAAGCAGGCAGCCCAGAAGCTTGATGGCGAAGCCATTATCGAGCTTGATCCCACCAATCTTGATGGCTCCTTCGTGGCCGACCGTCTGCCTGAAACGGATGACGAAGAGTATCGGGAACTTCTGGAAGCCATTCGCGAGCGTGGTCAGGACAGTCCAATTCTCGTTCGTCCCCATCCCGAGACCAGCGACCGTTATATGATCGTTTTCGGTCATCGGCGCGCACGGGCCGCCAGAGAGCTTGGTATCAAGGTCAAAGCCGTCATTAAGCCTCTCGCCGATCTGGAACATATTCTGAGCCAGGGTCAGGAAAACTCCGCGCGCGCCAATTTGAGCTTTATCGAACGAGTTTTCTTTGCTGCACGTCTCGAAGCGCTTGGCTTCGAACGCGAGGCCATACAGGCGGCATTGACGGTCGATTACCAGACCCTGTCGAAGATGCTGACCATTCCGAAAGCCATTCCGGAGCATATTCTTCTCGCTATCGGTCCCGCCAAGGGCATCGGTCGTGACCGCTGGCTTGAACTGCGAAAGCTGATAGAAATTCCGGGCAAAAAGAATGCTGCCGAAGAGCTCCTGGTAACATCAGCGTTTGAAAACGCTTCGTCGGTTGCTCGTTTCGAGCAGCTTTACGGCTATCTCAAAGGCAGTAAACAGAAGAAACCTGTCACCAAGGCGGCTCTGCGTCCCGGCACCAGCTGGATGGCTTCTGACAAAACGGTCAGCGCAATTATCAAACAGAATGGCAAATCGACTACATTGGCTCTCAGTGCAGCCAACGGGCCCCGTTTTGCCGATTGGCTTTCTCGTAATCTGGATGAGCTTTATGCGTCTTTCCAGAGCGAGGAGAAGTAAGTAAGCGTAACGAACAGCGGCAGTTGCCACGGTTCGATTGTGTAGCGTTCAATAGTAAGTGTGTTTGCGTCGAAACTGTTCAGGAAGAGGAACGAGACAGCAAAAGAAAAAGGCCCCCAACGTCGCCGTGTGGAAGCCCTTCTCATTGGTTTAGCAGCTAGAGAATCGCAAATCCACGAATCACTGTCAAGTGTAATTAGCGTCATTTTGGCGGGTGGATTTCTTTTGCCTTGTGGAAGGTGAAAGAAAATGGAGATTCAATTGGCCTCGACGCCGTTTGGCAGTCGAAGGATGACGCTTGCCTTGTTGGCAAGTCAACAGAACACACAGAAAATCGCACCGGGAACGATTGCCGATAAATGGCAACTGCATCGATGGCTATGTGAAGCAAAGACACAGTTCGGCCTGAATGATCGCTCTCTGGCGGTTCTTTCAGCGTTGCTGTCATTCTATCCGGAGACGGAACTGAATGAACGGAACAGCCTGATCGTATTCCCGTCCAACAAGCAACTGGCATTGCGCGCCCATGGTATGGCCGATGCAACCTTGCGCCGTCATCTGGCAGCGCTGGTCGATACCGGTTTCATCCACCGCCAGGACAGCCCAAATGGTAAGCGCTATGCACGCCGTGCCAAAAGTGGAGACGTACAGATCGCATTCGGCTTTTCACTCGCGCCATTGCTTGCACGTGCTTTCGAACTGGAGACAGCTGCCGAGCAGGTGAGGACCGAGAAGATTGCATTGCGTGAAATGCGCGAGCGTCTCACATTGCTGCGTCGTGACATCACCAAGCTTATTGAATTCGCCGCGCAGGAGGAACTGACCGGAGATTGGGAAGACATCCATCATCGTTTCCGCCTTATCGTCGACGGCATTCCGCGCCGTGCCGAGTATGAAGAACTCGCAGCACTGGTCGAATCCATGCAATTCATTCGTGCGGAAATCGATAACACATTGAAAATTCAAAAGAATGTTGAAAATTTGAACGCCAATGAATCTCAAAATGAGCGGCAGCAAATTGAATCGAATCCAGATTCCTATTCTGAAAGGACAACGCCTGAATTTATCAACCAGCGAGTGAATAAAATCACCAGCGCTCAGATCGAACCCACGGTTTCGCTCGACATGGTGCTTCGTTCCTGTCCAGAGATCACGGCCTATGCCATCTCATCGATCCGGCATTGGCAGGATTTGGCCAACACGGCAGAGAAAGTACGTTCTTTCTTGGGAATCGATGGAAAGCTCTACGATCTCGCAAAGAAAACGCTAGGAACTCATAATGCATCGATTGTAATCGCTTATATCCTGCAGCGTTATGAGCAAATCCAGTCCGCTGGTGGCTATTTACGAATTCTGACGGAAAAGGCTGCCAACGGCTCGTTCTCAATCAGACCCATGCTTATGGCCGCGCTGAATGGACAAAACCAAATGGCTATTTAAGTTTCGTGTTGTTCATGAAGTCCAAGGCAACGACCAGAGGTGGCTGTTTGACAGCGTCCCGCACTAGCGCAGCAAGTTACATAGCCACTGATATTGGCGCTTCGTAACGTCATTTAATGACGAAGCGATCTGCCGATTGCCGGTGCAGCTTGTGAAGGCTTCGCACTTTGAAGCTTGATGTGGCCAGCAGGTCTGAACTTAGTCCAGTGTCTGAAAGCGGCGACGACGTGAACGACGGCGAGGGTGCAAAGTGTTCAGGTCTTGTTTTTGACCGACCTTATGACGCGGCGGAGGTGAAAGCAGGCGCATGATGAAGAGGATGCAGCACCCGATGGTGAATATCCAGAATATCTCATCGGTGAGATCGTTGATCATAACGCAATCCAGAGCAAACCGCTTGTCCGTTTCCGTGACGCGCGAAACAATATTCCGAGATAAATATCTGCTCGCGCAACCGCGGCCAAGTCACGAAGGCGTGCTTTATCGCCGCGTCGGTCGTATTCCGACATCCCTGTCTTCTGGGCAGTCCTGTGGATGGCTGAAAGGCGCTGGTCGCGAAGTCCGCGCCGATCTGCGATAGATTGGTCATGCTTCCTTTCACGATCCATTGTTCCGCTCCGGTGCTCGCGGTTGAATTTTCAGACCGGCAAAACATTCTGAGCTGGTCATTGACACGCCCGGGTTTTGTCTCAGCGCATTCCGTCGCGTGGCTGGAAGTCCGCAACGACGATTTGACGCTGGACGTTGACGCGGGGCTTTTGCTGCAGGAAAGACTGGCAGAAGCCGGGTATGGTGATGCGGTCCAGATGATGACATCGCGCAGCGTTCAAAAGCACCATATTGCAACACGGCGCTCCGGCGAAGCGCATGCCGCCTGTCTTGCCACGGTGGGCCTGTCGAATGCGGGGAGGGTTGGTGAGCTCTCGCAACTGAAGATGCCAGCTGGAACGATCAATCTTCTAGTTCACATCGACAAGCCCTTGTCGGTTGCAGCTCATATAGAGGCAATGTCGATTGCGGCTGAAGCACGCACCGTTGCAATTATCGAACTTGGCCTCGATGTCGACGGCAAAGCCATAACCGGGACTGGAACGGATTGCATCGCCGTTTCCGCGCCGCACGGGGAGGCGGGAGAGGCAGCATTATATGCGGGCTTACATACGGATATCGGCGCCGCCCTCGGTGGCGCGGTTTATGACGCAGTATCCGAAGGCGGATGGCTCTGGATGAACGAGCAGGGTTTTGGCCGATCAGGCCTCGGCTGTAGTTCCTTTCGGTTTCAGGCGCAGAATTAGCGGAACCAGAACAAGGGCGACGATCGGGAAGACCAGCCAGTTGATCGTTTCCCAGCCAGAAGAATGCAGCAGCGACCCTGCAAAGAACGAAGCACAGGCCACAGTGCCGAACATGATGAAATCATTGGCGCCCTGAGCCTTGCCGCGTTCAGCCGACGTATGGCAGTCGGTCACCATGGCAGTCGCACCGATAAAGCCGAAGTTCCAGCCAATGCCGAGGAAGATCAGCGCACCCCAGAAATGGCCGACATCAAAGCCGCCCAGTGCAATAATGGCGGAAAACGCGATCAACACGAGCCCGAGCGCGGTGATCTTTTCTTTGCCGAAACGGGTGATGAGCTTTCCGGTAAAGAAGCTGGGCGCAAACATGGCGAGCACATGCCATTGGATGCCAAGGGCTGCGTGATCGACGGAATGGCCATGGCCGACCATGGCGATGGGTGCAGCTGTCATCACGAATGTCATCAGCGCGTAGGAGCAAACACCGGCAGCCACGGAAAGGGCGAAACGCGGTGAACGGAGAATTTCGCCGAGAGGACGACCTGTATCATGGACGGTGCCTGGATCTCTCCGGATTTTCGGCGCACGCAGCATGAAGAGGACGGGGAGGGCGAGAAGCCCCAGAACCGCCTGGCTGAGGAAACTGCCTGCAAACATCGCATCCGGAATGGTATCGCGTGTCCAGATGACGAGCTGTGGCCCGACGATTGCCGCAATGAGTCCGCCCACCATGACCCATGAGATAGCGCGCGCCTTCATGTCGCCTGTTGCCGTATCGGTGGCGGCAAAGCGATAGCTCTGGACATAAGAGGCGTAGAAACCGGCGGTCAGCGTTCCAAGGCAGAAGATAAGGAAGGAGGCGGCAAAAATACCAGTGGCTGCAATCACACCTGCTGAGGCGCCAACAAGCGCGCCCAGCATATAGGCATTGCGGCGTCCAAACTGGCGCATAAAGAAAGCGGCAGGCAGGGTGCCGAGCGCAAGGCCGAGATTGAACAGACTGACAGGAAGCGTGACGAGCGCTGGATCGGAAGACAGTTTCTGACCCACCAGACCACCCAGCGAAATCACGATAGGCGGGCTGGAAGCGCCCAGTGCCTGTGCAATCGTCAGGATAATAATATTGCGCCGTGCGGTCGTCATGTCGGTCATCACCAACCCCTCAATCGATAAAACCGGGATGGTTTTATCGGAAAGCGCATTTGCCGGCAAAATTATTCTACAACTGGATAGAACATTTTTTGGCCAGATCAGCTATTCCGTTTCAAACGATGAGGTGGATGTGACGAAAATTTTACTGAGAAGGTAGACAGAATTTGGCTGCTGGCCTATCCGGTTAGGTGATTATCGCGTCAGCGAACGCGTCTTCAACCATACAAAACCTGGGCGGGTAACTGGAACGCAACCATGCGGGCCCGCGACGCATGTGGGAATCCAATTTGGACAGCTCAATGTCGTCCGGCTGTCATCTAGTGCTTCTAATTTGCAACTCCACAATTCGATAGGGAGCCAGCAATGTCAGAGAATCTTTCCCAGCAAAGTCTGTTCAAGACCAGCCAGTTGGAAGAAGCAGATGCCGATCCGCGCAATCCGTCCGATAATCCAACCATGGGCGAAATCATCAGCCGGCGCTTTTCCCGCCGTGGTTTTTTGCGTGGATCGCTCGCTGTCTCGGCCATTGCGGCAACCGTAAGTCCGCTCGCCCTGTTGAGTGCGGGTGATGCGCGCGCTGCATCCGGTTCGGCCTTTTCCTTCAAGGAGGTCGAAGCCGGTGTGGATGCCTATCATCATGTCGCGGAAGGCTATGATGCTGATGTGCTTTTGCGCTGGGGCGACAAGCTTTTCGCCGATGCGCCAGAATTCGACCCGACCAGACAGTCTGCCGAAGCGCAAGCGCGCCAGTTCGGCTACAACAATGATTATGTCGGCTATATCGCCATCGAGGGGTCGCCGGAACATGGCATCCTCGTGGTCAACCACGAATATACCAATCCGCACCTGATGTTCTCCGGCCTTGTCAAGATCGTCGATGGCAAGGTGGAACAGGCCCCGCTCTCGAAGGAACAGGTGGATATCGAAATGGCCGCCCATGGCGGCACGATAGTCGAAATCCGCAAGCAGGACGGCAAGTGGCAGCCGGTGCTCGACGGTGCAAACAACCGCCGTATCACCTCCAGTACCGAGATGACGCTGAGCGGTCCCGTGGCCGGTCATGATCGCGTCAAGACCAATGCCGATCCTTCAGGTACCAAGGTTTTCGGTACGATCAATAATTGTGCAGGCGGCGTCACGCCCTGGGGCACATACATCATGGCCGAGGAAAACATTCACGGCTATTTCATCGGCGAACTGCCGGAAGGTCACGCGGAAACGGTCAATTACAAGCGCATGGGCATTCCGGAGGGCTCGTACGAATGGGGGCGTTTCTACGACCGTTTCGATGTTTCCAAGGAGCCGAACGAACCGAACCGTTTCGGCTGGATTGTCGAGGTCGATGTGTCCGACCCGAACTCCGTGCCGAAGAAGCGGACCGCGCTTGGCCGTTTCAAGCATGAGGGTGCCGAATCCATCGTCAACAAGGATGGGCGCGTGGTCTTCTATCTAGGCGATGACGAACGCTTCGACTATGTCTACAAATTCGTGACGGCGGGTAAGTTCAACCCGGATGATCGCGCTGCCAACCTGGACCTGCTGGATGAAGGCACGCTTCACGTGGCCAAATTTCATGAAGACGGTAAGGTCGAGTGGATGCCGCTGGTGTTCGGCCAAGGCCCACTGACCGAGCAGAACGGCTTCAAAAGTCAGGCCGATGTGCTGATCGAAACCCGTCGCGCGGGCGATCTTCTCGGCGCCACCAAGATGGACCGCCCGGAAGACGTGCAGCCGAACCCGGTCAATGGCCGCGTTTATGTCATGCTCACCAACAACACGAAGCGCAAGGATGATCAGTTGGACGCTGCCAATCCGCGCGCCAAGAACGCCTTCGGCCATATCATCGAGATCGAGGAAGATGGGCAGGATTTTGCCACCACGACGGGCAAGTGGGAAGTGCTGCTGAAATGCGGCGATCCCTCCGTAGCCGAAGTAGGTGCCAGCTTCTCCACTGATACAACGCGCAATGGCTGGTTCGGTATGCCCGACAATGCTGCCGTCGACAGCGCTGGTCGGCTTTGGGTCGCAACCGATGGCAACAGCAACAAGGATACCGGCCGCACTGACGGACTTTGGGCCGTCGACACGGAAGGCGATGCGCGTGCGACCTCGAAACTGTTCTACCGTGTGCCGGTGGGCGCGGAAATGTGCGGTCCGCTGTTTGCACCCGATGATGAGACGGCTTTCGTTGCCGTGCAGCATCCGGGCGACGGCGGTGAGGATTGGGACGGTCATGGCCGTCCGTCCTATTACGAGGACCTGTCCACCCGTTGGCCGGATTTCAGGGATGATATGCCGGTGCGGCCTGCCGTGGTGGCAATCACCAAGCAAGGCGGCGGCAAGATCGCGGTTTAATGATTTGATGAGACAGTTTGCCCCTGGTGAAAGCCGGGGGCCATCGTCAAAGCTTCACGGAAGCGTCAAGCCAGCGATACAAAGCCAGCCTAATTCCGTCTCTGTATTTCAAATCCAACGGGGACTTATCATGATATCGCGTCTCGTCGCCTCGACCATGCTTGCCGGTGCCGTCGCATTGGCTTTTCCGGCCACCGCTGAAGAAAAGGCTTTTCCCGCCACGCTGAAGGCCCATGCCATCCTGCCCGCGAATACGATCATCGCTGCACCGGAAGATGCGGGGGAACATCTGAAGACGTCGGGCAAGTTCACTACCGCTGATCGCAAGCGCGCCGAGAGCATCGGCACTGTTGAAGGCAAGGACGGCGTGCGCAAGACCGGCCTTTCTGTGCCGTTCGACGGCCAGCCGGTACAGGGTTTTTCCGGCATCAAAACTATGGAAGACGGCAGCTTCTGGTCGCTGTCCGACAATGGTTTTGGCTCCAAGCTTAACTCGCCGGACGCCATGCTGATGCTGCATAATGTCAAGTTCGACTGGGATAAGGGTACGGTCGAGCGCGTGAAGACCGTGTTCCTCAGCGATCCGGACAAGAAGGCTCCGTTTCCCATCGTCATGGAAGGCGCAGAAAAGCGCTATCTGACCGGCGCCGACTTTGACGTGGAATCCATCCAGCCGGTAGCGGACGGTTTCTGGGTCGGCGAGGAATTCGGTCCTTTCCTCCTGAAATTCGACATGGACGGCAAGCTTACCGACGTTATTCCGACAGTTGTCGGCGAGACACAAGTCGTATCACCGGACAGTCCGAAGCTCGCTCTGCCCGCCAATCCGAGTCTCAAGCTGCCGTCTTACAATCTGAAGCGCTCGGGTGGCTTCGAGGGACTGGCAATGTCGAAGGATGGCTCGAAGCTTTATGGTCTTCTGGAAGGTCCGCTTTTCGTCGATGGTGCGCCGGAAAAGACCGAAAGCGGCAAGACCGGCCTGAGGGTTATTGAATTCAACGTTGCCGACAAGAAGTGGTCGGGCCGCTCCTGGCTCTATCCGCTGGCTGACGCTGGCGAAGCTATCGGCGATTTCAACATGCTGGATGAAACCACCGCGCTGGTCATCGAGCGTGACAACGGCGTCGGCATGGCGGACAAGGCCTGCGCCGATCCGAAGAAGCCGCAAGCCGATTGCTTCGATGTGCCGTCGAAAGTGAAGCGTATCTACAAGATCGCTTTCGATGACGGCAATGTCGGCAAGGAAGTGCGCAAGATCGGTTATATCGATCTGCTCGCCATTGCCGACCCGGAAAACAAGCGTCGCCAGGGCGGGCGTGAAGGCATTTACGATATGCCGTTCCTGACCATCGAGAATGTGGATCGCGTGGACGACACGCATATCGTGGTCGGCAACGACAACAATATGCCGTTCTCGGCTGGTCGCTTCCTCGACAAGGTCGATGATAATGAATTCGTCTTGCTGGAAGTGGGCGAATTTTTGAAGGCCGAGTAAGGTCTTCATATCGGTGATCCGGTGAAGCCGCGGAAAAATCCGCGGCTTTTTCTCTTTGTGCATGGTGACAAGCCCGGCATGGAAGTTTTGTTTCTGCGCAGCTATTGTGCGGCAGCAAAGCGATGGAGAAAGCCGTTGAAGATTTTTATTTTCGGCAGTGTGAATGTGGATGTCAGCGCCCGGATGGCCGCGCTGCCGCGTCCGGGGCAGACCGTGAATGCATCGGGCTATGGTATTGGTCTGGGTGGCAAGGGTGCCAATCAGGCGGTTGCGGTCGCCAAGATGGGCGGTGATATCCGCTTCGTCGGTGCTGTCGGTAAAGATGCCTTCGGCGAACTGGCCTTGAAGCAGATGCAGGAATTTGGCCTTAACACCGAAAGCGTGCGCGTGATTGACGGCGTCGATACGGGCATGGCGATCATTCAGGTCGAGGAAGCCGGGCAGAACACAATTGCTGTTTGTGCTGGCGCCAATGCGCGCTGGTCGGCGACCGATATTGAAGCCTATGCTGCCGATATTGCCAAGGCGAAGATTACGCTGTTGCAGCGTGAAGTTCCGCATGAAGCCAATCTGGCCGTGGCAAAAGCCGCGCGTGCGGCAGGCGGTAGTGTTTTGCTGGATCCGGCGCCGGTGGGGGATGCAAGCCGCATGACGGACCTGATTTCGCTCACCGACATCATCTCTCCCAACGAGACTGAGGCTGCTGAAATTACCGGTATCGAACCGACCGATCTTGCTTCGGCGGAAGCCGCCGCGCGTAATCTTCTGCAGCGTGGGCCGAAGATGGTCATCGTCAAGCTTGGAAGCCGTGGTGCATTGCTGGTGACGGCGGACGAGGTGAAACACTTTGCGCCCTTCAAGGTCCAGGTGGTGGATACGGTTGCAGCCGGCGACAGTTTCAATGGTGGTTTCGCCGTCGCTTTCTCGCAGGGGCAGTCCTTGCACGATTGCGTGCAGTATGGTTCGGCAGCGGGTGCCATTGCGGTCACAAGAACGGGCGCGGGAGCGGCTGCACCGACCTCCGAGGAAGTGGGAGCGCTTCTGCAAACCAAGGCCGAATGAAATTCGGGGCAGTTTGCGCCAATTTCGCTCAATTTGAGCAGAAAACTACGTAAAAACCTCTTGTCAAGCGTGACGAAGAAGCCGCGAGAATAAGGCGCTCGCGGCTTCTTTGTGAATGTTTTGTGATTTAGAGCATGATCCCGAAAAGTGGGCTTCCGGTTTTCGGATAAGATCATGCCCAGAAAAAATCAAAGCGTTGCGAGACGCTCGACCAGCAGGCTGAAGAAGCCGTCTGCATCCACATCCTTGATGAAGAGAGCGTTCTTCGGTCTGTCGGTCACTTCCCACCAGTCGACGACTGTTTCGCCGATGGTCAGTTCCGAATTGATTTCGATTTCCACATTGCACTCGCGTCCGGAATAGAGTTCCGGCTTGATGAGATAGGCGATGACGTTCGGGTCGTGCAGCGGGCCGCCGTCGGTGCCATACTTGGCTTCGTCATAGCGCTCGAAGAATTCGAGCCATGCCGCGACGACTTCGCCAACATGCGTGCCGATGCCGCGAATGGCGGCGATGCGCTTTTCGGTGGTGAGAACCTTGTGTGTCACGTCGAGCGGCATCATGGTGATCTTGATGCCGGATTTGAACACGACCGCAGCGGCATGCGGATCGACATAGATGTTGAATTCCGCCGATGGCGTGATATTGCCGCCCTCGAAATAGCCGCCACCCATCAGCACGATTTCCTTGACGCGTCCGGCAATCTTCGGCTCGCGGATCAGTGCGGACGCGATATTGGTCAGAGGTCCCAGCGGGCAAAGCGTGACGGTGCCCGGTTCTTCCTCCATCAACGTTTCGATGATGAAGTCAACGCCGTGCTGCGCTTGAAGCGGCATGGTCGGGGCGGGCAGGTCGTAACCGTCGAGACCGGTCTTGCCATGGACGTTTTCAGCTGTCACGAGCGGGCGCACCAGAGGACGGATAGAGCCTGCAAAAACCTTGGTTTCCGGCTTTTTTGCCACTTCGCAAATAGTGCGGGTGTTGATTTCGGTGCGTGCCAGCGGGCCATTGCCTGCAACGGCGGTGATGCCGAGAATGTCGAGTTCCGGGCTTGCCAAGGCCAGAAGAATGGCGACGGCATCGTCCTGACCGGGATCGGTATCGATAATGATTTTACGGGCCATGATGGTTTCCTGATGAGATATTCTAGAGAGCGTTGCGCGCGGCACTAACCGTCTGGTCGACAAGCGCGTCGAAGGAGATTTTCGCCGGGCGGCGCATGTAGGTGACGATGTCGTCGACCAGCAGCGGCTCTGACCACCGTTCGGCGATGATGGTGGACCCGCGCTGGATGGCGATCATGCTCAGAATCTGCGCGGCGTTGCAGTCGACGTCGTGGCCGATGCCGCAGACGATTTCGAGCGTGCGGTCGAAATCGCCTTCGCCAAACCAGAGCGCAATCACTTGCGCGGCTGCATTCGGATAGACATGAATCCAGTTATATTCAGCATATTCCGCATCGCATTTCGCCCATGCGTCCTGCCAGTTACCGGCAGAACGGCAGGTGTCTAGCGCGAAAGCCAGGACCGCGCCATATTCAGTGTCGGTTGAGAAAAGCACTGCTGTAGAGACGAGCAATTCGCGCGTGTCGCTGATCACAAAGGCGCGCGCCGCCATGACAGCGTTAAAGACTTCGCCCAAAATACCGTTTCCGGCATGGGAGATTTCCGCATCCATCCATGCGAGGCGGGCAGCTTCACGGGCGCGGCCCGGCACGACCATGCCGCAGATCGTGCCGCGCATCTGTGCGCCGATCCATTCATCGAACGGATTGTCGGAAGTGCCGGTTTCAGGCGCGGCGAGGCCCCGCCGCATATTGGAAAGCGCAATCGCCTCTGCCGACCAGCCGAGCGGGATCAGCGAGGTCCAGCGCTCGGCAATGTCGGCGCTGGTCACGGCAGAACCCTTGTCACCGAAGGCTTCCAGAAAAGCGATCTCAAAGGTGATGTCGTCATTATAGGTATTGGGCTCGCGCACATAATCGCGGATCGGTCCGAAGACCTCGGCAATGTTTTCCGCCGTATAACCTTCGAGCGCCGTACCTGCCGCAGCGCCCACGAGCTGCGCCATCCAGGCGGCTGCGGTGCGGTCGCGGAAATCATCGGACTGGACGGCATAGAGCAAATCGTCAGGCCATTGGACGGCAGCGTCGAATTCGTGCCACGATCCGTAACGCACCGTCTTTTGCGACGGATGGTTCGGATCGGGCCGCGCTGCGCGCATCAGGACGCGCAAATGCATGTCTATACGATACAGCGTTTCAAAATCGGCGCGTTCAAGTGCGGCCAGCCCGTCGCGAAGAAGATATTCATAAGGAGCGAGAACGAAGCCCTTGTTTTCCAGCGATTGTAACGCACCGGCCATCAGGCATTCAGGTGCTGCCGATCCTGGCACGTTGCTTTTCCAGAACATGGCCATGAGATCGTCCTGCGCCTTCATGACAGGGCTTGCATCCCAGGTCTGTTCTTCCGCTGTGCGTACAACCGGTTTGGTGTCGCGCAGCAGATCGCGGGTCAGTTCCCAAGCCTTCATTTCATGCTCATTTCAATATGTTGGATATGCATTTCAGGAGTTTTTCAGTTGCTTTGCGCGCCGCTGACGGCGCGCCGCGTGGATCGTCAGCACGACGACGGGGACGAGATAAGGGATCATCTGCATCAGTTCGAACGGCAGTCCGAGGCTCTGAAGTGTAATGGCGAAAGATTCCGCCGCCGCAAGAACCAGGCTTGCCACAAGCGTACCCCAGGCGGTTCCCTGTCCCATGACTTCCGCCGCAATGGCAATGAAACCGCGACCTGCAGTCATGTTCTGGGCGAACCAGGTGACATAACCGAGCGACAGATAGGCACCGGCTGCACCGCCGAAGAGGCCGGACAGGACAAGCGCCATCATCTGCACCCGACCTGTGTGGATACCGGCGGCGCGTGCTGATTTCGGATCAACGCCGGTGGCGCGCAGATGCAGGCCGAAGCGCGTGCGCATCATCAAAAGGCTGACCGCTGGGACGGCAAGAAGGGCGGCGAAGGTCAATATGTGAATATTGCCGATGAAAGGCACGGGAAGGCTTGGCAGAGCGCCGCTTTTCAACGCGCCCGACATGCCCTTGTCGCCCGTTGCAAGAAAAAGCCCGAGTGTTGTTGCTGCCGCGGCGGCGATGTTGAGCGCGATGCCGGTCATGATGAGATCGGTGCCCAGCCGATTGACCGAGAGCGACATCAGCCAGCCGAGAACTGCCCCTGTGATGAGCGCGGCCAGCAGGCCGAAAGCCGGACTTCCGGTGGCCGCACTGGCTAGAACGGCAATGAGCGCCGCCGACAGCATCATGCCTTCCATGCCGATATTGAGGACGCCTGCGCGGTCGGAAATCATCACGCCGAGCGCCGCCAGCAACAAAGGTGTTGCCACGCGCAGGATGGTGCCAATGAAGGATGGATCGAGAATTTGTGCGAGAACCATACTCATGGTTGTACTCCCGCTTGTTCTCCTTCGCGACTGCGAAGGTTGCGGATCAGCCGCAATACGGTTGGATGATTGTGAATGACGCTTGCCGTCGCGCCTACCATGATGGCGGCGGTTACAAGCCCCACGACTTCGGTCGGGATGTTCATGTTGCGGGCCAGAAGATCGCCGCCGATCTGCACGAAACCAAGGAAAAGTGCGGACGGAATAAGCAGGAACGGATTTTCGCGCGCCAGAATGGCGACGACGAGGCCCGTCCAGCCATAGCCGGGCAGATCGAGCCAGGCAAAGCGGGCATGAAGGCCGAGCACTTCCAGCGCACCGGCCAGACCCGCTACCAGTCCGCCGACAATCTGGGCACGCATGATGATGCCCTTGAGCGGCAGGCCAAGATGATTGGCAAAGCCCGGACTGGAGCCTGCGATACGGATATTGAGGCCCGAGCGCGTCCAGTAAAGCCAGATGCCGCCAGCGATACAGGCCAGAATGGCGATGATCGAACCGCTGTTGAGACGCGTACCGGCCAGCAGGCGGTCAAGCTTGGCATCGGGCGGAATCCTGAGCGACATCATCCCGCCCGCAGCCGGGTCGCGGATGACATAGTTGAGGACGAACAGGCCGAGAAACAGGAAGGCATAGTTCAGGACGAGCGACGTCACCATTTCCGATGCGCCGAAACGCAGCCGCAGCGCTGCCGGGATGGTGCAGGCGAAACTGCCCGCAACCGCACCGCACAAAATGGCAATCGGCAGCGAGAACCATCCGAGCGAAGGGAGCAGCACAGCACCTGCTACAGCGCCGAGCGCGCCGAGGAAGAAGCCGCTTTCCGCGCCGAGATTGAACAGGCCGGAGCGGAACATGATGGTGATCGCAAGGCCTGTCAGCATGATGGGTGTTGCTGCTTCCACCACGTTGCCCATATGGCGAATGCTGCCGAATGGTCCGAGGAAAAACGTCTTGAGAACCCCGGCGGGATTGTCCTGCATCAGCGCCAGTGGCACCAGAAGCACCGCCATGATGACGGCGATAACAAGCACGGTCAGGAAGAATGGAATGAGATAGGAAATCAGTCTGCGCATTACGCTGCATCCCTTGTGCCGAGCATATAAGGTCCAAGGACAGCCGGTGTTATGTCTGGTCCGTTTTCCAGGACGGCGACGATGCGTCCGTTGAAGAGAACGACGATGCGGTCGCTGAGGCGCAGCAATTCATCGAGATCGGCGCTGACGAGCAGCACGGCGCAGCCGCCCTGCGCCACTTCGTCGATGCGCCGGTGCAGGAAGGCTGCCGCCGAAACGTCGATGCCGCGCGTCGGCTGATCAGCGATCAGGAATTTCGGATTGGTGGCAAGTTCGCGCGCGGCAATGAGCTTTTGCGCATTGCCGCCGGAAAGGGATTCGAGCCGTTCGGTGATTGCGCCTGCGCGCACCGAGTATTGCTTGATCATCCCGCTGACACGGGCCTTGATCGCATTCCAGCGCAGGAATGGCCCCCAGAAGATCTGCTTGTCGGCGGTAATCGATCCGGCGCTTGATGCCGTTCCGGCAATCGCGTTTTCAGCGAGAGACAGGCCGGGTGCTCCACCTTGCGAAAAGCGGTCGGCTGGCAGGTGAGCGAGACCTTGTCTGCGCCAGCTTGCCGTGTCGGCGCGCAGCATATCCTCACCGTTGAGGCTGATCGTGCCGCTGGCCGCGTCAGCAAGGCCGGAAAGCACTGATACGAGGCCGCGCTGGCCGCTGCCGTCGACACCGGCGACACCAACGATTTCACCTGCGCCGACGGTCAGGTTCACATCCTTGATGCGGTCTGCCGGATCGACAGCTTTCGTCGTGACACTCTTCATGTCGAGAACGGCTTTCATCGCGCCGTGCTTATGAGCGCGTTGCGGAATGTCGACCGCATGGCCCATGACCATCTGCATGATGGCATCGTCCGGCACATCGGCGAGCTTTTCCGTGCCGGCAACAGCACCTGCACGCAGCACGGTCACGCTTTCGGCCAGCTCGCGGACTTCGTTCAGCTTGTGGGAAATAAAGAGGATGGTAATGCCTTCATCGCGCAGTGCCTTCAGCTTGCGCATCAGTTCCTCGATCTCCGGCGGAGAGAGAACGGCGGTCGGCTCGTCGAGGATCAGGAGCCTCGTGCGGCGCGCCAGCGCTTTTAGGATTTCAACCTTCTGCTGGGCGGCGACGGAAAGCGCGCCCGTGATCGCTTCGGGGTCGGCGTGCAGATCATATTGCTGCATCAGCGCTTCGACCATTTTGCGCGCGCTCACACGGTCGATCAGTCCAGACTTCACAGGTTCATGACCGAGAATGATATTCTCAGTGACCGTCAGGGTCGGCACGAGCGAGAAATGCTGGTGCACCATGCCTATGCCCCTGGCGGCGGCATCTTCCGGCGACCAGGATGCAATATGCTGTCCATCGACAATGATTTCGCCTGCCGTGGCGTTTTCGATGCCGAACAGGATTTTCATGAGCGTGGATTTGCCTGCACCGTTTTCGCCGCAAATGGCGTGGATGGAGCCAGCGCGGATCGAGAACGACACGTCGCGAAGCGCTTGCGTGCCGTTCGGATAGACCTTGTTCACATGGCGGAAGGCGACGATAGCATCGCCGCCTTCAATATTTTCAGCTGGATTTTCCACGATCAGGGACGAACCTTGTTGCGGATCGCATTAAGATCCTCGGTGCTCATGCCGAATGCGGTCGGAACCGTGATCTTGCCTTCGGAAATTTCGTCGGAAGCCTTCTTGATGGCGTCCTTCATTTCCTGCGTGGCCATGGAAGCCATGTTGCCGTCCTGCACGATGCCGACAGCGCCTTCCTTGAGGCCGAGTGCTTCTGCCTTGCCGAACGGCAGGTCGTCTGCCTTGAAGCGTTCATAGGCCTGCAGAAGGCTGACATCGACATTCTTCAGAACGGAGCTGACAACCTGCTTGGCAATTGCCGGATCGCTGTCCTTGAAGATCGCTTCCTGATCGGAATCGACGCCCAGAACATATTTGCCGGTTTCCTTGGCTGCCGAAAGCTGACCGAGGCCGGTCTGCGAGGCGACGACGAAGCCGAGCGACACGTCGGAACGATACTGTGCGAGGCCGAGTTCCTTGCCCTTTGCAGCATCCATGAAGGAACCGGCATAGGAAATTGCAATCTTGGCATCAGGCATGACCGACTGCGCACCGGCAATATAGCCGACGAGGAAGTCGTTGATGACCGGAATGTCCATACCGCCGAGGAAGCCGAGATTCTTGCCTGTATCGCCAAGCTTGCCTTCCTTCAGGAGCGAAGCCGCTAGCATACCGCCGAGATAGGAACCTTCGTTCTGCTTGTACTGGATGGAATAGACATTGTCGTAGCCGCCTTCTTCGTAAGGCACGCTTGCATCATAGAGGACGTACTTCTTGTCCGGATATTGCTGGGCGACCGAACCGACAGTTTCCGCCATCTGGTAGGTGCCGCCGATGATCAGGTCCCAGTCTTGCTCGGAAGCATCGAGGAACACCGGTTCCCATTTGGTCGGATCGTCGCCGATTTCGAGAATCTTGGTCTCGACATCGTCTCCATACTTGTCCTTGATCATCTTCATGCCCTTGGCGGCGCTGTCGAAGAACGACTTGTCGCCGAGCGCGCCATTGATGATGAGCAGGATCTTGTCCTGAGCCTGTGCCGCCGTTGTGGCGAACGAGCCCATCGCCGTCGATGCGGCGAGAGCAATGGCAAGGTGGATTATTCCCCGTCTGGTGGATTTGATCACAACAGAACTCCAATACTGTAGCGTTATAGAGATGGATTTTCTGCTTTGGATAATTTGCCTCCGCCCACAGAACCCCCACACCTGACAGCGATCAAACGCTGACGGCGTGTGTGTGTCAATCGCCAAACTTTTTGCCCGCTGTGGACAAAGCAAGTCTGTTGCGTGGAGCGTTGCTAAAGCTTTCGTTTATTTCAACAAAGCCTGATTGGGGTGTCGCAGCGTCGGGTCGAACGGATTAAGTTTTTGGGAGATAATTGCCGCTTCCTTGCGCAGCAGTTCTGTCACCGTCTGCTGGCGCTTTTCAGTAAGGCGTGCGGCCAGCGTGCCGATACTGAGTGCTGCCACGGCTTCGCCGTCACGGTTCAAAATAGGCACGCCGAGACCTGCCATGCCGTCGATCATGTTGAAATTGAAGGTTGCGGCACCGCTCTTGCGCACTTCCTCGATCATGATGCGCAGGTCGACCTCGTCGACAGCAGACTTGTCCAGAATGCGGGGCATGTTGAAGCGTATGATTGCCTCGCGCTCTTCATCCGGCAGGAAGGAGAGAATGGCGAGGCTGCCCTGACCGATGCCTAGTGGCACCTTGCCGCCAATATCGCCGGTAAAAGAGCGGATCGGAAACGGGCCTTCCACCCGGTCGAGGCAGACCGCATCGAAATTGCTGCGTACCAGCAGGAAGACCGTATCGTTGAACGTGGTCGAAAGCCGCAGAAGCGACGGGCGCGCAATGCTTAATATGCCATCGCGCTGGCGCGCCTGCGCTGCCATCGCGAAAAATTCCAGGGACAGGCGATAGGCCTTCTTGTCGGGAAGCTGTTCGACAAGGTTTTCCGCAATCAGCGTCTTCAGCAGGCGATGGGTCGATGGCTGGCTGAGTTCGAGGTCCCGCGCCAGATCGATCAGCCGCACGCCGTACTCGGTGCTGAATGCCAGACCTTTCAAAATATGGATTGCCTTCACCAGACTTGAGTTAAGTGCGGCGCTGGATTTCGGATTCTCAGATATATCATCCATTATTTTTCTTCCAAATTCTGTATTTTGAAAGAAATATATAATTTCTTCCAGATTTGAAAATTATAATTTGCATTCCTGCAGAATTTTCCGCCAACTGGAACCGTCGCCAATGGGAAGGTCCGGCAAGCTATTGCAACCAATGCTGTAAGCGGGTCGGCGGTTTTAACTTGACGTAATGGGGAACGCTGCGGCTGCGTTAGCGGCTGGATAGTCACGTGTTCAAAAGACCCAAGGTCCGGTCGCGCCTGAAAAGCGCGATCAAGCCGCTCCCCCCAGCCAGCCCCGATGAAGAGGCGACGTGAGACAACATCACGGCGCTTCTGCTCCCCTGCTATTCAAGGAGGACATTAGACCGAGAGAGAGATGCAATGAGCTTTTTGACCCTTTCCGGAATTTCCCGCCACTATGGCAAGTTCGCGGCCGTGGACAATTTCAACCTGACGATTGAAAAGGGCGAGTTCATTTCGCTTCTCGGTCCCTCCGGTTGCGGCAAGACCACGACCTTGCAGATGATCGCCGGGCTGGTAACGCCGACTGCAGGTTCCATTACGCTCGATGGGCGCGAGATCACGCGCCTTGCCCCGGCCAAGCGCGAACTTGGCGTTGTCTTCCAGAGCTATGCACTCTTCCCGCACATGACGGTCACGCAGAATGTGAGTTTCGGTCTCGAGATGCGCAACGTATCGAAGGTGGAGCGCGAAAAGCGCGTTCGCGACGTGCTGGAACTGGTGCATCTCAGCGCACTTGCCGATCGTTACCCGCGTGAAATGTCCGGCGGCCAGCGTCAGCGTGTGGCCATTGCCCGCGCGCTGGTCATCAATCCTCCGGTCCTGCTGCTTGATGAGCCGCTTTCCAATCTCGATGCGCAACTGCGTGAAGAAATGCAGTTCGAGCTGCGCCGCATCCAGCGTACTGTCGGCATTACCACCATCATGGTTACGCACGATCAGGCCGAAGCGCTTTCGATCAGCGACCGCATAGTGGTTATGGAAAAGGGCGTCATCACGCAGGTCGATGCGCCATACAAGCTCTATGAGCACCCGCATAACCACTTTATTTCCAACTTCGTCGGCAAGTCGAACTTCCTGAAAGCGCGCGCCGAGGGCGATATGATTGCGCTGGCGGAAACTGCAATCCGCTTTCCCGCAAATGGCAAACAGGTTTCCGGAGAATTGTCCGTCTTCATCCGTCCTGAAAAGCTGCAGCTCGTTGCAGCAGGCGAGGGGCATATCGCCGGTGAAGTGACCACGCGCTATTTCATGGGTGCGCAGTGGCTGCTTGGCGTGGCAACGCCTGCGGGCCAGCTTTCGGTGGCGCTGCCTAATCTCGGCAACCCGCCGCCCTCGGAAGGCACATCGGTTGGCCTTAGCTGGAACCATGAGGATTGCCGCATCCTTACCGCAGGGGTGAACTGAACATGTCGGGCGTCACCTCAGAGGATACATCCGCCGCGCCCAAAGGGCAGCGCGATCTGACCCCGCTCTTTCTGGTCGGGCCGTCGACGCTTTTGTTCTTCGCGCTGGTGCTGCTGCCGCTCGGCCTTACCGTGCTGCTTTCATTCAATAGCTACAGCTATGACAAGGGCATTGAGAACGTCTACTCGCTTGCCAATTATGTGCAGGTTCTGAAAGACCCCTATTACCTTTCGATCTTCTGGCGCACGCTCAAGCTGGCGTTGATCACAACCGTCATCACGGTGCTGGTCGGTGTGCCCGAGGCCTATATTCTGTCCAATATGCGCAAGCCATGGCGCTCGATCTTCCTTTTGGTCATCATCGGCCCGCTTCTGGTTTCGGTCGTGGTCCGCACATTTGGCTGGAGCATGTTGCTGGGCCGCAACGGCCTCGTGAACAGCGCCCTCGACATGGTGGGTCTGCCGACGGCGCAGATCCTCTACAGCGAAACGGCCATCGTCATCGGTCTGGTGCATATCATGCTGCCATTCATGGTGATCCCGGTCTGGACCGTGCTGCAGAAGCTCGATCCGTCGGTGGAAGCCGCAGCGCTGACGCTCGGCGCATCGCGCCTGACAGCACTTCGCCGTGTGGTGTTTCCGCAGGCAGTCCTTGGAATCTTGTCGGGCAGCCTCATCGTGTTTGCGCTTTCGGCCAGCTCCTTCGCTATTCCGGGTCTTCTCGGCGGACGTCGTCTCAAGATGGCGGCGACTGTCGTCTATGATGAGTTCCTGATCGAGCTGAACTGGCCGTTGGGTGCTGCGATCGCCATCATCGTTCTGGTCGCCAATCTCGTCATTATGATTGCCTATAATCGTCTGCTCGAAGGGCAGGCCAAGAAGAAGCTGGGATAGAGCCATGGTTAAGAACGGTCCTTTCGCCCTTTTCTTCCACACGCTGATCGTCATCTTCATGCTGGCGCCGATGGTTGTGGTGTGCCTGGTTGCCTTCACACCGGAAAACACATTGACCATGCCGTGGAGCGGCCCGAATGCGGGCTTGTCGCTGCGCTGGTTCCTGGCCGTGTTCGAGCATAACGATTTCATGACCTCGTTCTATAATAGTGTGCAGCTCGCGTTCTTCTCGGCAACGATTTCGACGCTTCTGGCCGTGCCGTCTGGTCTGGCGATTGCGCAGTGTAACTTCCGCGGTCGCGATGCGCTGAACGCGCTTTTCCTGTCGCCACTCATCATTCCGCATCTGGTTCTGGGCGTTGCATTCCTGCGCCTGTTTTCGCTGATGGGTTTCACCGGCTCCTTCGTCTGGCTGGTCGCGGCACATTCGATTGTCGTCACGCCTTATGCGTTGCGCCTCATCCTCGCTTCGCTTGGCAGCATGGATCGCAATGCGGAAAATGCAGCGCGCACACTCGGCGCGGGTGAGTGGACCGTGTTCCGTCGCATCACCTTGCCATTGCTTTTGCCGGGCCTGTCGGGCGGCTGGCTGCTCGCCTTCATCAATTCGTTCGATGAACTCACGATGTCGATCTTCGTCACTTCTCCGTCCACGGTCACGCTGCCGGTCCGCATGTATATGTATGCCAGCGAATCCATCGACCCGATGATGGCGGCGGTTTCGGCGCTCATGATCCTCGTTGCCACCGTGACCATGATTATCATCGATCGCATGTTCGGCCTCGACCGGCTTCTGGTGGGCAAGGGTTGAGCAGGCAGATTATGACGATCCCGGTTTCCCCTTCGGCGGCTCAGTTCCGCAGACGGTATCGGCTGACCGAACAGCCGATCAGCTTCTCGCTTGACGGCGTTTCCTTCGAGGGACGTCGTGGCGATACCGTGCTGACAGCCATTCTCTCCGTGCAGGGAAAGCTGCGTTATACCGAATTTACTGGAGAACCGCGTGCGGGCTTCTGCCTGATCGGCGCGTGTCAGGATTGTCATGTCATGACGGCTGAAGGCCACAAGCTTCGTGCCTGCACCACGCTTCTGGAAGACGGCATGGCCTTTGTGACGGAGCCTGCACTATGAATGCGGTCCTCCATCCGGTTATTGTCGGCGCTGGTCCTGCGGGCATTCGTGCAGCCGAAACGTTGGTCAAGGCAGGTCTCAGGCCCATCGTTCTCGATGAAGGATTTCGGTCTGGCGGCCAGATCTACCGTCGCCCGCCGCTCGATGACGGGCGCAGCTATTTTAGCCGTTATGGGTCGGAAGCGCATAAGGCCGAAGCGCTACACAAGACCTTCGACACATTGCGCGGTGCAATTGATTACCGCCCAGAAACGCTGGTCTGGAATATCACCCGGAATGATGGCGATCATCTCGATCTCCTGACCAGGGGCGTCCATAGCCAGCTGCCCTACAGCTATCTCATTCTGGCGACGGGAGCTACGGACCGGGTTCTACCGTTCAAAGGCTGGACCAAGCCCGGCGTCTATACGCTTGGCGCGTCGCAGACGGCACTCAAGGCGCAAGGCTGCACGGTCGGTGAACGCGTGGTGTTCATGGGTTCGGGGCCGCTGCTTTATCTGGTCGCCTGTCAGTATCATAATGCTGGTGCGAAGGTTGCGGCCGTCCTGGACACGGCGCCATTCGCTTCAAAACTCCATCTGGCACATCTGGCGCTTTATGCACCGCGCATTGTCGCTCTTGGCGCTTATTACGGCCTGCGGTTGAAGCTTGGCGGCGTGCCGATCCATTATAATGTGCGCCCAGATGAAGTTCTGGGCGAAGGTCATGTCGAAGGCGTTCGCTATCGCACAGGCAAGCGTGTTCGCGAGGTTGAATGCGATGCGCTGGCCTATGGCTTTGCGCTGCGCCCCGAGACCCAGCTTGCTGATCTCGTCGGTTGCGAATTCCGCTTTGAAGAACGCGATCGTGCGTGGCTTCCTGCTGCCGACACGCTTGGCCGCTCAAGCCGCGAAGGCGTCTATGTCGCGGGTGACGGCGCGGGCATTGCCGGTGCGGATGCCGCCGAAATTCGTGGGCATCTGGCCGCGATTGCTTTGTTGCGCGATAGGAGCTTGCCCTTTGACGAAGGCACGGAACGTGGTCTTCTCGCAAAGCTCGATCATATATATCGCGAACGCCTGATCGTCGAAAAAGCCTTCCCGTTCCCGCACGACTGGTTTGACACGATTGCAGGCGATGTCACACTTTGCCGTTGCGAAGAAATCGCGGTGCGTGAAGCGAAGGCAGTCATCAGCCAAGGCGATACGCGTGAGATCAACCGGCTAAAGGCGCTTACCCGTGTGGGGATGGGGCGCTGTCAGGGGCGCATGTGTACCGCTGCGACTGCCGAACTTCTGGCTTCGATGCAGGACAAGACGCCCGCTGAAGTCGGGCGCATCCGCGCGCAGGCACCGGTCAAACCGATCCCGCTTGGCTTTGGTGCGCCGGCCAGGGGAGGCGCTTCGTCATGACAAAGTATCTTCAGGCCGATGCGGTGATTATTGGTGGCGGGATTGTTGGCGGTTCGGCGACTCTTTTCATGCGGCAGGCCGGGTTGTCGGTCATCCTGCTCGACAAGGGCTTTTGCGGCGCGCAGGCAAGCGGCATCAATTATGGCGGCGTGCGCAGACAGGGGCGCGCGCCAGAACAGCTGCCGCTCGCACAGCGTTCGCACGCATTGTGGGCGCGTCTGCCGGAACTTATTGGCATCGATGGCGAATATATTCGCAGCGGACATTTGAAGCTTGCGCGCACGGAAGCGCATTTCGCAAGCCTAGAAGCTTATGCCGCCACGGTGCAGCCGCTTGGGCTCGATGTAGAGCTGATCGGCGGCAATGCGGTGCGGGAACGTTTCCCATGGCTTCCGGGCAACGTCGCGGGCGCTTCGCTCTGTGCGGAAGATGGCCACGCCAATCCGCGTCTGGTCGCGCCTGCCTTTGCCCGCGCTGCACTGGCGGCGGGGGCCACGGTGCTGGAAAACACGCCGGTCATCGAAGCGCGTGAAACCGGTGATGGATTTGCCATTCTGGCGGGCTCTTACCCCACGGGTGACACGATCGAAATCCGCTCGCGTCTTCTGTTCAATTGCGCCGGTGCATGGTCGGATCAGTTTGCAGCGTCTTTCGGCGAGCCGGTGCCGCTCCAGCGCATCTATCCGTCGATGGTCGTTACCGAGCCAATGCCGTTTCGCCTGCTGATGAGCCTTGGCGAAGAAGGCGGCGGCTTCTACGGTCGTCAGGTAACGCGCGGCAATTATGTGATGGGCGGCGGGCGCGGTACACCGCTTGAAAACCCGGATTTTTCGCGGCCTTCGGTCAATGCGGCGTCATCGGTGATGCTGCGTGCCATCGAACTTTTCCCGCATCTGAAAAATGCCCAGGTTATCCGTTTCTGGTCTGGCACTGAATCGGAACTGCCGGACGATAATCCGGTGATCGGGCCAAGCAGCCAGGTCAAGAACCTCTTTCACGCCTTCGGATTTTGCGGCGCCGGTTTCCAGACCGGCCCGGCTGTGGGCGCTGTTCTTTGCGATCTCGCCGTCAAAGGCGAGACGGAAACGCCGATCGATGCATTCCGTATCGACCGGTTCAATAAAAACTCAAACCACAAAGGGGAGTAGCATGAAAACTCAATCCGTTACCAAGGCCATCACCAAGTCCGCCCTGTTGGCGCTCGGCCTGTCGGTCGCCTTTGCCTCCGCCGCATCGGCTGAAACCAAGACGCTCTATATCGGCATGAATGGCGGCAATATGGAGAAGGCCTATACCGAGCACGTTCTGCCGGAATTTGAAAAGGCCAACAACGTCAAGGTCGTTGTCGTGCCGGGCAACTCGGCGGATATTCTCGCCAAAGCAACCGCGCAGAAGGATAATCCGCAGATGCATGTCATGCTGCTCGACGATGGCGTCATGGTGCGCGCAATCAGTTCCGGCCTGTGCCAGAAGATTTCTGATGATCCGGTTCTGGCTGATATTCAGCCTGCCGCGCGTCTCAAGAACGACATGGCCATCGGCATCGATATGGGCATGACCGGCATTGCCTATAACAAGAAGCTTTTCGACGAAAAGGGCTGGGCAGCACCGACCTCGTGGATGGACTTTGCCGACGAAAAATATGCGAACGCCGTGGTGTTCCAGTCGGCTTCCGCTTCGACTTTCGGCCTCCACGCCTTCTTGATGTTCAACCGAATTCAGGGCGGTGATGAAAAGAACCTCGAACCGGGCTTCGAAAAATTCCCGGACACAATCGGCAAGAACGTCCTGGAATACATTCCGTCATCGGCTAAGATCTCGGAAATGGTGCAGACCGGCGAGGCAGCGATCTTCCCGCTGACGCCGACGGGCGTCAATAACCTGAAAGCCAAGGGCATACCGGTTGAATATGCACAGCCGAAGGAAGGCTCTGTCGTCCTCGCCGTGACCGAATGTGTGCTCGCAGGCAACAACGAACCCGAACTGAGCCAGAAGCTTGCTCACTATCTGCTTTCGGCAGATGCGCAGAGCAAGGCGCTCGACCATGGCAACCTCATTCCGTCGAACCAGAAGGCAAAGGCCGGTACGCCTGATGCGCAAGCCAAGCTCGACGCTTTCAACGGCTACATGAAAACAGCCAATACGCTCGACTGGGATGCCGTCAATGAAGGTCGCCAGCAGCTCAACAGCCGCTGGAACCGCACTATCGAAAAGTAAGATCAATATATGATCTGAAAAAGCCCGCCCCGGGAAACCGGGGCGGGCTTTTTGCTGGAAAGCCGTTTACGCATCGTCCGCTGATATTGTAGCTTGCCCGCAAATCATCCGGGCAAATCGATGGATCGGGACAAGCGTGAAAAAAGCGGCAGTATTCGCATTCCTTGGAATTCTGGTGGCGGCACCTGCACTTGCAGAGGACAACTGGAAAGCCGTCGAGGAAATCAAAACCTACGCCATCGCCGGGAAAACCGGTCCCCAACTTTATGAATCCATCGGCGAGCGTGGCCCGAAGATCGGCGGCGGCAAAACCCGCGTCATCGCCCATACCAGCTATGTGCTGACCTGGGACCGGAAGTTCGACCGCTCCAACAATGCCTGTACGATCCTGTCGGCCACACCGAAGCTGAAGATCACCTATATGCTGCCGAAGCCCTCGCAGAAACTTGCCTCGCCCGTGAAGGAGCATTGGGAGACTTTCTCCGAAGGCATCCGCAAGCATGAGCTTGTGCACGGCGACCATGCCAAGGACATGACGCGCGAGATCGTGCGCCGGACCGTTGGCTTGTCGGTTCCAAACGACCCGAAATGCCAGAAGATCCGCAAGGTGCTCATCAAGGAAATCACCGATATGGTGGACGTGCAGCGCGCTCAGGGCCGCGCCTTCGACAAGGTTGAGATGGGCAATGGCGGCAATGTCCACCAGCTTATTCTGGCGTTGGTGAACGGCGGCTGATTTTTCTTCAACAGCCTGCGCTCTGCACAGAAATCTGCTGTTTTGAACGAGATGGAACATTCCTGATATTGATGAAATGAAAGCCTTTCATGCGCCTGTTTGAACAGAAGCGATTGACTTCCTAACTAGTTAGTACATTTTAGAGGAATGGCGCAGCCGACCGATGCGATTCTGTTCTGAAGCGGGATGGGCTGAGGAGGAGTGGACTGCAGGTCACGATGAGGCACATGCCGGAGACCGAAATGGTTTTCTGACAGGGCTTTCGTTGCGATGGTCGGTCAGGGACTGTGGGGAAAGCGATATTTCGCCTCGGGGATGCATGGGACCTCCTGCCGGTGATGTCGCGTCGCTTTCACCGAAACCCGAAAAGGGGCAGCAGTCTGCAAGCGTTGTGCCGGGAGGAGGAACATGAAAGCTTTAGTCGATTTCTATTTTACCGCAGCGCGGTTTGCCATTGCCTGCCTTCTTGGCTGCATGGTCGTGCTCGTGTTCGGCAATGTGGTGCTGCGCTATGCCTTCAATCAGGGCATTACGGTTTCGGAAGAACTGTCGCGCATCTTCTTCATCTGGCTCACCTTTCTCGGCGCGGTGGTCGCTATGCGCGACCATGCGCATCTGGGCGTGGATTCGCTGGTGCGCCGCCTGTCGCCTACGGGCGCGCGCATTGCGCTGGTCGCCGGCCATATCATGATGTTCGGCGCGACATGGCTGGTTCTTTCGGGAAGCTGGACGCAGACGCTTATCAATATTCCGACTCTGGCTCCGGCGACGAGTATGTCGATGGGCTGGTTTTACGGCGCAGGACTAGCCTTTGCCGTCCCCGCACTCCTGATCATTGCATGGAACGGTTTCGGCATCGCAACCGGGCGGATTGATGTCGCCAGGACGCATTTTGTGATGGATAGCGAGGAGCATGTCACGCCCGTTTCGACCGATGAAGATCGCAAATAGGGCGCGCCGACCATGACCTTGCTCATCTTTCTCGCTGCCCTACTGGTTCCGATGGCGCTCGGCGTCCCCGTTGCCTTTGCGCTCATCATCAGCGGTGCGGCGCTGATGATGTATATGGATTTGTTCGACGCCCAGATCGTGGCGCAGAACGTGTTGAACGGCGCTGACAGTTTTCCGCTCATGGCCGTTCCGTTCTTTCTGCTTGCCGGGGAAATCATGAATGCGGGCGGCCTTTCGCGTCGCATCGTCAATCTGGCGCTGGTCATGGTGGGGCATGTGCGTGGCGGTCTCGGTTTCGTCGCGATCTTTGCGGCTTGTGTGATCGCAAGCCTTTCGGGTTCGGCGGTTGCCGATGCGGCAGCGCTCGGCGCATTGCTGTTCCCGATGATGCGCAATGCCGGACACGAGCCGGGTCGTGCTGCCGGGCTGATCGCCTCGGCATCGATCATTGCCCCGATCATCCCGCCTTCCATCGGTTTCATCCTGTTCGGTGTGGTCGGCGGCGTTTCGATCACCAAGCTGTTTCTGGCGGGGATTTTCCCCGGCTTGATGATTGCCGTCGCGCTGTGCGTGACATGGTTCATCCTTGCGCGTCGCGAACAGTTCGAATTGCCGAAGAAGGCCGAACCCGGCGCACGGATGCGTGCCTTCCTCGACAGTATATGGGCCTTGATGCTGCCGGTCATCATTATTGTCGGTCTTCGCTTTGGCGTATTCACGCCGACGGAAGCGGGCGTGGTTGCCGCTGTCTATTCGCTGTTTGTCGCTACCGTGATTTATCGGGAATTGCCGCTTTCAAGGCTCTATCCGGCCATGGTGGACGCAGCGAAGACGACCGCCGTGGTGATGTTCCTCGTTGCCAGCGCCAGTGTTTCGGCCTGGATGATTACGGTTGCCGATGTGCCGGGTGAACTGGCCGAACTGGTGCGTCCTTTGATGGACAACCAGACGCTTCTGCTGCTTGCCATCATGCTTTTGGTCGTTCTCGTCGGCATGGCCATGGACATGACCCCGACAATCCTGATCCTGACGCCGGTGTTGATGCCGATCATCAAGGAAGCTGGCATCGATCCGGTCTATTTCGGCGTGCTGTTCATCATCAACAATTCCATTGGCCTCATCACCCCGCCTGTCGGCACGGTGCTGAATGTGGTGTGCGGCGTCGCGCGCCTGCCGTTCGAAAAAGTGATGACGGGTGTTCTGCCGTTCCTGATTGCGCAGCTGGTAGTGCTTTTCCTGATGGTGCTGTTCCCGCAACTGGTGACGGTCCCGATGAACTGGTTTCATTAAATCAGAGCATGTCTCCCGAAAGTGGAAACCGGTTTCGGAATAAAGACATGCGTAAAGACAAAAACAGAATTTTTGAGTGGGAGGAAGACATGAAGAAACTATTGAAGACAATGGCATTGGGAATGGTTCTGCCGCTGGCCCTGATGACGACCACCGCCATGGCTGAAATCCGTTCGCAGACGATCAAGTTTGCCGCCGCCAACAGCAAGGGCCATCCGCAGGTCACGGGCATGGAGAAATTTGCCGAGCTGGTGAAGGAAAAAAGCGGCGGGCAGATCAATGTGAAACTGTTTCCAGGCGGTGTTCTGGGCAGCGATCCGCAGACGCTTTCCGGCTTGCAGGGCGGCGTCGTGGAAATGACGGTGATGAATGCGGGCATCCTGTCCAGCACCGTCAAGGCATTCGAAGCAGTTGATTTGCCATTCCTGTTCAACAGCGGCGAGGAAGCCGACAAGGTCATGGATGGCCCCTTCGGCACCAATCTGATGAAACGCCTGCCCGATACGGGGCTGATCGGGCTTGCCTATTGGGAACTCGGTTTCCGCAACCTGACCAATAATCGCCATCCGGTTGCGAAACTGGAGGATATTACCGGGCTGAAGATCCGCACCCTGCAATCGCCGGTTCCCGTTGCCCTGTTCAATGCGCTCGGTGCCAATGCGGTGCCGCTGCCCTATACCGAGCTTTATACAGCGCTTGAAACCGGCACGGTCGACGGGCAGGAAAATCCGAACGCCAACATCATCAATGCCAAATTCTATGAAGTGCAGAAATATCTGACGCTGACCCGCCACCAGTATAATCCGCAGATCGTCATGATCAGCAAGAAGTTCTGGGACCGCCTCAACGATGAGGAAAAGGCGGTGATCGAACAGGCAGCAGTCGAGGCGCGCGATTATCAGCGCAAGGTTTCGCGTGAGCAGGATGCGACCGCGCTGGACGAGATCAAGAAGACCGGTATGCAGGTTACGGAGCTTACGCCGGAAGAAACCACGCGCCTTCGCGATGCGGTAAAGCCGATCATCGAAAAGTTTACGGCCGAAATCGGTGCGGAGACAGTCGATGAGCTCTTCGCCGAATTGAAGAAGGTACGCGGCGGTAATTAAGAGATAGTACGGCTGTATATCCTGCGGACAATGAGCAAATGGTTCCGGGCGGGTTTGCCCGGAACTGAGCAGAAAACTCCGGCCCGGCCGGAGACAGGAGCGTGACATGAAGACTTCGATAGCAACCGTCTCCATCAGCGGCGATCTCCAGCAGAAACTGGGGGCCATCGCCAAAGCCGGTTTCGACGGGGTGGAGATTTTCGAGAACGATTTTCTCACCTTTGACGAAAGCCCGCGTCAGGTGGGCCAGATGGCGCGCGATCTTGGTCTGGAGATCACGCTTTTCCAGCCTTTCCGTGATTTTGAAGGCATGCCGGAGCCGTTGCGCAGCCGCACGTTCGATCGGGCGGAACGCAAGTTCGACCTGATGCAGGAGCTGGGCACTGATCTCGTTCTGGTCTGTTCCAACGTGTCGCCAGCCGCCATTGGCGGTATCGACCGCGCCGCGGATGATTTTCGTGAGCTTGGCGAAAGGGCGGCGCAGCGCAATCTGCGCGTCGGTTATGAGGCGCTCGCCTGGGGGCGCCATATCAGTGACCACCGCGATGCATGGGAAATTGTGCGCCGCGTCGATCATCCCAATGTCGGTCTTATCCTCGACAGTTTTCATACTCTGGCGCGCAAGATCGACGTGAATTCGATCCGCTCCATTCCAAAGGACAAGCTTTTCATCATCCAGATGGCCGATGCGCCGCTGATCGACATGGATCTGCTTTACTGGAGCCGCCATTATCGCAACATGCCGGGCGAGGGCGACTTGCCAGTACTGGATTTCATGCGTGCGGTAGCTGCGACCGGTTATGACGGCTATTTCTCGCTTGAAATCTTCAACGACCAGTTCCGTGGCGGATCGCCGGCCACCATCGCCGCCGACGGACGCCGTTCGCTGATCTATCTTGGCGATCAGGTTCGCCGGGTCGAGCCGGACAACAAGCTGACAGTTGCCGCCATGCCGCCCCGCGCAAAGGTGCATCGTGTGGGCTTTGTCGAGTTCGCCACCCATGCCGATGATGCCGAACGGCTGGTTTCCGCTGTCGGCGCGCTGGGCTTCAAGCTCGCTGGCAAGCATCGCACGAAGGACGTTGCGCTTTACCGGCAGGGCGACATCAACCTCGTCATCAATACGGATACGCGCGGCTTCGCCAGCTCGGCCTATGCCGTCCATGGCACCGCTGCCTACGCCATGGGGCTCGTTGTGAACGATGCGGCTGAAGCCCATGCCCGCGCGCTTGACATGGGTGCGGAAAGTTTTGAGCAACCCCTCGATCCGGGCGAAATCGGTATGCCTGCCATCCGTGGCGTTGGCGGCGGGCTGGTCTATTTCCTCGATGAGAAGACCGATCTCGGCCGTATCTTCGATATCGAGTTCGAGCCGGTTGCAGGCAATGATGCCAGGACCAGTGTCGGCCTCACCCATATCGATCACGTTGCCCAGACGATGAAGTTCGATGAACTTCTGACATGGCTGCTCTTTTATACCTCGCTCACGGAATCGCGGAAATCGCCCATGGTCGATATTGTCGATCCGGGCGGCGTCGTGCGTAGTCAGGTGGTGGAAAACGACGAGGGAACGCTGCGCATCACGCTCAATGGCGCGGAAAACCGTCGCACATTGGCTGGTCGCTTCATTGCTGAAACCTTTGGGTCGGGCATTCAGCATTTGGCTTTTGCGACGGATGATATCTTTGCGACGGCTGCGGCTCTGCGCGACAACGGTTTCCACACGCTGGAAATCTCGCCGAATTATTATGACGATCTGGAAGCGCGACTAGGTCTCGACCCGGAATTCACGGACCGGCTCAAGGCCGCGAACGTCCTTTATGATCGCGACGAGAGCGGGGAATATTTCCAGCTCTATAGCCCAACCGACGATCAGGGCTTCTTTTTCGAAGTCGTGCAGAGGCGAGGCTACAAGGGATATGGGGCAGCCAATGCAATCTTCCGCATTGCGGCGCTGCGGCGATACATGCGCCCGGCGGGAATGCCGAAAAGTGCTGCGGCACTCTGAACGCTGAAGGGGGAGGACTATGGCAAAGGCACTCGCCAAGGTGCAGCCGCGCAAGAATGATCCTGACGCAACGCGCGAGAATATTCTCGATGTCGCGGCGCGGGAGTTCGAGGCATCGGGTTTCTCCGGCGCGCGCGTGGATGAAATCGCGGCGCAGACCCGCACGTCCAAGCGCATGATCTACTATTATTTCGGCAGCAAGGATGGGCTTTATCTCGCCGTGCTGGAACGGGCCTATGGCAAGATACGCACGCTTGAAAGCTCACTGTCGCTTGACGATCAGGACCCGGAATCCGCCATGCGCAGTCTGGTGGAAAGCACTTTCGACCATGACGACGCCAATCCGGATTTCGTGCGGCTCGTCGCGGTGGAAAATATTCACCGCGCCGAACATATGGAGCGCTCCGATGTTCTGTCGCGCCAGAATGTAACCATTCTGGAAACGATCGAGAAAATCCTTGAGCGCGGGCGTGAGCAGGGCATCTTTCAACGGCGCATTTCCGCGCTCGACCTTCACATGCTGATCAGTGCGCAATGTTTCTTCCGTGTGTCCAACAGACATACGTTCGGCGCGATTTTCGGCACCGACCTGATGGCGTCCGACGTGAAGGCACGGCATCGCCGCCTGATCAGCGATACGATCATCGCCCTTCTGAAAAGCCCGGAATAACGAGGACAGGCGTGTCGTCCGATCCTGCGGAGATGAGAATTGATAAGTGAAGTGACCAAACGTCGTGTGCATGTGGGTCTGATCGGCGCAAATATTCAACGTTCGCTTTCGCCGGCAATGCATATGCGCGAAGGCGAAGCCATCGGTCTCGCCTATCGCTACGATATTATCGACATTGCTGAAAACGAACGTTCGGCAAGTGATCTGCCCGTTCTTGTCGAGGAGGCGGAGGCTGCGGGATTTGCCGGGCTCAACGTCACGCATCCCTGCAAGCAGGCCGCCGTGGCGCTGGTCGATGAGCTTTCGCTGCACGCCCGCGCCCTGCAATCGATCAACACGGTGGTGTTCTCCAATGGCAGGCGCATCGGTCACAATACCGACTGGTGGGGCTATGCGGAAGGGTTTCGCCGCGGCCTGCCGGATGCGTCGTTGGAGCGTGTCGTGTTGCTCGGTGCGGGCGGAGCAGGCGTCGCCGTTGCCTATGCGCTGGCCGAAATGGGCGCACGGGAGGTCCACATCTTCGACCTCGATGCGGCGAAGGTTGATGCGGTAATCGACAAGCTTGTTTCAGTGCAGCCGCAATGCAGTTTCGTTGCCGGGGCCGGTCTGGAGCAGACACTGGCACAGTCCTCGGGTCTGGTCCACGCAACCCCGACGGGCATGGATGCGCATCCGGGCCTGCCGCTCGCGCCTCAACTGGTACAGCCGCACCTCTGGGTTTCGGATATTGTCTATTTTCCTCTCCAGACTGCCCTTGTCCAGCTTGCCAAGGAGCGCGGATGCCACGTGCTCGACGGTGGCGGTATGGCTGTGTTTCAGGCGGTTGGCGCATTCGAACTGTTCAGCGGCATCAAGGCTGACCCGGACCGGATGCTGGCCCATTTCGCGCAGTTGCAGGCGCGAAGTTAGCCTGTTCCGAGTTTGTCAGTTCAAAAGGCGCGTCGGTTTCCGGCGCGCTTTTTTCTATTCAGAAGGTTTCTGGAATTGATAACGCATCGGCTGTCTTTGAACCTTCTTAGCCCCCAGAAACGATGTTCGGCTGATTTCAGTAGATTTGTGCATCAAAACTGGCGACATTTTTGACGTTCGCCGGACCTGTGTTCGATGTCCAAGCAAATTGATAGCGGGTTTGACGATGCATTATCAACCGATCGCACCCGCCATTTGAACAACTTCTGCTGGATGATGATGAACTCGGCTGTGACGAACGTGACAGACTAAAAGGGCGCGAATGTGCGTCGGTTTCCGGTCTATAACGTCTTGCTTGAGGCGGGCGTCAGCCATCGTCTGCGTCCGGACACCAAGCTGTAGGCGATCTGCTGCCGCATTCCTCGCCCGTCGTTTCGCCTATTGGCAACGGCGCGGGACGACCTGCCAGAGCGACGCGCATCATGCGTTGGTCGAGGTCATCCAAGAGTACAGGAGCGATGACGCCGCGGCCTTGATGAAGACCCATATTCTTGATCTTCTGGCGGACCTCAATCTTGAGCGCGTCGAAAAGGAACAGAAGCGTCTTTCGGATATTCTGCGCTCTAATCTATTATATTTTAAGCATAATCTTATCGATCCTCGTTTCACTCCGGTCGGATTATACTCTAGAATATGCCTCCCCAAAGCGGTTTCCCTTTATGTGGGACATGCTCTGGAACACGGCGCGAAAAGGCGCATTCGCAGCAGCACGAAAGCACCGGATAACAGAAATCGCTCCATTTCAAAAATGGACGCAAGGATAAGATTCCGGATTCTACGCTAACGACTCAAGACTTCAGCCCGGCTATCTTCAATCATCTAGTAAAGCAATCGAAAAACACCAACCGGCACGCTTCTATTCGGGCGCGTTGAAGGGAATTCTTTGCTTTTTGCCAGATCACGCAAGTGAAGAAGTAGCGTTGGAGGTTATCGTGAGTATAAATTTCAGATCATCGGCTATATCTGCAGAGCGCATGTCAACACGGCGCATTCTTGTAGCAGGTGGTGCAGGATTTCTCGGTTCTCATCTTTGCGAGCGTCTTCTGAACGAAGGAAATTTCGTCATCTGCGTCGATAATTTCTCGACGGGGCGGCTTGAGAACCTGCGCAATCTCCTGCGTTACGACACGTTCAGCTTCGTGCGTCATGATATCGTCAACCCGATCGATCTGCCGGTGGACGAGATTTACAATCTCGCATGCCCCGCATCGCCGCCGCACTATCAGGCCGATCCGGTGCATACGATGAAGACGAGCGTCATCGGCTCGCTCAATCTGCTCGAGCTTGCCGCGCATTATCAGGCACGGATTTTTCAGGCTTCGACGTCGGAAGTGTATGGCGACCCGCAAACACATCCGCAGCCGGAAGCCTATTGGGGCAATGTGAACTCTTTCGGACCCCGGTCCTGCTATGACGAAGGCAAGCGCTCGGCCGAAACACTGTTCTACGATTTTCACAAGCAGTATGGCGTCGACATCCGTATCGTGCGCATCTTCAACACATATGGCCCGCGCATGCGACCCGACGATGGCCGTGTCGTGTCGAACTTCATCGTTCAGGCCCTTAAGCGCGAAGATATCACCATCTATGGTGATGGCTCGCAGACCCGTTCCTTCTGCTATGTCGATGACCTGATCGAAGGCTTCAGCCGGTTGATGAGCAGCCAGGTTCAGAAGCCCGTCAATCTCGGCAATCCGGGTGAGTTCACCGTGCGTGAACTGGCCGAGCAGATCATTGCGCTGACAAATTCGTCCTCGCGCATCGTCTATCGCCCGCTGCCCACCGATGATCCGCGCCAGCGGCGTCCAGACATCATGCTTGCCAAGCGTGAACTTGGCTGGGAACCACAGATTGCACTTGTCGAAGGACTGAAGCAGACGATCGCCTATTTCGAACGCCAGCTGGTCAGACCATCGGGCGAGCTCTTCGAGGTGGCGAGATGACCCGTCAGAACATACTCGTCACCGGTGGCGCTGGCTTCATTGGCAGCCATACCGCGAAGTTACTGCACAAGAGCGGATTCTCCCCGGTCGTCTATGACAACCTGTCGACGGGTCACCGGTCTTCCGTGCGCTGGGGCGAGTTTGTCGAGGGCGACACGCTTTCGCAGGAACAGCTTATCGCTGCCGTCAGGACTTATGATCCGGCAGCCATCATCCACTTTGCGGCCTCGGCCTATGTGGGTGAATCCGTCACGGACCCCGCGAAATATTATCGCAACAATGTCGGCGGCATCCAGTCTGTTCTGGAAGCCAGCCGCCTGACAGGCGGGCGCCCGGTCATTTTCTCGTCGAGCTGCGCCACCTATGGCATTCCGGATGTGCTGCCGATCCGCGAAGGCGAAATGCAGAATCCGATCAACCCTTATGGACGCACAAAGCTGATCGCGGAACATATGCTGGCCGACTATTCGGCTGCCTACGGCATGCCCTATGCGGCACTGCGCTACTTCAATGCCTGCGGTGCCGATCTGGATGGCGAACTGGGCGAAAAGCACGACCCCGAAACCCACCTGATACCACGCGCCATGCTGGCTGCGGCGGGCATGGCGGATTGTCTGGAAGTTTATGGCAACGATTATGAAACGCCGGATGGCACCTGCATCCGCGACTATATTCACGTGGTCGATCTGGCGCGGGCCCATGTGCTTGCAGTCGAGCATCTTCTGAATGGCGGCGGCAATCTGGTCCTTAATCTGGGAACCGGGCGCGGAACATCCATCAAGGAAATCGTGGATGCGATAGACCGGCTTACCGGACGCAAGGTGCCTGTCGAAATGCGCGCGCGTCGGGCGGGCGATCCGCCGGTGCTTTATGCCGACCCGGCTGAAGCGGCTGCGAAGCTTGGGTTTCGCACGCTCCATTCCGATCTCGACACGATCATCCGCACGGCTGCGCCCTTCTTTGGTCTGGAGATGCGGACATGACACGGCGCGAATTTCATCCGGCCATTGACGGCGACAACGGTGAAAGGGAACCATTGCTGGCGCCCATCTTCACTGGCCGCAAGCGGGTGGAATATGTGGTGGGCATCATCCTTTGGGCGCTCGCTATCACCTATTTCTGGCAATGGTGGTTCTTCAGCGCAAAGCACAATCATCTGCTCGGTTCCATTCTGGTGACGGCACTCCTGGCCTGGATCACGATCCTGCCGCTTTATTTCATCACGGTTTTCTTCCACGCAGCGCGCCCGACCGGCCCGCTTCGCATCCCCACCGGAAGCCGCGTCGCCATGGTCGTCACCAAAGCGCCTTCGGAACCTTTCGAGGTGGTGGCTGAAACATTGCGCGCCATGCTGGCGCAGGATGTGCCACACGATACATGGCTTGCCGATGAGGACCCTTCACCCTCGACGCTTGCCTGGTGCCGTGAGCATGGCGTGTTCGTTTCCACGCGCAAGGGCCGTGCCGACTATCATCGGCAGACCTGGCCGCGCCGTACCCGGTGCAAGGAAGGCAATCTCGCCTTCTTCTACGATTACTATGGCTATGAACGCTATGATTTCGTCTCGCAGCTCGATGCTGACCACGTGCCGGAACCGGGTTATCTCTTCAACATGCTGCGGCCCTTCGCCGATCCCGCTGTGGGATATGTTTCTGCACCGAGCATTTGTGATCGCAATGCGCATGAAAGCTGGTCGGCCCGCGGGCGTCTTTATGTGGAAGCCAGTATGCATGGCTCGCTGCAGGCTGGTTACAACGGCGGCTTTGCCCCGGTCTGCATCGGCTCTCATTATGCGGTACGCACGGCGGCGCTGAGGGAAATCGGCGGTCTTGGACCGGAACTGGCCGAGGATCATTCCACGACCCTGTTCATGAATACGCATGGCTGGCGAGGTGTCCATGCGCTGGATGCCATTGCCCACGGCGACGGTCCGCGCACCTTTGCCGATCTTGTGACGCAGGAGTTCCAGTGGTCGCGCAGTCTTGTGATGATCCTGCTGCAATATACGCCGAAGCTGATCGGGCGGCTGCCGCTGCGTCTGAAGATCCAGTTCCTGTTCTCGCAGCTCTGGTATCCTCTCTACGCGTTCTTTCTGGCGCTGACATTCGTTCTGCCGATAGCCATCCTGGCTTATGGCGATAATTTCGTCAGCGTTACCTATCCTGCCTTTCTGACGCATTTCATGCCGCAATCGCTCGTGATTTTGGCGCTGGCATTCTGGTGGCGGTCGAGCAAGACCTTCCGCCCGGTCGACGGCAGGATTTTCAGCTGGGAAGCGATGCTGTTCCTGCTGGCGCGGTGGCCCTGGGTTCTGGCTGGTACCTTCGCAGCTTTCCGCGACTGGCTGACCGGTTCCTTTGTCGATTTTCGTGTTACGCCGAAAGGCTCATCCGAGGTCGATCCGGTGCCACTGCGGGTGATCGCTCCCTATGCGCTGATTTCCGGCCTGTCCATTCTGCCGGTCCTCTTCGTCAGTTCTGCCGATCAGACGCGAGGCTTCTTCGTCTTCGCCATCATCAATGCGTGTTTCTACCTGTTCCTGATGGCGATGATCGTGATCCAGCACACGCGCGAAAATAACGTGCGGATGACGAGCTGCTTCTATCGACCGGTAATGGCTTGCAGTTTTACGGCGCTGGTCGCGCTGACCGGCTTTACCACTGTCGAGCGCGGACGCGACGGCATTGAGGCACTGAGCTGGGGCACGAAAAGCTTCACGGTATTTGACGACCGCTTCTCGGTTGCGGGTGCCGGCGTAGGCGGACGTGACGTCCACAGGACAATTTTCAATCCACGTTGGCGCACGAATACCGCCAGCGGAACGAACTAGCGGGAAAGGCGCGACGATTATGAAGATCGCTGTCATCGGTACGGGATATGTCGGATTGGTCAGTGGCACGTGCTTCGCGGCATGGGGACACGAGGTCGTCTGCGTCGACAAGGACGTCCAGAAAATTGTCCGGCTGGAGCGCGGCGTCGTGCCGATCTACGAGCCGGGGCTGGACGAACTGGTGGAACGCAATTTCGCCTTTGGCCGGCTGAGATTCACCACCAATCTGGCGGAAGCCGTCAAGGGGGCGGAGCTTGTCTTCATCGCCGTGGGCACACCGGCACGGGCAGGTCACGGCGATGCCGATCTGTCCTTCGTCTACATGGCCGCTCGTGAGCTTGCGCCACTGATCGACCACCATAGCGTCGTTGTGGTCAAGTCCACCGTTCCGGTCGGCACAGGTGATGTGGTGCAGAAGATCATCGGCTCGGTTCGCAGGCCCGGCACATTCTCCGTCGCGTCCAATCCGGAGTTCCTGCGCGAGGGTGTCGCGATCCGCGATTTCCTCGAGCCCGATCGCGTCGTCATCGGCGTTGAGGACGAACGCGCACGTTCTGCGCTTGTCGCCCTTTACGCTCCGCCACTTGAGGCCGCAAAGACGCCAATCGTGATCACGAAGCGCCGGACATCGGAACTGATCAAATATGCAGCCAATGCCTTTCTCGCCACCAAGATCACCTTCATCAACGAACTGGCGGATCTGTGTGAGGAAGTCGGCAGCGACGTCACCGAGCTGGCGCTCGGCATGGGGCTGGACAAACGTATCGGCACCAGTTTTCTCTATGCGGGGCCGGGGTATGGTGGCTCCTGTTTTCCAAAGGATACAATTGCGCTGTTGCGCACTGCCCAGGATCACGGGGTTGCCCTGCGACTGGTCGAGGAAACGGTCACCGTCAATGAAGCGCGCAAGCGTCGCATGGCGCTGAAGGTTCTGGATGCGCTTGGCGGCAGTGTCGAAGGCCGGACGATTGCCGTCCTCGGCCTGACATTCAAACCCGATACGGATGATATGCGCGATGCACCGTCCATCCCGCTCATCGAGACTTTGCAGCGCTTCGGTGCCAGCATCCGGGCCTATGATCCGGCCGGATTGGAGAATGCACGCCGTCTTCTCAGCGACGTCGAGTTTTACGACGATCCTTACGAGTGCCTGAGCACTGCCGATGCGGCGGTGGTCGTGACCGAATGGGACAGTGTCCGCAAGCTTGATCTCATTCGGATGAAACAGCTCATGCGGGACGCCGTACTCGTCGATCTGCGTAATGTCTTTTCACCGGCGGTTGCCGAGAATCTGGGCTTCCGGGTTTCGACAATCGGCCGTCCTGTTCAACTGCGGCAGGAAACAAGACCAACAAACGTTCTGCCGCACGCGCGCATCCGTCAATCGCAAGAACCCTTGGCGGGTGCGCGCAACCTGAAGGTCGTGGGAGGTTCAAATGAAACATGTGATGTTTGAAGGCCAACGGTCCCGATCTGGTCGGAACACTGATCGGAGCAGATATGTTCTGCCGCTGGTTGTCCTGCTTGCGGGGCTAAGCGGACCGGCTGGAGCGGCAACAGTTCCGGCAGATGGTTTGCCCGACGGCGCCCGTGTGATGACGCCTGCCGAGCTTTACCTACTCTATCGTGACAAAAACTGGCAGTGGGCCGACGGCGCTGGCCGGATGGAAAGCCAGAACCGCCGTTTCACCGCTCGTGTCGATGGCGAGAAGGGCAAGGCCTGGGCTGAAGGCCGCTGGCGGATCACCTGGTCAGGCCAGATGTGCTTCGATGCGAAATGGCATCTGGCTCAGGGCGTCTTCCCGAACAAGACCTGCTTCTCCCACCGTATCGCCGATGGGACGATCTATCAGAAACGCGAGCCGGACGGTGTCTGGTACGTCTTCCGCCATGCTGGCGGAAACAAGGATGACGAGGCGCGCAAGCTCCTCTCCATCGAAACAATAACGCCAAAAACGGAAGCGCTGAATCTGGCGTTGCCCGTTGCCCAATCGCCCGTACAATAAAGGAGGCGGCGATGAAAACCTCATATAAAATAGCAACAGCAATTCTTTGCGGTGGGCTGCTTTCAACCGCAGTTTACGCGGCGAGTGGTGTTTCGGGTGCCAATGTCGACACCCGCAACATGTTCCATGACAAGCGCCCGGTCATAACCCCGCAATCCATCAAGTTCGGGGCCTATGATCCGCACGGGGATTTCACCAACGATCCCAATTCCCGCATCGAGCATCTGTTCCTTCCGTGGGAGGATGTGGACCTGACAAGCCTGTCAACCGCTGATGCCTATGCGCAGGAACGGGGCCGCGAATTGCTGATCACTGTCGAACCCTGGTCGTGGGCTCGCGACTGGCGCGTTGCACCGGATGATCTCCTGAGCGGCATCGTGCGGGGGCATTACGATACAAACATGTCCGCCGTCTGCTCCGCTGCTTCGAAGCTGAAGAGCCCTGTGACCATTCGCTGGGCACAGGAAATGGATGACAAGACGGGTCAGTTCACCTGGTCCTACTGGTCGGCACAGGGTTACGTCCGCGCCTATCAGCATGCGGTCAATGTCTGCCGCAAGTCATTGCCGAACGCCAAATATATGTGGTCGCCGAAGGGAGATGCGGGGCTTGAGGCCTACTATCCGGGCGACGGCTATGTCGATGTGATTGGCCTGTCGGTGTTCGGCTATGAACCTTACGATATGCTGGAGCTGGGACATGCGTCCACATTTGTTGAACGGACAAAGCCGGGATATGACCGGGTGGTGGGCTTCAAGAAGCCAATTGTCGTCGCCGAGCTCGGTTATGAAGGAAGCGACGCCTATGTCCGGGCCTGGGCACAGGAGACCAACAAGCCGCAGCCCGAATTTCCGGAACTGACTGCGACCGTCTACTTCAACGACCGCGAAGTCTATCCGTGGCCACGGGGTGTCGGGCGGCCTGACTGGCGGGTTGCGAACCATCCGCTTGATTGATCCACAGGCGCGAATGCGTCTCGATCTGGTCATGCTCCAGAGCGGTTCCAGTTAGAACGGAGTCGCTGAAACCGCTCTAACTATTTGTTTCGTCGCATTTACCTAACGCAAAACCGCTTCGCACTTTTGCTGGAAATGCTCTAACGTCTGAACAGGAATACGACAATGTTTTCGATCCGTTTGAGAACCGTAAGTGCGGCGCTGTCCGTGCTTCTTCTGGCAGGCGCTGCCGATGCGGCGCCGAAACAGAAAACCGAGGACCCGATCGCCATCAAGGCTGCGGCGGCTGCACCGCTATCAGCCGAAGCGCTTGAGGCGCTCTATTCTGGCAAATCATGGAAATGGAAGGACGGCGGCGGCTATTTCTCCGCCGACAGACATCGTTTCATTGCCTGGTCGCAGAAAGGCAGGGCCTGGTCTTACGGGCAGGGGCGCTGGTACGCTACCGACAGCGGCAAGCTCTGCTTGCAGGCCTATTGGGTCAACAAGATGGGTGGTGGCAGCAATATCACCTGTTTCATCCATCGCGAGAAAGATGGCGTCATCTATCAGAAGCGCTCATTGGGCGGCAGCTGGTATGTCTTCCGCAACAATCCGCCACGCCCGACCGATGAGGCCGCCAAGCTGCTGCGCGGTGACCGTGTTAGCAAGGGACTGGCAATCATGAAAGCCAAAGCGAGCTGATCGCGAGGCAAGCATGCCGGCTCGCTGATCTGTATGGAGTTCTTGCGAGCCGGTATGCCATGGAGCGCATCCCGAAAAATGTGCAAGAGTTTTCGGGATGCGTGGTTCAAACAGAAAGTGGAGCGTCGAACTGATTGAATCAGACCGATATGCGCTCTAATCGCGGATGAAGCAGCGGGATTTTTGCCCGAAACCGCTCGGCGTGCACACATAGGGCGTACCGGCCGTATATTGCGAAGCGGAAACCCTGATGACCTTGGCCGATGCAGGCTTGTTGTATCGTGCCTGGCTATTCACCTTGTACTTGACGAGGTAAACGGAAACCGTTTCGCTTTTCTGCTTGCTGGCGTCCTTGGCTTCGGCGCCTGCCGTCAGGCATAATGAAGCGGACAGTCCAACGACAATAGCGGCAGCCCATTTCAAGCTTTCGCGGCGCACAGTATATGCAAATACATTGTTCATGCGATTGCCTCCGGTTGTTATTACCGTGCTTTCTATCGGACGCGTTTTAATATTCTGGCCGGATTTTCCTGAAAATTTTCATCAAATGGGATGCAATAAACTTATTTCAGAGGCCGTTTTACGCGCCCTGACACTTCCGGCCAAATCTGAAAAAAAGCCGGGAAAGCGGGTTGTCGGCGTGCAAGGGAAAACGTCGGCTACCGGTCTGAACGGTTATGTGGCTGATAGTGTTCCAGCTTATTTTGATTTTATACGTGCAAATGCTAATATCAACGCAGGGCTTGGGTCGCCATTACCGCGCCTTGAGCCTCCGGGTTGGTTTAGGGAGTTGCCGTGACACCCCCGAGCGACAAGGCCACGCGTGATCTGAAGCCCGATTTTGTGGAGCGCCGCCAGTCAGTGCGCGTTTCACTCACGCCTCTTGGAGAAGATGCCCGAAGCACCAATATTCTGACCCCGCTGGTCTTTACGACCGAAGAGCTGGAACCCTCAGCGCAGTTTCCTGCATGGCAACAGCATGTGGCTCCGCTCTATGATGTGCGGATGCCGGATGGTGTGAATGTCGAAGACGGTTTTGCCGTTACCCAGAAAGTCTGGGATCTGCGCGGCATGCTACTTATAGAGCAGACTGTTCCTCCATTCAGTTATGAACGCACAGCGGAAAAGGTTCGTTTCAGCCCGATTGATCACTGGCAGATCAGTTTTCTGCGAAGCGGTCGCACTTGGACGGCGGTGGATGATCGTGTGGCGGAAAACGAGCCGGGCATGATCAATATCCGTTCGTTTGGCTATCCGTTTCGCGGTCGTGCGCTGGCCACGGAAGTGGTGTTACTGATTATTCCGGTTGATCATTTCGCCGGTCTGGGCGGTATGCCGGAGGCGTGCAACAATGCGACGCTCGGTGGCTATCGCGCCAAGCTGCTGATCGATTTCGTATCGACGATCCAGGCGGGGCTTGACCATATCAGAAGCGAAGACCTGCCGGAGCTGCGCGACGCCCTGCGCCAGCTCGTATTTGACACGATCGCTCCTTTGGTGAAGGAAAACGACACGAGCGAGCATAATGCTTCTCTCGGGTTGATGACCAAGGCCAGGCGCTTCATCCAGAAAAATCTCATGTCCCGCGAACTCACACCCGATGCGCTGAGCAAGGAGCTCGCCATCTCACGCACGCATCTTTATCAGTTGTTCGAAGGCTCGGGCGGGGTGCTCAACTATATTCGCCAGAAGCGTTTGCTCGCGGCACATGAGATGCTCGCAGATGCATCCGAAAACCGCAGAGTGTCCGACATTGCGCAACTGTTTGGCTTCGATACTGCAGCCAATTTCACACGGGCATTCACGCAGCATTTCGGCTACAGTCCGAGCAATGTCCGCAAGTCGCTGTCGCGAAACGACGGCATCAGCGACAGCCAGCCGGACGTGAACCGCTCCCTCACGTTCTCGACCTTGCTACGAACGCTGGCAACGACCTGTGCGTAAAGTTCCAGAAGAATGGTCGTTATGGTTTGACGATCTGTCGGAATCAGACCGCTAGTCATTCTCCGGCAAACGTGGAAAGTGTTCCATCGTTTCATCGAGGAACACCCATTCATGCTTCGATTGCTCGAATACAGACAGGGTGGGCGGTGCAAAAGCCGGATCGGAAAACAGGCCAACCGCCACGCCGATTACGGAAGGGGCCGCATCAGGCAGCCAATACACGGTCGAGCCGCAAGCCGGGCAAAAATGCAGACGGACCTTGCGGCCGCTCTCAGCCGTCCGAACGAATTCTGTCGATGCGCCCGAAATTTCAACGCAGTCTATCGCATAGAAGGCATTTGCACTGAACGGCGAACCTGTTCTCCGCTGACAGGCGAAGCAGTGGCACAGTGCCGTAAATTGCGGCAGCCCGTGGGGTGTTACTGTAAGATTTCCGCATGCGCATTGAGCATAGGTCATGGATTTCTCCTGTATGGTGAGATCGCATCATCTGAAATGGAATGGGAATACAGCCCGAATGGCCAGAGTGGTCCGGAAGGAAGCTGGCAAAGGCTTTGGTTTCGGCTGCAAATCTGGCAGCATCTGAACCGAATACTGCACATTATTATCGCTCTAGGCTCTATCCGCAACCTTGATCGGAGAGAAATTCTCACGCTTGCTTTTGCGCAAGATTTTGCGGACGTTGTTGTCGGACTCCCGTCCAGGAGAACACTTGGGAGGAAAGACATGCAGCATTACAGACTGAAATCGCTTTCCCTTGCCGCTGTCATTGCCGTTGCAGGCCATCTGCCATCGGCTCATGCGGCATCGCCAGCCCCGGCCGAAGGCCAGAACGGCATGGTGGTTACGGCTCAGCATCTCGCTTCGCAGGTTGGTATCGATGTGCTGAAGAATGGTGGCAATGCCGTCGATGCGGCTGTCGCGGTCGGCTATGCGCTGGCGGTTGTCTATCCGACTGCCGGTAATCTCGGCGGGGGTGGCTTCATGACGATCCGCTTCAAGGACGGCAAGAGCACCTTTCTTGATTTTCGCGAGCGTGCGCCGCTGGCTGCAACAAAGACCATGTATCTGGACAAGGATGGCAAGCCGGTCGATGGCGCCAGTACTGAAACCTATCTCGCCATCGGCGTGCCAGGTACGGTGGCTGGCCTTGAGGAAGCCCGCGAAAAATACGGCACCCGCAAGCGCGAGGAGCTGATCGACCCGGCGCTGAAACTTGCCAAGGACGGCTTTACGCTTGAACTGGGCGATATTCTGTCTTTTGCTGACGGCAATGAAAGACTGGCGAAAGACCCGGCGGCGGCAAAAATCTTCCTGAAAGACGGAAAGCCGATTCCCTTGGGCGAGAAGCTTGTCCAGCCGGATCTGGCAAAGTCGCTTTCGGCCATTTCGGAAAAGGGGCCATCGGCCTTCTATCAGGGCGATATCGCCGATCTGATCGTCAAATCGAGTAAGGAAAATGGCGGCATTCTCGTCAAGGCCGATTTCGAGCAATACAAGGTCCGTGAGCTGGAGCCAGTCAAGTGCAGCTATCGCGGCTATGACATCGTCTCATCGCCGCCGCCGTCTTCGGGCGGGCTAATCATCTGTGAAATCCTGAACGTGCTTGAGGGCTATCCGATTTCCTATCTGGGCTATGGTTCTGCGGAAACCACGCGTTTGATGGTGGAAGCGATGCGCCACGCTTATGTCGACCGCAACACGGCATTGGGCGACCCTGATTTCATCGATAATCCAATCGAGAAGCTCACCAGCAAGGCCTATGCCGCAGAAATCCGCAATCGTATCGATCCTTATCGCGCAGGTGTCAGCGAGGCGCTGAAACCGGCTGAATTCAAGGAGTCCAACGAAACCACGCATTATTCCATCGTGGACAAGGACGGCAATGCGGTCGCCGTGACCTACACGCTGAACGGTTCGTTCGGCACGGCCAAGGTGGCTGAGGGCACCGGAATTCTTCTCAACAACGAGATGGATGACTTCACCATCAAGCCCGGCGTGGCCAATCTCTACGGTCTCATACAAGGCGAAGCCAATGCCATTGAACCGCGCAAGTCACCGTTGTCCTCAATGAGTCCGACCATCGTATCGAAGGATGGCAAACCGTTCATGGTTATCGGCAGTCCCGGCGGTTCGCGCATCATCACGATCACCCTCGAGGCGATCATGAATGTCATTGATCACGGTATGGACATTCAGGAGGCTATCGATGCCCCGCGCATCCATCACCAGTGGCTGCCGGATCGGGTCTATATGGAAGCAAACGCGCTTTCGCCGGATACGATCCGGCTGCTGACCGGCATGGGCTATACGGTCGGAGAAGACGCTGACTGGCCGGTCTGGGGTGAGGCAGCCGGCATTCTTGTCGGCGGCAAGGATATGGCAGCCATCGAAAAGGGCGGCGACAACCGATATTATGGCGCTATCGACAGTCGCGCCGTCGCTGGTGCTGCAATAGGATACTAAAACGGAACCGCTATGGCGGTAACCGAGGGCATAGACAGAGCGAGGAGACGAGATGACTTCACGTCTCCTCAATGTTTGGTTTGGGTTAGATCAATCAGCGTTCTTGTCGGTTATTTGTGCGCTCGTCAGTATCTCAATGACCATTTCGGAGGCCTTGTTAAGCGAACCGACCGGCAGAAACTCGTAAATCGAGTGGAAATTGTGCGCGCCGCAGAACAGGTTCGGACATGGCAGTCCTTTTTCGGACAGGACCGCGCCGTCATAGCCGCCGCGCATCGGTAGCGGTGTCGGTGCCACACCTATTGCCTTCATGGCCCGAAGGGCAAGAACGACCGGGTAGCGATTTTCGCCCTGCAGGCTCTCGGCGGCGTTCCGGTAGACAGCCTTGTAGTCCACGTGAACCGTGCCGTCGCCGTGGAGATGGTTGAAACTTGCGGCGAGGTTCTCGATGAACGCACGACGTGTTTCGTAACCGTCCTTCGTGAAATCGCGGATGTCGATAATCAGGCTTGTCTCGGCAACGGTCCCCTGAATGCCCTTGGCCCAATAGTAGCCTTCGGTACCTTCCGTATATTCCGGACGTTCGCCGCCTGGCATCATTGCAATGAATTGCTGGGCATAAAGAATGGCATTGCGCAGCTTGCCTTTGGCCGACATTGGATGGGCTGGCTGGCCTTTGAAGGTGAGGCGGAATTCACCCGCGTTCCAGTTCTCATACACGATCTCGCCCACCGCACAGCAGTCGAGCGTATAGGCGAAATCGGCGTTCAGGGACGCGACGTCGAGCGCCTTGGCTCCGAGCAATCCGATTTCCTCATCGGGAACGAAGACCACCTTGACCGTGCCGTGCTCGATTTCGGGGTGGGTGGTCAGAATCTGCATGGCATGCATGATCTCGGCGATGGCGGATTTGTTATCGGCACCGAGCAGACTAGTGCCGTCCGTCACGATGATCCTGTCCCCGACGTAGCGTTCCAGCTCGGGGAATTCGGCAAGACGCATGACAGCGCCGGTCGCTTCATTGAGCAGAATATCCCCGCCCTGATAATCAACCACATGAGCGCGGGTATCGGTCGTGTATTCGCTGGACGTATCGAGATGGGCGACCCATGCAATCGTCGGAAACTGCTGATCGGCATTCGAGACATTGGCAGGCAATGTGCCAACAACGATCGAGTGGTCACGCTCTTCAACATCCATGCCCATGGCGCGCATTTCGCTGGCGAGCAACTTTGCGAGATCGGTTTGTCCCTCGCTCGAAGGGAGTTTGCCTGCATGCGGCACAGCGGTCGTGTTGATACGGGTATAGGCTAGAAAGCGGTCTACGATATCCATAATATTTTCTCGGCTATTGGTCTGAAACGCGCTCCAACGGGGCGTGAAAGAAGAATAGCGGGCATTATATACCCGCTACCCGGAATTCATCGCCAGCCATCAAGCTGGCGCGGACAAGGCCTATTCCTCGATGTCGACGTCTTCAAACAGATAGCCGCCAAAGGGGTCGATGCGGAAGTCTTTGACTTTCTTGCTGATCGGCTGCTCGACAATCTGATGAGCAATGGTCAGCCAGGGAGCCTGTTCCTTGAACACGACCTGCGCCTGTTCGTAGAGCTTGGTGCGCTCGGCCTGATCGGTGGTCAGCTTGGCCGCCTGAATGAGCTTCTCGAAATCCTGATCGCACCAGTTTGCGCGATTGGCGCTGCCGATGGCCTGACAGCTCAAAAGAGCGGCGAGGAAGTTGTCGGGATCGGCAATGCCGCCGGTCCAGCCAAGCATGACGGCGCCATCGCGATCCTTATCCAGCGAACGCTTGAGATATTCGCCCCAGTCATAGGTAACGATTTCCGCCGTTACCCCCACCTTGGCGAAGTCGGACTGAATGAGCTCGGCTGCGCGGCGCGCATTCGGCATATAGGGCCGCTGCACGGGCATGGCCCAGATCTTCATTTTCAGGTCTTTGACGCTCGCTTCATCGAGCATCTTGCGCGACTGTTCAGGATCGTAAGCGTCGTCCTTGACGTTCTTGTTGTAGCCCCAGACACTTGGCGGCAGCGGATTGACCGAAGCGACCGCAGAGCCGAGATAGACCGCATCGATGATCGCAGCCTTGTTGACTGCCATGTTCAGCGCCTTGCGGACACGCACATCGTCAAAGGGTTTTTGCTGGGTGTTGTAGGCAAGGAAGGACAGGTTCAGGCCTTCTTTGTGCAGCATTTCGACGGTCGGATCTTTCTTCATCTCCGCAATATCGGCAGGGTTGGGAGCGGCAATGACATGGCACTCGCCCGACTTCAGCTTCTGATAGCGTACTGCCGCGTCCGGCGTGATCGCAAAGATGAGATTGTCGATTTTCTGCTTGCCTGCCCAGTAGTCGGGATTGGCCTGATAGCGGATGGCGCTATCCTTCTGATAGGCGACAAACTGATAGGGGCCGGTTCCGACTGGCTGCTGGCTGAACTCCGCAATGCGGCCCTCGGCGACCAGCTTGTCGGCATATTCCTTGGACTGAATGACGGCGAATGTCAGCGACAGCGTCGAGATAAAGGTCGCTTCGGGATGCGCCAGTACAAACTTGACGGTGTGATCGTCGATCTTTTCGATTTTCTCGATCAGCGACGGGAAGGAATAGGCTCCGAATTGCGGCCATGTGCCCTGATTGTAGTAGGGATTGTCCTTGTTTCCCTGACGATCGAACGTGAAGATGACGTCGTCAGCATTGAATTCACGCGTCGGAGTGAAATAGCTCGTGGTGTGAAATTTCACGCCCTTTCGCAGGTGAAACGTATATTCCTTGCCGTCAGCAGAAACGTCCCAGCTTTCCGCGAGGCCGGGTTCCAGTTCCGTCGAGCCGCGCTTGATCTTGATAAGCCCGTTGGACACATTGCGCGCCGACGCGTCATACACGGCGCCGGATGTCGTCTGCGCCGCATCGAACATTTCAGGAGATGCCTCGGAGCAATAGATCAACGTCTTGGCAAAGACCTGTCCCACTGCCGTGCTGTTGAGCGCAGCCGCAACCAGCGCGGCTGAAAATAGTTTTCCGTATGTATTCATGAGACTGCATTCCCTTGCTTGCGACGCGACCGACCTTCAACGGGTTGTTCAGTATCGACTTTTTCAGATGATTCTAAACAGCGGTGCGGCAGCATTTGAACGCGCAAAGGCTCGTGAAGCAAGCTCAAAAGGCTCGGGAGGCATGCGTAGAAGTGGTTTAACTGGCGCTGCCGGTTCCAGGAATTTCTGGGATCATCTGGCGCAGCAAGTTTCGCAGGATGGATCGTACGGCGACGGTGGCTGCAGACTGTTCGCGGTCGCGGGGCGTGATGAGGCGCACCTCGCGCACGATGGCCGGGTCCGTCAGGGGGCGAGCCACGATGCCACGCCCGCGCAAGGCGGTGAAGGCATAGGCGGGTAGAACAGCGATACCGGCATTAACCTCGACCAGCGACAACACCGAGTGAATCTGATTGACCTCCATATGCGGTCGAAGCGCCAGTTTTGCCTGTTCGAAGCCGATTTCCGTTAAAAGCCGGATATTGCTTTTCTGGGTAAGCGTAATGATGGGCTGATTGTCGAGTTCTGTCCAACGGACCTGCTCATGCCCGGCAAAATCGTGATGGGGCGACACGAAAATCATTAGCTGATCGCGCAGTGCCATCTGGCTTTCAACGTCGGAATCTTCACCGGAAAAAGTGCCGACGCCGAGGTCGCAACGTCCGTTGCGAACCTGTTCTATGACGATTTCAGGCCCGACATCCTCGATTTTGATGACGAGGTTGGGGTGTTCATCGGCTACGCGGCGAACCAGATGAGGAAGCACCGTCGTGCACAGCAAAGGCGGGGCTGCGATGCTGACCTGACCGCGCCGCAATTTCCCCAGATCGCGCACGACTTCGGCGGCGCGGTCAATTTCGGCAAGACCGGCAAGCGCACCTTCGGCAAAGGCACGTCCGGCATCCGTCAGGCTGACGCGCCGTGTCGTCCGGTCGAAAAGCCGCGCGTCCAGCACCGTCTCCAGATCACGGATCGTGTGGGAAAGATTGGCCTGGGTCGTCCTGACACGCTCGGCTGCGCGAGAAAAATTTCCCAGTTCGACCACGGCTTGAAAACATTCAATCTGGCGGAGAGTGGGACGCATCGGCTCACTTATGAGTTTTTGTTTATGAATATATTCTACTTACAAGACTTCTCGAATGAAAGAAAGTCAGGCTCGATCAGGGAGACGCGGGTTTGGAGTGACCCGCCCCGAAGCGAGGATTCCGATGAAGTATGACCGTCAGAACGCCAAGGCCCATTCGCGCGCTACGATGCGCGGTATCTGGGCTGCGGCAAACACGCCTTTCAATGAGGACGGATCGATCGATGAAGGCGGCTTTCGCAAGAACGTCGACCATTGGATCAACGATCTGGGCATTGACGGACTTTTCGTCGCGGGAAAGCAGGGCGAATTCTTCTCAATGTCGGTTGACGAGCGCAAGCGCATGTTCGATCTGGCTGTCTCGGCAGTAGGTGACAAGGCGCAGACAATCATGTCCTGCTCGGACCAGAACATGGATGTGGTTATCGATCTGGCCAAGCATGCGCAGGCCTGCGGCGCGGACTATATCGTCGTCCATGCACCTGTTCTGCATTTCCTGCGTGCGCAGGACGAAACGCTGCTGCGCTACTACGAAACCATTGCCTCCAAGGTGGATATCGGCCTTGCGCTCTGGTCGCATCCAGATAGCGGTTATCTGATGAGCCCTGAGCTCTGCAACCGTCTGGCCGACATCGAAACGGTTGTCGCGATCAAATATTCGGTCCCGCGCGACATGTATCGCAAGCTCACGGAATTAGCAGGCGACCGCATTCTGGTCTCGACCGCATCGGAAGACGAATGGCTGGATAATATTCTCGAACTGGGCTGGCAGCTTTATCTCTGCTCTTCGCCGCCCTACACGCTGCAGACCAAGGCTGATCGCCGCATGCGCGATTATACCGATCTGGCCTTTGCGGGCAAAGAGGCAGAGGCGCGCGCCGTCTGGCAGAGCCTCGAGCCCGTCCGTCATGCCTTCAAGTCGACGCGACCGGCTGAAAAGCCCACTTCGCATCAAAAATACTGGCAGGAGCTGCTTGGCCAGGTTGGTGGACCTGTTCGCGCGCCGATGCTTGAGCTGACCGACGCTGAAAAACGGGCAATCCGGGAGGCATTTGATAGCTGCGGTCTCAAACTATCCTGATCGAACCGAAAAGGGGAACAAGAATGACAAAACTCAGCGCCTTCAATTTCCAGAAATGGATCGATGAACACAAGCACCTTCTGAAGCCGCCTGTCGGCAATCAGTTGGTGTTCAAGGATGCGGACCTGATGGTTACGGTCGTTGGCGGCCCGAATAAGCGCACCGATTACCACGACGATCCGGTCGAAGAATTCTTCTACCAGCTCAAAGGCGACATGCTGCTGAAGCTGCATGATACGTCGACAGGCGAGTTTTACGACGTGCCGATCCGCGAAGGCGATATTTTCCTTCTGCCGGCGCATATCCGTCATTCGCCGCAGCGCCCGCAGGAAGGTTCCATCGGTCTGGTGATCGAACCGGCCCGTCCCGAAGGCGTTCTCGATGCCGTCGAATGGTATTGTTTCGAATGCAGCGGCCTCGTTCATCGCGCCGAAGTGGATCTGGAATCCATCGTCGACGATCTGCCGCCGCTCTATGCCGCTTTCTACAACGATGAGAAACTGCGGACCTGCCCACATTGCAACACCGTCCACCCCGGCAAGAACCCGCCGGAAGGCTGGGTTGCGCTCTGATGAGGCATGCCCGGCGGAACTGCCGGGCGCCCATCCATAAAAAGACAAGGGGAAATGAAATGAAAAACAAACTCCTGATAATCGGTCTGCTGGCGGGGCTGACGACTGGTGCTGCCGCTGCTGAACCGGTCAAGATTGGCGTGATTACGACCTTGTCGGGTCCGGGAGGTTATCTCGGTCAGGACGTGCGCGATGGCATGAAGCTCGCCATTGATGCCGAAGGCGGCAAACTTGGTGGTGTGCCAGTTGAACTGAAGGTCGAAGACGATGCGGCCAAGCCCGGTAACGGACGACAGATCGCCGAGCGATTCATGTCGGAAGACGGTGTCAAGCTTTTTACCGGCATCATCTTCTCGAATGTAGCCGGCGCAACAGTGCCGGATATCATCGATAATGACAGTATTTATATCAGCGCCAACGCTGCGCCATCGAACATGGCGGGCAAGGGCTGCGATGCGAATTACTTCGTGGTTTCCTGGCAGAATGACTCGCTCCACGAGGCATCGGGCATTGCTGCGGAACAGGAAGGCTTCAAGCGCGCCTTCATTCTTGCCCCGAACTATCAGGCGGGCAAGGATGCGTTGGCGGGCTTCAAGCGCCGGTTCAAGGGCGAAGTTGTCGGTGAAATCTACACCCAGCTCGACCAGACTGATTATTCGGCAGAGATGGCGCAAATTCGCGCCGCCAATCCCGATGTGGTCTTCCAGTTTCATCCGGGCGGCATGGGTATTGCGTTCATGCGCCAGTATCAGCAAGCAGGCCTTCTCGGCAAGATTCCGATGGTTCTTTCCGAACCGTCCAGCGATGCTGTGATCCTCAAATCACTGGGGGATGCTTCGGTTGGAATCATGGCCACCAGTCACTGGAGCCCGGATATGGACAATGCGGCGAGCAAGGAGCTCGTGGCAAAGTGGAAAGCCGCGTATCCTGACCGGCCTCTGACCTATTACGGCACGCAAGGCTATGATGTGGCTCGCCTGATTGCTTCTGCCTTGAAGCAGACTGGCGGCGTTGACGATGTGGATGCGGTGCGCGAAGCGTTGCGGAAGGCGGATTTCCAGTCGGTGCGTGGCAATTTTGCCTTCGGTCCTAACCAGCATCCGTTGCAGGACTGGTATCTCCTTGATGTCGTCAAGGGAGAGGATGGCAATCCGACCACCAGGATCAAGAAGAAGCTGATCGAAAATTACGGTGATTCCTATTCTGCGGAGTGCAAGCTCTGACAGCCACCGTCCGGCGCGCGCGAAAGCGCGCGTCGCGCTTCTTTTCATTTCTCATGAAGGTCGTTTCCTCCAATGACACTCATCTTCGAGCAACTTTTGAATGGCCTTCTCTACGGCGTCATGTTGTTCCTTCTGGCAGCAGGGCTGACGCTGATCTTCGGGATCATGGGCGTCATCAACCTCGCTCATGGCTCGCTCTACATGATCGGCGCTTTCATCGGCACATGGGTGGCCGTGCAGACCGGGAATTTCTGGTTAGGCCTGCCTGCAGCAATTCTGGCCGCGACGATTGCCGGTATCGTGATCGAGCTTGGCGTCATGCGAAAGCTTTACCAGCGCGATCATCTGGATCAGGTATTGGCGACTTTCTCGCTCATTCTGATTTTCAATGAGCTGACTGTGCTGATCTTTGGCCGTCAGCCGATTTTCACGCAGTTGCCCCCATCGCTCTCGCAGCCGATCGAACTGTTTTCAGGCCTGAGCTATCCGCCGTTCCGGCTGCTCATCATTGTGGCTGGCCTGCTGGTTGCCGGTGGTCTTTATCTGCTCATCAACCGCACCCGCATCGGCATGCTGGTCCGGGCAGGGTCGACCAACCGCGATATGGTCCGCGCACTGGGCGTGGATATCCGTCTGCTCTATACGCTAGTCTTTGCGCTCGGTGCGGCTTTTGCGGGCCTTGCCGGTTTCATGACCGGGCCGATCCTTGCCGTTCAGGTCGGCATGGGCGAGCAAATTCTGCTTGCCACCTTCGTCGTCGTGGTTATCGGCGGCGTCGGCTCGATCAAGGGGGCCTTCATTGCGGGAATTTCGCTCGGTATCATCGATACCTGTCTGCGCGCCTTTCTGCCTTCCATTCTGCGCCATTTCATGGCCGGGGCCGAGGCTGACGCGCTTGGCGTGGGTATCGCCTCAATGGGCATCTATCTGTTGATGGCTATTGTTCTTCTGTTCCGCCCGAGAGGCCTCTTTCCGGTGGGAGCCTGAATCATGTCATATCGTATTCTGTTTGTTTTCCTCGGCTGCGCGGCGCTTGCACTTTTCCCCTTCGGGGCCGAAGCGCTGGGGCAGACGGCTGCATCCAGCCTTGTCGCCCGGATCATGATCTATGCCATAGCCGCGGCCAGTCTCAATCTGATCCTCGGCTATGGCGGGATGGTTTCCTTCGGTCATGCCGCTTTCTTCGGGATCGGCTCCTATGTCGTGGGTATCCTTTATTTCCACCACGCCGAAGAGACGCTGCTTTTCGGTTTCATCCCGGGCTCCGACCAGTTTCTGATTACGGTTCCGGCGGCGATGTTGGTGGCAGGTCTTGCAGCGCTGGTCATCGGTGCGCTGGCACTGCGCACTTCGGGCGTGCAGTTCATCATGATTACGCTCGCCTTCGCCCAGATGCTGTTCTTCCTCTTCGTTTCGCTCAAAACCTATGGCGGCGAAGACGGTATCATCGTGCGGCGGGCAAATAATCTTTTCGGCCTAAGCCTGCGTGACAAGACGACGATGTATTACGTCATCCTCGTTTCGATGATCCTGTATTTCGCTTTCCTCTGGCGGGTCGTGCATTCGTCCTATGGCGCGGTGCTTTCCGGCATTCGTCAGAGCGAGCGGCGCATGACGGCGATGGGGATCGAAACCTATCGCTACAAGCTCTACGGCTTTGTCCTTGCCGGAATGGGCGCTGGTCTGGCTGGTGCGCTTCTCACCATCTTCATGCGTTTTGCAAGCCCGGATACGCTGCATTGGACCAAATCGGGTGAGTTGATGGTTATGGTCATTCTGGGGGGCGTCGGCACGTTCTTCGGTCCCATCTGGGGGGCGGCCGCGTTCCTGATCCTGCAGACCTATCTCGCCTCCTGGACGGAGCATTGGCAGCTTGCCATGGGGATCATTCTGCTCGTCGTGGTTTTGGGAACCAAGGGCGGCATTGTCGGCGGCTGGCGCGCGCTTTGCCGTCCGTTTCGCAAAGACCGCAAGATGGAGGTGCCCGCATGACTGCGATATTGCAGGTCCGCGATCTGGTGAAGCGTTTTGCCGGTCTGGTCGCGACGGATCATGTGACGCTCGACGTCACGGAAGGGCATATCCATGCCCTGATCGGCCCGAACGGAGCAGGCAAGTCCACGCTCATCAACCAGCTTTGCGGTGAGCTGGCACCCACATCGGGCACGATCAGCTTGATGGGTGAAGACATCACAAATCTACCCGCAGCAACGCGTGTCGAGCGCGGATTGGGACGCACTTTCCAGATATCGACGCTTTTGAACGATATGAGTGTGCGCCAGAACATCGCGATGGCGGTGCAGGCGCGCGAGGGGCACAATTTCCGGATTCTCGACAGTCTGAAAGGCCGCAGTGCAATCTGGCGTGAAGTTGATGCAATCCTTGCCGGAAGCCGTCTGGCCAATCACCCGGGGAAGCTTGCAGGCGATCTGTCGAGCGGTGGGCGCAAGCAGCTGGAACTGCTCATGGCGCTGGCCGGAAAGCCGAAGCTTCTGCTCCTAGATGAGCCGATGGCGGGTCTCGGCCATGTCGAAAGCCAGGAAATGATCGAGCTTTTGCAGGGGCTGCGCGGCAAGGTCTCTATGCTGCTCGTCGAGCATGACATGGAGGCGGTGTTTGCGCTCGCTGACCGCATATCGGTGCTTGTTTATGGCCGCGTCATTCTCACGGGTACGGTGGAAGACATTCGGGCAAGCGAAGCTGTGCGGGAAGCCTATCTCGGCGGGGAGGAGGAACTGTGCTGAAAATCGATGGACTTCAGGCCGCCTATGGCCATTCTCAGGTATTGTTCGATGTCTCGCTGGAAGTGAATGAGGGCGAATTGGTTACTCTCATGGGCCGCAACGGCATGGGCAAGACCACCACCATACGCACATTGATGGGGCTGCTCGCTCCGAAAGGGGGACAGGTCCAGATCGCGGGGCGCGACACGACCAGCTACAGCCCCGAAAAAGTGGCGCGTCTGGGCGTCGGTCTTGTGCCGGAGGGCCGGCAGATTTTCCCAACGTTGACCGTTCGGGAAAATCTGGTCGCAACCGCATCCAACCGCTGCAAGCGACAGTCGCCATGGGATCTTGGCAAGATATATGCGCTTTTCCCGCGTATGCAGGAGCGGGCGGATCAGACGGCGGGCACGCTTTCAGGCGGCGAACAGCAGATGCTGGCCATCGGGCGTGCATTGATGACGAACCCGCATCTTCTGATCCTCGATGAAGCGACGGAAGGGCTTGCTCCGGTCATCCGCACGGAAATCTGGCACTGCATCATGCAATTGCGCGAAATGGGCCAGTCGATACTCCTGATCGACAAGAATATCGCGGTTTTGAAGAAGTTGGCGGATCGCCATTATATTGTCGAGAAAGGCCGGACGGTCTGGCGCGGGACGAGTGCCGATCTCGAACGTGACCGCGACCAGGTGCATGCATATGTGGGTATCTGAGACAATCGTCCTCGTTGGATGGGGCGCTATCGGCAAGCGGGTTGCGGGCCTTCTCGCTGAGCGGAAAAGTCCCGTAAGGATCGGCGCGGTGGCGGTGCGTGACCGGTCGGCATCCCGTGACGGACTGCCTGCGGGTGCCGTGCTCATCGAAGATCCTGCCGAGCTTGCTGCCACCGGCGCAAGTCTTGTCGTGGAGGCAGCAGGTCGCCCCAGCGTCTTGCCATGGGGGCAGGCGGCGCTTTCCGCCGGAATGGATTTTGCGGTTTCATCAACATCGGCTTTCGTTGACGATGCCTTGTTTCGAAGACTGAAGGACGCGGCTGCGGCCAGCGGTGCGAAACTGATTATTCCACCTGGCGCCCTGGGTGGCATCGATGCGCTTTCGGCTGCAAGCCGTCTTTCGATTGAAAGTGTCGAGCATCGCATCATCAAGCCTGCGAAAGCATGGGCGGGAACGCAGGCCGCCCAACTGGTGCCGCTTGACGAAATCAGTGAGGCCACGGTCTTCTTCACGGATACGGCACGCAACGCTGCGGATGCATTTCCGCAAAATGCCAACGCCGCGGTGATTACGTCACTCGCAGGGATTGGTCTTGATCGCACCCGCGTCACATTGGTTGCGGACCCGGCAGCACGTCTCAACATGCATGAGATCATTGCCGAAGGTGATTTCGGTCGGATGCATCTGCGTTTTGAAAACGGTCCGCTTGCAACCAACCCAAAGTCGTCCGAAATGACCGCGCTCAACCTTGTGCGTTCGATCGAGAACCGTGTCGCCACGACGGTTATCTGACACACTTGCTTAACGAAAGGCCCCTAGTAGCGGGGCTTTTTCTATTCGGAAGCCTTATTCCCCATCCATCTTGCATTGTGCGGCATAGATATCGCCATGCGCGGTCAGGACTTTCTTCTCGGTCTTCAGATAGGATTTGCCGTTGGTACCTTCGGCTACGCCGAGCGCATACCAATCCTGAACGGGATGCTGGTTCGGTCCGAGTTTGAATTCTCCGCGCACGGAAGGAATTTGTGCGGCAAGCAGCGCCTTGCGGAATGTCTTGGCATCGATCTCTTCACCCGAGACGCCAGCAAGTCCGGCACCCATCATCAGCGCAGCATCGTAACCTTGTGCGGCATAATAGGTGATCGGGCGATCCCCGAATTTTGCTTTCCAGGCGGCAACGAATTTCTTGTTTTCCGCATTGTCGAAATCGTCGTTCCAGTGGCTGGTTACCCGTACGCCGTCGGCTGCTTTTCCGACAACATTGACGATCACCTGATCGAGCGATGCCGGATGAACGACCATCGGGATTTCCTTCAGCAGACCTGACTGCTGATATTGCTGCAGAAACGCAATGCCCATGCCGCCGGGCTCGAATTCATAGACCATCGCTGGCTTTGCAGCGCGTATCTGCGCGATTTCAGCAGCAAAATCCGTCTGGTCCATCTGGGTATAGACTTCGCCAACGATCTTGCCCTTGTAGAAGCGCTTGAACGCATCCATCGTCTCACGGCCTGCCTGATAGTTCGGTGCGATCAAGAATGCCGAAGGATAATCCATTGATTGCGCCAGCGCGCCAGCACTTTCTCCCTGGCTGTCATCCTGCCAGGAGCTGACGAAATAGTTCGGATGGCATTCCTTACCTGCAAATTCAGCAGAGGCGGTGTTGGGGCTGATATAGATGCCGCCTTCATCGAGAATATCTGGAAGAGCCGCACCCGCGACATTGGCGAAGACCATGCCGGTAAAGAGTTTTATGCCCTGTTCGGACAACATGGCTTCAGCAATCTGCTTGGCATTGCCCGGCTTGAGGCCGTCATCCTCGACTTTAAGCGCGACCGGCTTGCCTCCCAGTTCGCCGCCATTCTGATCGATTGCGAGCTGGAAACCGTCCCGAATGTCCTGCCCGAGATAACCGGCAGGGCCAGACAAGGTGGTGATCATGCCGATGGTGACGGGTTCCTTGGCGAAGGCCACGACAGTCCCGGCCAGAGATAGACAAAGTGCCGAAGCACCAAGCAGTGAAAGCTTGAGCATGAAAGTTCCTCTCTTGATTGCCCTTCACGACCTTTTCTCTGTCCCGCGCTTGAAAACGCTGTCTCGGACAGGAGGTCTTGCCGGTCATTTCATGCTGAAACTTGAAGCCCGTAAACTGAACACTCTTCGCACTGCTATGAGGCTCAGGAATATCAGAACGACGTGTTGAGGGTGGGAAGGAGCTTGTCTTCAGCTTGTCCGGGCAATTTCCCGAAGCACCTGAATGAACAGGTCTGCCGTGGCGGAACGGTTGCTTTCAGGAAGGGTGGTGATCCCCAGAAAGCCGGAAGTCGCACCAAGCTGGACCGGCAGGATGGCAAGCTGGTCCAACGCTTCTTCAATCCGCGCCACTTGCGCGGGCATGACGCAAATATAATCCGCCTGCAAGAGCAATCCCCTATTGATGAGCGGTGAGACGGATTCGACGGATTGCGCGGGCGGCGGAACGCCTTCCTCGCGGAATGTGCGATCGATCTGAAGGCGGAGATTGGTCTCCTTGGGCGGCAAGATCCAGTCCCACTCGATCAGATCATGAAGGCGAAGTGCGGGGCGCAGTGTCAATGGATGGTCGCGGCGCACAACGACGACGGCGTTATCCGGAATCAGGACCTCCTGAACCAGATTGACCGGTTCATGCCGCTCGGAAAGGCGGCCTATCACCATGTCGAGTTCCCCCGCCCGCAATGCTGGCATCAAGACATCATCCGTTCCTGTCACGACCTTGACCACGATGCGGCGATTGTCGCGCCGGACTTTGGCGATGGCTCTGGGAAGCAGGTCGGCAGATGCAGACAGCAAGGTTCCGATGGCCAGCCGTCCGCCAGTGCCGTCGCGCAGATCCGCAAGATTCTGCTCGGCCACCATCAGATGGGCAAGGAGACGTCTGGCATCCGTGGTCAGTTGCATGCCCGCATGGGTTGGGATCACCCCCCTGTTTGTACGCGTGAAAAGCCGCAATCCGGTCAAGGCTTCGATTTCCTGCAATGCCTTGGTGACTGCAGATTGGGTAACGTTCAAGCGATCGGCAGCACGCGCGATGCTGCGCTCCTCCTCGATCGCATCGATGATGCGGATATACCGGATCGTCAGATGGTTGGTGAGCAATGCCATATCGCCTCCTCAAGGATATGTCTGCCCACAGATATTCTATTTCCTCATATCTGTCGCGGTCAGAATTCACTTTCCTTTGTCGGCAGGACTTGGAAATCTCTTTTCGAAATGGGTTGAGGAGAATTGGAATGACGAAACGTCACGCGGAGATCGCTGGCGCAGGCATTGCGGGGCTGGCTTCTGCCACAGCGCTCGCTCAACGCGGATGGAGCGTACGGGTGCATGAGCGTTCGCCCAATCTGCGCACATTCGGCGCCGGGATTTATATCTGGAGCAATGGCCTGCATGTGCTCAAGGCCCTCGGCGCTTATGACGAGGCCGTGATTGGCGCTCATGAGGGACCGGAGTTCCATACGCGCGATCACCGCAATGAAACGATGGAAGAGATTCCAATCAATGGCAACGGACCAGCACGCCTTATAACAATCCTGCGCGAGACATTGCTGACGGCATTGCTCAACGCTGCGCGTCGCGCTGGTGTTGAAGTTGTTACCGGCGCGGAAGCTGTCGGGGCAACACCGGAAGGAGAATTGCTGCTGGCCGATGGTAAGCGCCTTGCCGCCGATCTGGTCATCGGGGCGGATGGCATCAATTCCAAGGTCAGGGATTCGCTCGATCTCATGATGTACCGCAAGCCGCTTGGCTACGGTGCCGTGCGCATGATGATAAAGCGTGATAGCGCAGACGCTCCCGTTGAAGATTTGCCGCGCTATATCGAGCATTTTTCCGGCTCGCGCCGTATTCTTTATACCCCCGCCAGCGAGACCGATCTCTATATAGCGCTCTGTGCATCGGTCGATGACGAAGTGGCCTATCGCACACCGGTCGACACTGCGCTCTGGACCGAAAGTTTCCCGCATCTTGCATCTTTGATCGCTCGTTTCGGCGATGCGGGGCGGTGGGATGCATTCGAAGTCCTGAAGCTGAAATCATGGAGCAAGGGCCGGGCGGCAATCCTCGGTGATGGCGCTCATGCGATGCCACCTTATCTCGGGCAAGGCGGTGGTTGCGCTCTGATGAATGCGCTCGGACTGGCTGTTGTACTGGACGAACATGCGGATGTGAGCGAAGCGCTGGCCGCCTGGGAGGCGCGCGAACGCCCGCTGACCGAACACACGCAGGATACCGCGGAGCGACTGGGCGACATGAATTACTGGCCCGACGATGTGCGCTCGCAAGTGCTGAAAATTACCGGAAAATGCGCTCCGCTTGGTGCGGAACGCATGAAGACCGCTTTACATGTTCCAACAGGCGCAGCCTGAAACGCCGGATGATGGAGATTTCTATGAATTCGATGAAAATTGGCAACAATGTTTTTTCCTGGGATGAAACCGGAAGCGGTCCGGCCCTCGTGCTGCTTTCTGGATGGTGCCAGGATCACCGCCTGTTCAAGACACTGGTGCCGGAACTGGCGAAAGATCATCGCGTCATCCGCTTCGATTGGCGCGGTCACGGTGAATACCGCGGTCATGACGGCGACTTCGACATCAACCAGCAAGCCGATGATCTTGTCGCTTTCGTCGACGCGCTGGAGCTTGAGACTTTTCTTCCCGTTTCGACTTCCCATGGTGGCTGGGCCAATATTGAAGTCACCGATCGGCTAGGATCAAGCCGCGTGCCGAAATCGGTTGTTATCGACTGGATCATGAACCAGCCGAACGAAACCTTCTTCGAACTGATCGACGGTATTCAGGATCGGCAGGTCTGGGAGAATGGTCGTGCGGGCTTCTTCGATTACTGGATCGGCGACACAAAGAACGCCGATATCGTCAATCATGTGAACAACGAGATGGCGGGCTATTCTTACGAAATGTGGGCCCGCTCCGGGCGGGAAATCGGCAAAGCCTATCGCAAATGGGGCAGCCCCATGCAGCGCATGGCGGCCATGGCCGAAAACCGTCCAATCACCCATATCTATTCGCAGCCATTCGAGCCGGAATATACGCAGGCACAGGTGGATTTTGCGGCTCGCAATCCGTGGTTCCAGCCTAAGAAGCTTCCCGGCACGACCCACTTTCCGACGCTTGAACAGCCTGCGAATGTGGCCAACGTCATCAGCGTGTTCAACGCATGATAACGCTCACTGAAGAAGCAGGTTTCGACCCTGCCCGTCTTGATCGCGATTACAATGCCAAGGCCACGGTTTCACCGGAAGCCTTTGCCGCCGAAATGGTGCGCTATCGCGAGGCAAGTATCGCGCCCCGGGCTGATTGGGGCCGGCATTTCGACGTGGTCTATGACGAAGAAAGCGGACAGCGGATCGATATTTTCGGCCCGTCTTCGCGGAGTGGACTGTGCCCGGTTTTCGTGTTTGTTCACGGCGGTTACTGGCGCGCTCTGTCCAAGGAAGATTCTGCCATGATGGCGGGAATGCTCGCGGCCGAAGGTATTGCGACCGTTGTCGTTGACTATTGTCTGGCGCCGGAAGTCTCCCTTGCGGAAATTACGCGGGAGGTGCGTGCTGCTCTCGCCTTTGTCTGGCATCACGGACGGGAATATGGTCTCGATCCGGACCGGATATCGGTTGGGGGGAGTTCGGCAGGTGGTCATCTTGCTGGTGCGCTTCTTGCAGAAGGCTGGCAGCACGATTTCGGTTTGCCGAAGGATGTTGTGAAGTTTGCCATGCCGGTTAGCGGGCTTTTCGAGCTTGCGCCACTGGCGGCAACTTTCCCACAGGAGTGGCTGAATCTTCGTCCTGCCGATGTCGATCAGCTCAGCCCGATCCGTCACATTCCCGTGCGTGGCTGTCCGATTACGGTGGCGTGGGCAGAGCACGAAGCAGACGGCTTCAAGCGCCAGTCGTGCGCCTATGCCGAAAGCTGGGCTGCGGCAGGTGGAGAGGCAAAAACCATCGAGGTAGCAAACCGGAACCATTACAATATTCTGATGGACTGGCGTTTGCCTGAAACCGAGATGTCGCAGGCCTTGCTAACCGGTATTCGCAACATCGGTTAGAGCGCATCCCGAAAAGGGTGAAACGGTTTTCGGGATGCGCGTTAAATCAAAAAGCTGGGGCGTCGGTCTGATTCAATCAGATCGAAACGCGCTCTGATAGGCTTCAAAGAAACATTGTACGACCGCGTGGCGATGCGCGGCTAGTGGTTTCGCGCGGGTACGACTTGCGAGCCTTATACTAATTCATGTGATTATTATCATGGATATATGGTTTTAACGTGAATTGTCGCATGAATTAAAACATCCCATTCTGACTGTAACGATGATCTGGGCGTGGCCCGAATTTTTAGATTGCAAAGGCTTTCTGATGCAAAAATCCGACGTGCAGCTTTTCATAGGCGGTGAATGGCGCAAGACCGCCAATACGCTTCCCATCATCAATCCCGCGGACGAGACTGAAATCGGGCAGGTTGCGGTTGCGGAACGCGAGGATCTGGAGGCGGCTCTTCAGGCGGCGTGGAACGGTTATCAGGTCTGGCGCAACACGGCGCCTGCGGCCCGTGCTGCCATCATAATGAAGGCGTCGGCGTTGATGCGCGAACGGCAGGAAGAGATCGCACGTGCGATCACGCTGGAAAACGGAAAGCCGATCAGCGAAGCCCGACTTGAGGTCATACGTGGCTGCGAATTCTTCGAATGGGATGCTGGCGAGTGCATTCGCTTCTATGGCCGCGTCATTCCGAGCGCGCCCGGCATTCGCTATATCGTCGTGCACGAGCCGATCGGTCCGGTCGCAGCATTTGCGCCGTGGAATTTCCCGATGAGCCAGCCAGCGCGCAAGATTGCGGGCGCACTGGCTGCCGGTTGCTCGATCATCCTGAAGGCTTCCGAGGAAACGCCGACGGCTGTGACGCATATCGCGCGTGCGTTCGAAGATGCGGGTCTGCCAGCGGGTGTACTTAATCTGGTTTTCGGCGTTCCTGCCGATATCTCGCAATTCCTCATCCCGCGTCCCGAGATCCGCGCCATTGCATTCACCGGATCGACTGCCGTCGGCAAACACCTGACCGAAATCGCTGCGCGCCATATGAAACCGGCGCTGATGGAACTTGGCGGCCACGCTCCCGTCATCGTTTGCGAGGATGCCGATCCGGTCGTTGCGGGTATTGCCTCGGCGCGCCGCAAATACCGCAACTCGGGCCAGGTATGCACCTCGCCAACGCGTTTCTTCGTTCATGAAAGCCATTATGAACGTTTCACTGCGGCCTTCATCGAAACGGCGCAATCGATCCGTGTCGGTAACGGCCTGGATGACGGGGTCCAGATGGGCCCGGTAGCCAATGATCGCCGCGTCATGGCTCTGGAAGAGCTGGTCAGCGATGCAGAAGCGAAAGGTGCGAAACTGCTTTTCGGTGGTCGTCGCCTGAAGAACAATGGCTATTTCTTCCCGCCAACGGCTCTGGCTGAATTGCCGGATGACGCCCGTGCGATGTCGGAGGAACCATTTGGTCCGCTGGCGCTGATCAATCCGGTTGCATCTCTTGATGCGGCTATTGAAAAGGCGAATTCGCTTCCGTTTGGTCTGGCGGCATATGGTTTCGCAAACTCTACGGAAAATGTGGACCGCCTGATGACGGAACTGGAAGCTGGAAACGTCTCGATCAACACGCTAGAAGCTTCTGTTGCCGAAACTCCATTCGGTGGCGTCAAGGATAGCGGACTGGGCCGCGAAGGCGGTGCCGAAGGACTGCATCATTATACGGTCGTGAAAAACGTCTCACATCGTCTGGTGAACAGCCTGTAGGCGATTTTATTCCAATCGCTTCTCAGACCCGTCGCCGTCGATCACGGGCGGCGGGTTGATCTGCATCAGCGGGATGTAATGGCCAGCGTGCGGATGGCTTCTAGATGAGCGTGCATGGCGTGGTGAGCACGGTCGCCTTGTTGTGCCTCGATTGCATCGACGATTGCCAGATGCATCACGCTCTGCTCTGCCGCGTATTCGCGTTTACGGGCCTCCCGAAAGATCGCATCATGTCTGCGTTGCCACGTCGAACGTCCCCGGACCGAGGCGAGCGAACTGAAAATCGCGGCTAGCAGCGCATTTCCACTAGAGCGTGCAACAGCCTTGTGAAAGGCATCATCCAAATGCTCATATTCCCGCCAGTCACGTGCCCTACCCGTCGCGAGAGCAAGCTTGCGCAAGGAGGCAAGATCATCTTGTGTGGCATATTTGGCTGCGGCTGCGGCAAGGGCTGGCTCATAGACCAGCCTTGCATCCATGAGATCCTGAGCGGACGCGGATTCGATGATCCGGTCCAAGGGCCGTTCGATGCTCGAGGCGGGAGGGCCCATGAAGGTGCCTTTGCCCTGATGACGCCATACCACGCCTTCAATCTCAAGCTGCCGTAGCACCTTTCGTATCGTCTCGCGGCTGCAGCCGAGCATCATCGACAAAACACGCTCGGGTGGGATTTTATCTTGCGGGCCGAAATTCTTTTCCACGAGCAGCTTCTGCATGCGTTGCATCGCTTCGGTGGTCGGCATGCGATCTGTCATCCGGCGGTGTTCCATACCAATTTGTAGACCAATTGCGCGGAGATCTATCCCCGATGCAACGATTGGTCAAGCTGACGAATGGCCGACGAACCAATGGTGGATGAATAGATGCGCCTTGATCCTTTTTTGATTTTGATGATTGCCGCAGTCGTTCTGGCAACTCTCTTTCCTGCGACCGGCAACGCGGCAGACATTGTCAGTATGCTGGGTACTATCGGTGTTGCCCTGCTGTTTTTCGGCCACGGAGCAGCACTGTCTCACAGGGCGATTGTTTCTGGTTTGAAGCAATGGCAATTGCATGGGTTTATTTTTGCGACAACATTTATCGTCTTCCTGTTGATCGTGCAGCCTTTGCGGCTCATTCCCGAAAGCATCTTGCCCTCTGATCTGGTGCTTGGTTTCATCTATTTGGGTGTTTTGCCCTCGGCTATTTCCAGCTCTATTGCCTATACCGCCATAGCCAGGGGCAATGTGCCTGCTGCGGTCTGCAATTCGGCTGGATCGAATGTCTTTGGATTGTTGCTGACGCCGCTTCTGATGACGATTTTCATGCGTTCATCCGGGTCAATCGATTTGGGACAAGCTTTGCGCGACGTGGTGATTGAGTTGCTGCTGCCGTTTGGTCTGGGGCAAGCCTGCCATCGCTGGCTTGGTCCCCTCCTTTCGACGCGCAAGCACTGGCTGGAGAATTATGATCAGTCGGTGATTGTGCTGATCATATATTCGGCATTCTCTCAATCGGTCACCGCCGGGCTCTGGCAGGTCTTGCCGCCGTCGGGGCTCATTATGGCGATTGTGCTTTGCGTCGTTCTTCTGGCGGGCGTGATTGGCTTTACGATGATCGGCTCGCGCTGGTTGGGCTTTACCCGTGAAGATGAGATCGCGGCTGTGTTCTGTGGGTCAAAGAAGAGCCTCGCATCCGGGCTTCCACTTGCGCAGGTCCTGTTCGCTGGTCTGCCAGGTTTCGGCATGATCGTGTTGCCGATCATGCTCTATAACCAGATCCAGATTCTGGTAGGTGCTGTTCTGGCGCGCCGCTATGCGATGCGGCTTTCCAGAACCGACACGGCCACGCAGACGGGTTGAGTATGGCAAAAGACGAGGTGGTACAAGACGCGCCAGCAGAATGGCTGCGTCCGTTAGACAGGCAGCCGCTTGTGATCCAGGTCGCGGAAAGCGTGCGGCTTTCGATCCTTAAAGGCCACTGGCGCAGAGGTGAACGCCTGCCAAAAGAGGCTGATCTGGCAGATGATCTCAAGGTTTCTCGTGCAACCTTGAGAGAGGCCATAGGCATGCTGGTATTTGCCGGAATTGTCGTGCGTCGGCATGGATCAGGCACCTTCGTCAGGGACGAGGACCGGGAAGACAGAACTTTCTGATTGGATGCCGTCTCACCCGGTCATCACTCGATAGATCGCCGGTAGAGCGACTGGAAGTTTCGACAGTTTGGCGACGAGTGCATAGTTTCTCCGACCGAAAAGTGCGGGGAGATAGGCGCTAGCCTCTCGGTCGACTGTCACGGCAAAGACGTTGACGCCCATAGCGCGTGCTTCGTTGACCGCTCTGCGGCTGTCTTCTAGTGCGAACCGGCCTTCATAGTGATCGACATCGTTCGGCTTGCCGTCCGTCAGGACCAGCAGAAGCTTCCTTCGGCTCGGCTGTTCGGCAAGCTTTGCCATCGAATGGCGGATCGCAGCTCCCATACGCGTGTAAAAGCCCGGCTTCAGCGCCGCAATTCTGTGTTCTACGACAGGACCGAAGGTTTCGTCGAAGTCCTTCACGGTTTCAACCCGCACCCATGAGCGGCGGCGCGAGGTAAAGGTCTGGATGGAACATCGGTCGCCACAGGCAGCAATGCCATTGGCCAGAACCAGAAGTGCCTCCTTTTCCACATCCAGCACGCGCCGATTATCAATCCACGCATCGGTTGAAAGCGAAACATCGACCAGAAGGGTGACGGCAAGGTCGTTTGCTTTGGGTCGGCTCATCAGGTGCACATGATCGCTGCCCTGTCCTCCGGCGGCAAAGTCGCATTGTGAACGAACCACGGCATCAAGATCGAGATCGTTGCCATCGAGCTGCGCCCGCATCAATTCGCGACCCGGCCGCAGGATTTCAAACTGGCGGCGCACCCGGCGCATAAGGCGTTGCGCTTCGTCATCCAGTTCCAGTGCTTCTTCATGGTCCTGCGCTGGTGCTGCCAGAACACTGCAGTGATCCTGAAGATAAGCTGACTTGCGGTAATCCCATTCCGGATAGGTCAGTTTGGCGGTGAGAGCCGTCCGGTCGACAGCTTCAGGCGGCAGATCGAGGTCGAACCGAAAACGGGCAGCAGGTCTGCCCTTGCGCTCTCCCAATGTCAGTTCGTCAAGCTCATCGGCAGATCTGGCGTTCTGCTCGTCGCTATCCTCGGTTGGTCTGTCAACGCTCACCATTTCAGCCATGGCAAGGATTTTCTCGAAGCGATTGAGAATGAACGGGCTTCGGTTGGCCAGTCTGGGGTCCTGCTTCTCGCGGTTGGCGATCTGCCGTCCAGTTTCGAGGCCTTCCGCCTTGCTATTGAGTACCGGCTGGTCGTCGCTGTCGCGGGGGGCTGTTTCCTCGCGCCTTATCAACTCTGGCCAGAGCGGGACGGGCAGGGCAGGCAGATAGCCTGCGTGTACGCAATGCGGAAAGATCGTAGGGAGACTGTCGTCCGGCAATCCTGCCCCCTGTTTCAGAAGCGCCAGAATGCGCTCCTCCACTTGTTGCTCCAGACCATAGAGCGGACGTTTGGGACGTATAGCCAGCATCGCTTTGCACAGTCGTGCATAACGTTTCTGCAGGCCCGGAAATATCCGGCAAGTATTCGCAACCGTATCCGATGCCGCTGCAAGTGCTGCTAGATCGCGGCGCAAAGGGTCATGCGGAAGTTCGCCTAATCCGGTCGGCATAACCGCCATATAGCCGGTAAGCCAGACATAGAGATCGTAATTGAGTGTGCGATCGGGAAAGAGCGCAATCTCGGGCGGCAGCATCAATGTCGCTTCATCCCGCAACGGCTGGCTAAGTTTCTCTTCGCCCAGAGCCATGCGCTGCCGCAATCCCAACCGATGGCCGGAGGTTTTGGCACGGGCAGGGGCAATCTGTACGGCAACATCGCCACCGAAACCACGAAAGCAGATGGCGAGCTTCTGGCGAATACCGCCAAGCTGCACGGCGTGTTGGGGATAATGCGGCCATGATCCGGTCTTACCGATCAGGCGGTGCCAAGCCCGGCCAACTGTTTCCTCCAGTTCCAGAAAATCCAGCATTGTGTGCCACCTATTTCAGCATTGCATCAGCAACTTCAATCAAAGCGGCTTTCACATCCGGCTCATCGGTAAGCGGTTCGATCATTGCGGCACGTGCGGCTTCGCGCTGCGACATGCCGGCGTCGATCAGCGTGGCGCAGTAGACCAGCAGCCGTGTTGAAACGCCTTCTTCCAGATCGTGGCCTTTCAGCCCGCGCAGCCGGTGAGCCAACGCCACCAGCGGAACAACTTTTTGACTCGCTAGGCCGCTTTCCTCGCTCACCAACACGATTTCCTGCTCCTTGGGTAGGAAGTCGAATTCAATTGCTACGAAGCGCTGTCGTGTGCTTGGCTTCAGGGATTTCAGCAGATTCTGGTAACCCGGATTATAGGACACGACGAGCATGAAGCGGTCCGGTGCTTCAAGCAGTTCGCCGGTGCGTTCCAATGGAAGAAGCCGGCGATCGTCAGTCAGCGGATGCAGAACCACGGCCACGTCCTTGCGCGCCTCGATGATCTCATCAAGATAGCAGATGCCGTCTTCACGCACTGCGCGGGTCAGCGGGCCGTCAACCCATATGGTATCGCCGCCTTTCAGCAAATAACGCCCGGTCAGATCAGCCGCCGTGAGATCGTCATGGCAGGAAACCGTAGAGAGCGGCAGGCCGAGTTTTGCGGCCATATGGCTTACAAACCGCGTCTTGCCGCAGCCGGTCGGTCCTTTGAGAAGCAACGGCAGCTTGCGCGTCCAGGCCATTTCGAAGAGTGCGCACTCATTGCCGGACGAGCTGTATGGTGGGATCGGGACATTGGCATTTTCTACATTCTTGAGAACGGGGTTCATGGTTGTTTTCCTTTGTATCAGGCAATGAAGCCCCGCCAAAAGGCGGGGCTTGACGTCGATTATTCGGCGGGGTGTATCAACATGTTTGCGTTTTCACGGCGTTCCTTGCCCGGCACCAAAACGGCCCAGATGAACATGAAAGCCGAGATCACCACGACGACGCCTGAGCCAAGACGGATCCAGTAGAATAGCGCCAGCTGGTCCTGCACGACCATGAAGCTCTCACCCAGAACGCGCTGCAGATGGGTCTGGACAACACCTGCGAAGGTGAGCGCAAAGGTCATCACGGACATGGCCGTACACATGGCCCAGAAGCTCACCATGGAGAGCATCTGGTTATAAGGTGCACGTCCGCGCAATTCCGGGACCGCATAGGCCATGACTGCGAGATTGAGCATGACATAGGCCCCGAAGAAGGCGAGGTGTCCGTGGGCGGCGGTGAGCTGTGTGCCGTGGGTGTAGTAGTTGACTGACGACAGAGTGTGCAGGAAGCCCCATACGCCCGCTCCGAAGAAGGCCATCACCGAGCAACCGATGGACCAGAGAAGGGCTGCACGGTTTGGATGTTTGCGACCGGCCTTCCATGTCATCACGAAGGTGAAGATGACCATGGTGAAGAACGGAGCGACTTCCAGCGTCGAGAACAGCGAACCGATCCACTGCCAGTAGCCCGGCGCGCCGATCCAGTAATAGTGATGACCAGTGCCAAGAATGCCCGAGAACAGGGCCAAACCGACTATGACATAGAGCCATTTTTCGACGACTTCACGGTCGATGCCGTTCAGCTTGATCATCAGGAAGGCGAGGATCGACGCCATGATGAGTTCCCATACACCTTCAACCCACAGATGGATGACGTACCACCAGTAGAGCTTGTCGAGTGCGAGATTGATCGGATTGTAGAAGGCAAACAGGAAGAACAGGGCAAGGCCCCACAGACCGAACAGGAGGATGTTGGTCACGGTCGTCTTGCGGCCCTTGAGTGCCGTCAGCGTGATGTTGAACAGGAAGATCAGGCAGACCACAACGATGCCGACCTTGATGATGAATGGCTGTTCGAGAAATTCGCGCCCCTCGTGAATATGGAACAGATAGCCGACAACAGCGATACCGGCTGCGACAAAGAACAGCCAGAACTGGATGACGGCGAGTTTGGTGCTGTAGAGCTCTGTTTCCGTTTCTTCCGGCAGAAGATAATAGGTCGACCCCATGAACCCCATCAGCAGCCAGACGACCAGCGCATTGGTGTGGATCATGCGGACGATGTTGAAGGGCAGAAGCTCTGACAGCGTATTGGGCAGAACATAGATCGTACCGGCGAGAACGCCGAATGCGACCTGCGCGATGAACAGCACGAGCGCTCCGTAGAAATAGAGCATCGCGACCTTTTGGCTTTCATATTTCATATAATGTAACTCCGTTCATCCCGCGCTCAGCCTGCCTCGTTGGGCGGCCAGTTCTGGGTCTTGATGCGGCTGGTCCATTCGAGGAAATCAGCCAGATCGTTGAGTTCCTGTTCGCTCAGGTTGAACTGGGGCATCTGGCGACGCCCTTCTATCCCCGTGGGCTGGGCCTGCATCCAGGCTTTCATCGTCTCGCGTGCGCCGTCCGGGTCTTCTTCTCCGCCCCAGCGCTTCCAGACATTGCCAAGTTCGGGTGCAAAATAGGCGCCTTCGCCAAGCAGTGTGTGGCAGTTGATGCAGGAGTTTTTCTCCCAGATGTGCTTGCCGCGTGCGACCCCTGCAGTGAGTGTCGATTCATCTGTGGACGTGGTTTTCATGTAATAATGGCTGTGCGCCGTCAGCCCCACGAAGATCGCGAAAAAGAAAATAGACCCGCCGTAGAAGACGTTTCGTGCGCCGGTCTTGGTTAGGCGTTCTGCCATCCCCTTCGTCCTTTCATTGGCCGAAGGCGGAGCCTCGGCATCTAATCCCCCGTCGATAGTGCGGCTGGTCAATCCCCTCGCCAGCATCACGGGACAGGACAGTTCTATCGGTCGGAGGAGAGCCTTCTTTGCGATTTGGCAAAGACTGGAGCATTTCCAGCAAAAGTGCGAACCGGCTTTGCGTTGGATAGGGTGTATAAACAAAGAGATAGCGTGTCGTTCAGAAGAGGACGCGGACGACGATGGAACGTGCAAGGGCAAGCACCAACAAAATGGCAGGCCAGGCCAGCAAAGCAGGCTTCAATATGCCGTCGGTTCCGCGCATCTCCATAAAGTCGAGGATGACGAACCAGCCTTTTGCAAAAGCGAGGATCAGCACAATGACGATAGCTGCGAGCATTCCGGCGCTGGTGCCTGCCATAAATGCACCACTCAAAGCGAGAATGATCAGAACGACGAATGTACGGGTCAGGGAAGGGTGATTACGATCGGGCACTGCGGACCTCAGGCGAGATAAAGGACAGGAAACATCACCAGCCATACGAGGTCGATGGCGTGCCAGAGCGTTGTAATCAGCAGAACATTCGAGCGTGTCGGTCGCCAGGCGACAAGCACCAGCACCACCGAGCCGAACAGCACATGCATGAGGTGAAAGCCGGTCAGGAGAAAATAAAGCTCGAGGAATGACCCTGCTGCTTCATCGCCTGCAAACTGGATCTCATGCGAGTATTCAACGAGTTTGATTGCTACAAAAACGAGGCCGAAAAAGGCGGCATTTAACAGTGGACGGCGAGCCAGACTTATATCGTTGCGCCTGCGCACGGCGATTGCCGCCTGCCAGCCGCTTATCAGCAGAACGACTGTGTTGGCTGCAGCGAGGCCGGGGCTCAAATGTGCCCGCAACTGCGCGACCCCCTCCACATTGATGATAGACATCACCACGAACGCAATCAGAAGGATCGCAAAGGCAACAAGTTCGCTCCACACGAGAATCCAGAGCAGAAGATCATCCTCCGCCCGATCTTCCGCGCTGATTGCAGCTATGGCCAAATCTTCGGTTCCAGACATGAAACATGCCTAGCGCTCATAGTTCGGACCTTCTTTGCGTTTTGGCAAAGAAGAAATGCACTGACGGCGCTATTGTATCTCCGCCATGAAAAAGGAAATTTCAATGACGGATGCGCAGATCGGACTCATGGTCGCAACACCGGCGATCATCGGCTTTTCACTGGTTCTTTTTCGTATGGGAGCTTTGCAAGGTGCCGGCACGCTATCCGCCGTTGCTGCTTCCATCGTGATTGCGGTCGTTCTTTTCCTTGGCCAATAGGTAGCGGAGAGAGCCATGGACGCGTCGCCAGTCTTGCACGCGACAGATATTAACCGTCTCGAAATCCATCATCATGATTTGCTGGAATTATGTCTGCAGTTGGAGGAAATCACTGATGACCTCGAGACCGGTGCCTCAATGCAGGAGTATCGTCGGATCGCTATGCTCATTCCCCGCGTTGTGGGTGAAACTCATGCGCTTGAAGAGGAAGTTCTTTTCCCCGATTTCATCCGTCAGGCTCACTCCCATTTTGCCACCGCCATCATCGAACGCTTGAAGGCGGAACATCGTTGTGACCGACTGGCCGCCGAGGAATTGTCGCAAACATTAACGGCAATTGCAGAAGGTCGTTGCAGTCTCGCTTGGGACACGATCTCGTACATGGTGCGAGGCTTTATGGAGAGCGTGCGTCGCCATATCTTGTCAGAAAAGCTGATGATAGAGGCGCTGCTGGCAGCGAAATCCGAGGAGCGGGAAGTTTTTGGGTGAGGCGAAGACGATATGCCGGATGTCTTTCGTTCGGCATATCGTGTTCCGGCTGTTCTACCGCTCGCCGTCGGCAAGCCGTCTCACACCCGACATATTGAGGACGGTCAACTTCTGGCGACCGCCCCGAACAAACCCTTGCGCTTCCCAGCCGGTGAGAATGCGTGACACTGTATGCAGTGTCGTTCCTGTCATCTCGGCAATATCCTGTTTCGTGATTGGAAAATCGATCCGGATACCGTCATCTTCTTTCCTACCAGCCTGACGGGCAAGGCGCAGAACGGTGTGCGCGACACGCCGTTCCACTTCTTCCGTCGACATCTCACGGATACGCGTGTGGGCTTCTTCGAGCCGTTTGCCGATTGTCTGGATCGCGTTCATTGCAAGACCGGGGTTCTGCTCGACAAAATAATCCCAAAGCTCGGTTGGCCAGGCCAGTACGATGCTTTCCGCCACGGCAATCGCTGTACCTGGATAATCGCTTCTCTGCAAAGCCCGGGCAAAGCCGAAAAGATCCCCCGGATGCACCATGCGAACGATGATCTGCTGTCCGTCTGGAGTGATCTGATTGACCTTCAACCGCCCATGCAGGAGGAGGTAGAAAAGAACGGCATCGTCGCCCTGCTCGAAGATCGCCTCTCCCGGCGGAACGCGCTTTATAGTTGCGTACGAAACAAGCTTGTCGAGTTCGTCATCACTCATTTTGGCGAACAGCGACAGTTTCCTGACAAGTCCGCGATCTATCAAGGACATTGCGTTTCTCACACTCCAAGACCCTGCATCTACCTTAGCACAGCAAAGCGGGCTTGGAATTGTTTTCGGATCCGGGGATCGGACATTCACAGTTAATCCCTCATGCGCAGATGTTCTGGATACGCTTCCACATCACAGCATACCAGCGGTTGTCTCGGACCAGCCGGAAACCGAGATTATCGGGCGGTACGCCAACACTACATCCTCCGGTTTTCGGGTTGCGAATGAACGAACTCATCGCAGCGCGATGCTTGCCATTGACGACATAAACGCCGCACGACGGCACTTCCGCAACCTGTTTGCCGTAGGCATCGATATTGACGCGGCGGTGGCAGGTCTGCGTCCATTCCCAAACATTGCCTGCGATGTCGGCCACTCCTAGCTCGTTGATACCGAAAGCGCCAGCGGGGCGTCTGGCCGGGCTCCTGTCCAGCTTGCGAGCACTTTGTTTTTCATAGTCTTTCAGCCAGCGGATTGCCGGATTGGCCGCAGCATCATCCTCAATGCCGAGCGCATCGTCGGGAAAGCGCGAGCCGGCTGCGAATGCCCACTGCTCGTCCGTCGGCAGATGCCAGTTCTCACCGGTTTTATGTGAAAGCCAGTTGGCATAGGCCAAGGCATCATCATAGCTGACGCCGACGATCGGGCCGTCTGCATCGGATGCATCGTGATTGTGCTGCAAGGCCTCGGCAGGCTGGCAGTCGCCATCAGCGACGCAGCGTTCGTATTCGGTCGTGCTAACCTGATATTTCATGATCTCGAATGCCCGCTGCAGCTTGCGGGTCGTCCATGGGGCGTCAACGGGATAGTTGTTCTTCTGAAAGTCACCATTCGCTCGATAGGTCATGGTGCGGGCCGCGATGACGACCGTTTCCGGACCGTTGGTGGTCACACCCGGCGTCGTGCGGTATGTACGCCCAACGGCATCAACAACGGACAATCCCGCGACGACTGCCAGCAGAACCGCCGGGACGGCTACGGCAAGCTCATGCAGGCACTTTTTTCCTCTGCCTTCGTTCATCGGATATCAAGGGACCGCAGCCATGTGGGAGGTGAATGGATGCAGCCCCGAGCCTTTCGTCCTAAAGGATCGTTAGAGAAGATTTGTCAAAGGCGCTCTGGGAGGCGAAGCACCTTCATGCATTTGCTTTACGTGCCGGATGGTGCGAGGACCGACGTCATCAGATCGTCATTCCATTCGCCTGTGACCTTGAAATGGGCCGCGGCACCGAGTTCAAACGCCTCGATCAGATTGTGGTTCACATAGGCATAGATGCCGGGTTGCTGGAACGTGTAGAAAGCTGCTCCGGCCGCGCCGCCTGGAATGAACCAGGTCTCCTGATCGACATCCGGCGGCGTGTTGAATTTGCCGGTCGACCAGACATAATCCCCATGACCTCCGATCAGATGCGGTCTCGTATCGCGGTTGGCCTGCGAATGGACGATCAGGACTTTCTCGCCGACTGCTGCCGTCATGGCCTTGTCGCCGGTCAATGCGCCGACAGCGCCGTTGAACACGACATGGGTCGGAGTGAGGGTGCGCATAACCTTGACGGTGTCTTCATAAGCGTCGCCGGGTGCCTCGTATTTCTTGTATTTGCCATTCTCGTCGCGCGGTACATAGAAATCCTGTTCGCCGACGTAATAAATCTTGTCGTAGGTCAGCGCTTTTCCCTTGTTATCATGCAGGCCCTCACGCGGTAGCACCATGATTGCACCGTTCATGCCCGATACGACGTGCCAGGGTACCATTCCGGGAGGTGCGCAGTGGTAGACGAAGACGCCGGGTTTTGTCGCCTTGAAACGCAGGATGGTTTTCTCGCCCGGATTGATTTCAGTCAGTCCGCCGCCACCCAATGCGCCCGTTGCCGCATGGAAATCGATATTGTGCATCAGCGTATTGGTGTCGGGGTTGATGAGGGTCAGTTCGACATAATCATCCTGATGCACAACCATCAGTGGTCCCGGAACGGTGCCATTAAATGCCATGGCATGGACTTCGGTTCCCGCATCATCAATGATGATCTTCTTTTCCTCGATGACCATGGTGAACTCTATTACCTTGGGGCCACCTTCTGCAACCTGACTATGGGCGTGCACGAAGGGAGGGGCCACGAGCTCCACTTTCTGGCGTGGAAGCGCTGCTATCTCTGCTGCACTTGCCTTCCTCACCGCACCTTGTCCCCAGGCGGATGTGGTTGCCAGAACCGGCCCAAGCGCCCCAGCCAGGGCGGCTCCTGCCAATATGGTGCGGCGGCTGATTTGCATCTGGTCGGCCATCGATACTCTCCTTTACGATAGGACCGAGCATTTCCTGCTCTGTCATACCGACTATAGAAAGAGGCGCTTCGATCTTCCTTGACTGCGATCAAGGTGATGCAAAAAGTCAGGTAATATTAGTTATTATATATCAATATGTTATGTTATTATCTCGATCTATGTTTCGCCTTGTTTGCGCTGGAGCAAAGGCTGAAACGTGGGTGTTCGATCAAACGAGAAACCAGCGAACGGATTGCCTTCGTTCGCCGGCTTCGACGATACGGATATACATCTGGAGATTATTCTCCAAATCGAGCTTGTACTTCAGGCATTGCCATCTCCGGAAGCCACTCCGGCTCGTAGATCAGTTCGACATTGACTGTATGAACGCCTTCAACAGATTCAGCGCTCGCACGAACGGCATCGGTCAGATAGCCGGCAGCCGGGCAACCGGGGGCCGTCGTCGTCATGCTGATGTCGACAATTCCGCCATCACCAATGTCGATGCTGTAAATCATACCGAGATCGATGAGGTTGAATCCAAGTTCAGGATCGAGCACCAGGCGGAGATTTTCGATGATCTGCCCCTCCAGCTGGTCATGTACTGTGTTCTCCATGACAGCTACCTCGCGTCTCCAACGCGGATCATTATACGATAGGCGGTGCCGGTCTCGTCGAAGTTGCCGACCCATTCGTGACCGCGGGTTTCGAGTTCGGGGAAGAGAAATAAAGGCTCACGGTGCAGCAGAGCGAACAGAACCGCGCCTGGGGGCATCTCCTCTACTTCCGCAAGAATGCGCACCATCGGCTCCGGTGGCTGCATGTCCGAACAATCGAGATAGCGCGACGGTTCGGGCCAGACATCCGGCGAAACGACATTGTCGGAGAAACGCAGTTCAGGCGCGGCATCCATCACCGGACTGAACAGGACTTGCCAGTCGCCATTATCCAGAGGCTCGGCCTTGGCGGAAAAGCCTTTTCGCTCCATGACACTGAAAAGCGGTGCCGGTTTGAACGGGGCGATCAGCAGGAGGCTTTGTCCCGGTGAAAGACTGTCGACTGCTTCCATGATGGCATTGAACGGTTCCACGCCGCCTTTGATCAGTGGGCGCACGTCCAGCACATGGTGCGTGATGTCCTGAACTGAGGATGTCATTTCGATCTCCTGAGAATTGGTTCACCGGCATAGATAAGATGCGGCAGAATTACCCCTTTTGGCAGGCGTAGGCTGTGCGGTACATAGAGAAGCCGCCGGGCGCGGAAGAAGTGTACGACCAACGCAAGGATTGCTGCGAGATTCAACATCACGGCCAACCGAAATACGGTTGGATAATCGGCAATCAAAGCCAGTGTCGCCAGTGCGACACCGGTATAATAAAGAGCGAACCACTGTCGTGCGCGGCGCTCGCTGACCATATCCTGTACGCGCGGCGTCGGTGCCCGGCCCATGACGGGACCATAACATTCGAGCCAGGTCAGAAACGGTACGATCTTGTAAAGTTGGGCAAGGCTGAGGCCGGTCAGCCAACCGAAGGTGAACAGATAGACAAGGGCAGCAATCATCGCATCGGTTGCGCCCGTCCTGAACAGGGCAATTGCCAGAAGTAGCGAGAGCCCTAGCGCGATGAAGGCTGGAATGCTGGCGGCGCTGTTTAGTTCTATCGTCTTGCGTTTACGCTGCCGGTAGATCGTCTGAATATCGACGATATAGAGCGCAATGCAGGCGATTCCGGGAATGAGAGCTGCCGTCACGGCGATTTCGATTGTTCCCTCTTCCAAGGCAACAACGACAATTCCGACTGCGAGGATGGTCAGGGCAGCGGCGCCTTCCCACCAGATAATTCTGGTTGTCTGCCGAGCAGCATCGGGGGACAGCATGAACATTGTCAGCAGTCTGTAGCTTACTCCCATAGCCGTGAAGGTCATCCAGCCGCCCAGCCCAAGCGCGGCGTGAACCGGCAATGCCGCTCCCGCAATATCGAGCAGAGCGGCTTGTTCCGTAAAGCCGGAAAGCGCGAAGGTGAAAACACTGCCTAGCAGAGCTGTTATCATAAGACAGCAGATGCCAGCTGCAACAAACCGTGCGGGCAGGGCGATTGGGCGAGCGAGCCAGAGTGTCATGCCCAGTATTACGAAAATTACGGAAAATCCGCAGGTAAGCAGGATGCCAGAGAGTGGGAGCAACCATGCCGGGCTCTCTGTTAGCCCAGCCATGCCTGCAAAGGCAATCAGAAGGCCGGACAAGCCTGTTACGAGCAGAAGCAGAGCGGGGAGACTTGCCCGGCTTCCCCACAGCGATTTGTTCACGAGAACCGGCACAAATTGCAGGAGTGCGCCGCTCATGAGCAGTGCAAGCCATCCAATAGTGATGGCATGCACGACTATCAGTGTTTCCGCGGCGCGAATTCCATGACCCGGAAAGCCGAAACCACCTGCCATCAAGGCAAGTCCAAAGACGAGGAAAACCAGCGAAGCGGTAAAGTAAGAGAGGGTCCAACGGGAAAGTGTCGCGCCGATCATCTCAGTTCGTCCCGGACGTTGTGCCTGTAAGACTTCAGTGATTGCCGCAGGTGCACTCATGGCCAGCACCATGATGGCCTTTTTGGCGACCGATCTCTACCCGCCATAACGGACCCGCTTCCTTATAGACCCACGAGAATGCTCCCGGGTTACGGGTTTCAAGCTGTTGGCGCAGCGGCACCGGATCGTGATCATTGATGATTTCCAGCGCGTCGCCGGGTTCAAGAGAATCGATCATTGAAAAGATCGTCGCATGCCGCGAAATGGGCGGTATGGTGCGAACATCAATTACGGGGGATAGTGAGACAGGTTCTGCCGACATCTTATTGTTCCGTGGCTGTCAGGCTTCGAAGCATGATGAGGACAGCCGCATCATCATTCGAGCCATTTTAGAGTGACAGGCACAAACCGGATTTGTTGTATCTCAAAGAAGGTTGGAATTTTCCTTGCGATCGAAAAGCGTGTGAGCCACCCGGAGGAGTGGCTCAGTTGCAAAAGTTCGAGATGGAGGGGAGATCACCTGTTGCTTGAGAATGCTTGCATCAGATCGGATTCCAGATCTTCCGGATCTTCCAGACCGATCGAGATACGAATGAGCTGAGCGCCGATTCCCAGATGATTTTTCTGGTCTTCTGGAACAACCGCGTGGGTCAGGGAATATGGATGCTGAATGAGACTTTCCACGCTGCCAAGGCTGACTGCAAAGTGAAAATAACGGGTCGAAGTCAGAATACGTTCGACGCGTGTCAGGTCGCCTGCAACATCGATAGACATGACGCAGCCGAAGTTGAGCATTTGTTCAGCGGCCAGTTTATGCTGGGGATGGCTGGCAAGGCCGGGATATACAACCTTGGTCAATCCCAGTTCGTCAGCTTTTTGTTCGAGACTGGTCGCCAGCTTCAATGCCGTTTCCGATTGCCGGACGCTGCGGATTTCCAGGGTTTTCAGTGAGCGGTGCAGAAGAGCGCAATCCGTTGGCGACATGACGGAGCCAAGGGCGTTCTGCAGATATCCAACTCGTTCGGCAAGCTTGGCGGGTGCGTTTGCAGATACCGCGACCACGCCACCTAGCAGATCCGAATGCCCGTTCAGCATCTTCGTTGCCGAATGTACAACCACATGAATTCCATGATCGATAGGACGCTGGCCTGCCGGTGACGAGAAAGTGCTGTCACAAACCGTAATTGCACCAGCCTGTTTGCCAAGTTCGGCAATCAGTGACAGATCAACAATGCGAAGTGTTGGATTGGAAGGGGTCTCAAACCAAAGCAGAGCAGGCTTGTGGTCAAGGACAGCCTGGCGCAGTGCAACCGCGTCGCAAAAATCCACGAAATTCACATTGTGCGCGGCGGTAACTGGTCTGACGCTGGCCAGCAGCCGATAGACACCGCCGTAGAGATCGTTATGGGCCAATATGGACGAACCGGCCGGAAGCGCCTCCAGCAATGTTGCGGCGGCTGCAAGCCCGCTCGGGAAAACGAATGCCGCTTCTGCGCCCTCGAGATCGGCAAGGCAGCGTTCGAGACCATTTCTGGTCGGATTGCCGCTTCGCGTATAGTCGTACCCCTTGCTCGCTCCTATGCCATCCTGCACGTAGGTCGTTGCATGATAGATCGGAGGAATCACGGCTCCGGTCAAAGGGTCAGGTTCCTGACCGACATGGATCGCACGTGTTGCAAAACCGGCCTGATTGCGAGGAGGGTTTCTGGACAATTTTCTGTCTTTCTGAAGTTGGTCTGTCGGGCCCGGATTGCTTGCCAGCTACTTACCGGTTTCATAATATGGTTTTCCCGTTCTATCGGGCACATTTCCTTACGCTAGCCGAATTCACGGCTTCTGGCGGCCTCTGGAGTACGAGCAGTTTCACTCGCCCGTAGGATCAGATTTGCCCCAACCAGAATCTTTACCGGCGGTTGCGGTTCTGCTGTATTGATCAGGTCATCGAGAACGGTAACTGCGAGATTTCCGATTTTACGCTTGGAGACATCGACCGTTGTGAGGCCCGGCTCCATGGTCGCACTTTGCGGCAGATTATCGAAGCCAATGACCGAAACATCGTCAGGAATACGAAGACCCTTGCCCTTCAAGGCGCGGATGAAGCCATATGCGATGATATCGTTCGTGCAGAAATAGCACTCGGCCAGATCGAGTCCTGAATGCAGCATCGTGCAAGTATCGCGATGAGCGCCTTCATAGGTCGACTCCACCGAGAGAACGTCGCGCTCCTGAACTCTCAGGTCCAGACGCTGCATATTCTTGAAAAATGCATCGCGACGAAGACGGAAATTTGTTGTCTCCGTATGGCTGGCAACAAAACCAATCCTTGAAAAGCCAAGCTGTTTGAAGCGCGACAGAACCTTGAAGACGGCATCCTCATTGTTCATGTCGACGAAATTGGCTTCAACGACCTCATGAAACGTATCGATAAAGACGGTTGGCAGGCCGAGCCCTTGTATCATATGGATATCTGCCGCCGAAAGCTCGGTGCCAAGCGCGATCACACCGCGCACCGGTGCCCCAGCAAGCGATTCCGCTACTGCACTTATCGGCTGCCCATCGAAACTTACAACTTCCAGTGTATAGTTTCGGCGCGTCGCTTCCGAGGACATGCCGTCAATGTAGTCCGAAACAAAAACACTGTGGTCGCGGTTGACCGTCTCGCCATGCTTGGCAATCTTGAGAAAGCGGATCGTTTCGCCTGTGCTGGGCGCGGTTTTTGATGGACGCGGCACATAATTCAGTCTGGAAACGGCTTCGAGGACACGTGCACGCGTTTCACCCGAAATTTCGCCCTTACCGTTGAGCACAAGCGAAACCGTGGCCGGAGAAACGCCGGCAGTCTCTGCGATATCTCTGATCGTAAAAGACTTTTTCTTTTTCATATGCTCCGCACGATTATAGGAATTCGGTTAAGGACATAAGCTCCGGGAACGAGAACATCTGCCATTTGTATGGCACCTGCCCTCGGAAACTTCAAATCCGCAAATGCACCAGATTCAATATGTTGCCGGTTTTGGTCTCAGATCAAGAATTAACAGGCCCCATCTTTTCAACGGCAAACGCTCGCTTTTGCATCGTGTTATGAATCATATGTTTAGTAAACAATATGAGCGATATTTCAACCGGTTAGGGCAAAATCGTTCCACAGGCAACGAAAATCTGCCTATGTTGCGCTTGACAGCTGTATGCCATCCCGTCATTTATTTAGTGAATAATAGTTTTGTTTACTAAACATGGTAGGAGGAGGCCATGCAGAAGACAGGCAATCAGCTTGCTATGCTTGTTGTCATCAATCTCGGATTGCTCGCGCTTGGCGCGTATATTTCGGGAGGATCTTTCCTATCCCTGTTCAATCTGCAGTCCATGGCAGGTCAGGTGCCGGAAATCGGGCTTCTGGCAATCGGCGTCATGCTGGCCATGTGCGCTGGCAATGGCGGGATCGATCTTTCGGGTATTGCGCTGGCCAACCTTTCCGGGGTGCTTTCAGCTGTCATCGTTTCGATGTTCATCTCAAGCGCCGAGAACCAGCTTGGCTTCAGCCTTGCCTTCGTCGGACTGGCTTTGGTGATCGGTCTTGCGGGCGGCATCGTCAATGGAATCCTGATTGCGCGCTTCAACATCACCCCGATCCTCTGCACGCTTGGTACGCAGATGGCATTTACGGGTCTTGCCGTTGTTGTGTCTCGCGGTCGTGCCGTCATGGTCGGCAGCCCCGATCTTCTGTCACGCATCGGCAATGACATGTTTCTCGCCGTGCCAATCAGCTTCCTGATCTTCATAGCGGTGGCCTTGCTGATCGCAGCGATCGTGCGCTTTACCCCATACGGCTACTGGCTGATGCTGATGGGCACCAATCCGAAAGCCGCTGTCTTCGCTGGTTTTCCGCGTAATGGCGTGCTGATTGCGACCTATGCAACGAGCGGATTTCTGGCAGCGATTGCAGGCATCATTATTGCAGCACGCAACGTCAACGTGAAGTTCGACTACGGCAGCTCATATTTGCTGGTTGCTATTCTCATCGCCGTCATGGCTGGCGTGAAGCCTGAAGGTGGCTATGGCCGTGTCATCTGCGTGGTACTGAGCGCTATTGCTTTGCAGCTCATGTCCAGCCTGCTCAACTTCGGCGGCCTTTCCAATTTCGTCCGCGACTTCGCCTGGGGCCTGCTGCTGCTCGCCTTCCTTGCAATCGGCAAATACGACATCGCGGGATTCTTTACCCTCGGCAATCGCAAAAAGGGAGACATCGGTGCTCAACCCTCAGGCACCCGAACATAGACATTGGGGGAATATTAGCGTGGAGGAAATCATGAAATCAGTAACAAAGAAACTGCTCGCTGGAACTGTCATCGGCGCAGCGATTGTCGCCGGCAGCGCAAGTGCGCTCGTCGCACAGGAAAAGCCCGTTATCGCAACGGTCGTCAAGATCAGTGGTATTCCTTGGTTCGACCGCATGAACACAGGCGTTGAAGCCTACCAGAAGGCCAACCCAGATGTGGTTGCAACGCAGAGCGGACCGGCAACGGCAGACGCCGCGCAGCAGCTTCAGATTGTACAGGACCTTGTTGCCAAGGGCGTTAACGCACTTGCAGTCGTTCCAATGGACCCGGCTGTTCTTGAAGGTACCTTCAAGCGCGCCATGGAACGCGGCATCATTGTTGTGACGCATGAAGCCGACAACCAGGTCAACACCATGGCCGACGTTGAAGCTTTTGATAATGCCGATTATGGCACGGCACTCAATGAGCGTCTCGCAGAATGCATGGGCAAGAGTGGCAAGTGGACTACCTTCGTTGGCTCGCTCGGCAGCCGCACGCACATGCAGTGGGTCGGTTCGGGCGAAGAAAACGCCAAGAAGTATCCTGACATGCAGCTCGTCGATCCGAACAACGAATCCTTCGACGACGCCAACGGCACTTATGAAAAGGCCAAGGAAATCCTGCGCAAGCATCCTGACCTGAAGGGCTTCCAGACTTCTGCTGGCAACGACGTTCTCGGCGTTGGCCGTGCAATCGACGAAGCTGGCCTGAGCGGTAAGGTCTGCCTGGTTGGCACCGGCCTGCCGAACCCGTCGGCAGATCTTCTTGAATCGGGCGCCATCACCGCAATAGGCTTCTGGGATCCGCAGAAGGCTGGCATGGCGATGAATGCGGTTGCCAAGCTTCTGCTCGAAAAGAAGGAAGTCAAGGAAGGCACTGACCTCGGCGTTGAAGGCTATAACAAGGTCAGCGTCAAAAAAGGTGCCGGTGAAGGCCTCCTCGTCATCGGTAACGGCATGGTTATTGCTGACAAGGCGACCTACAAGGAACATCTGTTCTAAGGGCGCTGCTACAGGCTGACTGACCATCATGTGCGGACATCGTTCAGCCGCATGCGATGGTCTCAAAAGCCCGGATGCTTCGTTGCATCCGGGCACCCGGACCAAACGAACCACCAAAAATCAAGACATTAGCGCGTGTCGAATTAAAGCCAGCCGGTCCTACAGCCAGCCCAATCGCTTTGGCGAGAGGTGCGGCGACAAAGGAATTTAACGTGTCAACTACGACGAAGAATGGGACGAGCAACGATCGGTCTCCGGATCGTTTTCTCGAACTGCGCAACATCCATAAGCGGTTTGGCGGCGTTCACGCGCTGCGCGGCATCAATCTGACCATTGATCTTGGCCAGGCCTATCACCTGTTGGGTGAAAATGGCTGCGGCAAGAGCACCGTCATCAAGATCATGTCCGGCGCACATGCACCCAGCGAAGGCGAAATCATTCTTGATGGCAAAACCTATACTTCGCTGAACCCGATCCAGTCACTGGCAGCCGGTATTGAGACTGTCTATCAGGATCTTTCACTTATCCCCAATCTGACCGTTGCTGAAAACGTAGCGCTGAATGAGCAGCTTGTCGAAGGCAATGGCCGACTGTATCGCGGCGTCAGGCTTTCGCAGCTCCGCGAGACTGCAGTACGGGCATTGAGCACCGTAGGCCTGCCAACCGATAAAGCTTTTCTGAACACAATCGTTTCTGAACTGCCGCTTGCCGTGCGCCAGCTGGTTGCCATCTCACGCGCAATCGCTACGCGCGCCAAGCTCGTCATCATGGATGAGCCAACCACATCGCTGACCCGCCGCGAAGTGGACAATCTGATTGAAGTCGTCGAACGCCTGCGCGCAGAACGCGTCGCCGTGCTTTTCGTGACCCACAAGCTTGATGAATGCTACCGCATGGGCGGTAATGCAGTTGTCTTCCGCGACGGCCAGTGCGTGGCACAGGGCCCGATCGAAAACTACACCAAGAAGCAGCTTTCGGAGCTCATGATCGGCAGAGAAATCGATGCCGAGCGTTACCGCACGGCGCAGCCCGACGAAGCCGAACTGCTGAAACTCGACAGCCTCACCGCATCGGGCTTCAAGGACATCGGCTTTACGCTGCGAAAAGGCGAAATACTCGGCATCACCGGTCTTGCAGATTCCGGCCGCAACGAGCTGGCCATGGCGATCACTGGCGTTGTGCCCGCGAATTCAGGCTCAATCCGCCTCGAAGGTCGGACGACCGGAGTTAAAAGCCCGGCGGAAGCCATTGAGCGTGGCATTGGCTATGTGCCGGAAGACCGCCTTGCAGAAGGCCTTTTCCTCGATAAATCAATCTTTCAAAACGAGATCGCGCTGATCTTCAGAAAGCTCTGCAACAGTCTCGGTATTGTCGATCAGAAACAGGGCCGCAACATCGCCGCTTCGCTGATGAAAGAGATGCGGCTGAACACAACCAATCTCGACCTGCCTGTTGGCGCGCTTTCGGGCGGCAATCAGCAGCGCGTTTTGATCGGTCGCTGGCTGAGCATCGGTCCCAAGCTTCTGGTGCTGCACGGCCCGACTGTTGGCGTCGATGTGGGATCAAAAGACACGATTTACCGCGCAATTCAGGCGCTGGCCGAAGCTGGCATGGGCCTCATCATCGTCAGCGATGATCTGCCGGAGCTTCTGCAGAATGCCGACCGCATTCTCGTCATGAACTCAGGCAGCATCGTCGCAGAACTGGATGCTGCACTGGCCACTGAAGATCAGCTCTATCAAGCCATGATGTCGTCGCAGAAGGAAGTTGCCTAATGAGTGCGTCGCAATATCAACAGGATCTGAGCCGCGCCCAATCTTTCAAGTTGGGTGAATTCATTCGCAGGCGCCCGGAATCGATTACTTTCTTCCTGCTCGTGGCAATCTGCACGATCGTCTCGATCGTCAATCCAGCCTTTTTGCAATCTTCGACGCTAATCGATATCGGTCGCGCCAGTGTCGTGATGGGGCTGTTTGGGCTTGGCGTCTTCATCATTCTCGCCGCAGGCGGCATTGATGTTTCGTTTACGGCAATTGCTGCCACCACAGTCTATTCGCTGACGCTTCTGGTGCAGGACTATATGCCGGAACTGCCGATCATCTTCATAATTCTGATGGCGATTGCTGGCGGCATTTTCCTTGGTATCCTCAATGGTCTGCTGGTGCATTACCTCAATGTACCGTCACTGATTGTCACCATCGGCACGCAATATCTCTTCCGCGGCTTCCTGCTGGCTTTTGTCGGCACGGTCTGGATTATGTCCCTGCCTCCGACAATGGGTGCTTTCGGTCGCCTACCGCTGTTCCAGTTTGAATCGGCAACTGGTGCCACCATCACCATGCCGTTCTATTTTCTGGTGCTGCCTGCGGCTGCAATCCTGACCTGGTGGATCTTGAACCGAACCTTGCTGGGACGCGCGATTTTCGCGATGGGTGGCAACAGCCAGATCGCAAGCCGCCTCGGCTATAATCTGCGCACTATCCATATCTTCCTGTTCGGCTATGCAGGTGGTCTTGCCGGACTTGCAGGCATCATCCATGTCTGCGCCAATCGCCAGTCGAGCCCCTTCGATTTTGTCGGAACCGAAATCGCCGTCATCGCCGCCGTGGTTCTCGGTGGTGCACGCATCACCGGTGGCACCGGCACCGTCTTTGGCACCCTTCTCGGTGTGCTGCTCATCACCGTCATCAACAGTGTTCTAGTGCTCGTCGGCATCCCAAGCACGTGGCAGCGTCTCGTCGTCGGCTGCTTCATCCTGCTGGCCGCGGCCTTCTTCGTCACCCGCCAACGCAAGAAATAACCCGATACTCTCAAGAGGAAATCATGAAGAAATTCCTGAACGATCCCGTCAATTTCGTGGATGAGATGCTCGAAGGCATCTATCGGGCCCATCCCGAACTTATCTTTGTCCACAATGACAAGCGTTGCATGGTCACAGCCAATCCCAAATCCGGCAAGGTCGGCATTGCAACAGGTGGTGGCTCAGGTCACCTGCCGCTGTTCCTCGGCTATATCGGCGAAGGCATGATCGATGGCGCGGCTGTGGGCGGCGTCTTCCAGTCGCCGAGCTCAGAGCAGATGTATCAGGTTACCAAGGCCATCGATCAGGGCGCTGGCGTGCTCTACATCTATGGCAACTACAGCGGCGACATCATCAATTTCGATATGGCTGCAGAACTTGCCGATCTCGATGGCATCACCGTCAAGCAAGTTGTCGGCAATGACGATGTGGCTTCCTCCGTTGTCGGTGAAGAGCACAAGCGTCGCGGCGTCGCCGGTATCTTCTTTGTCTACAAGGCTGCCGGTGCAGCAGCGGCCAACGGCCTGTCGCTTGATGAAGTGACGCGTGTTGCTGACAAGGCACGTCTGCGCACCCGCACCATGGGCGTTGCACTTTCGAGCTGCGTTGTGCCGGAAATCGGTCATGCCACCTTTTCCATCGGCGAAGATGAAATGGAAATCGGCATGGGCATCCATGGTGAACCAGGCATCAGTCGCACGAAGCTTGCCAGTGCAGATGCGGTCATCGATGAGCTGATGGAACGCATTTTTGTGGAACAGACCTATGCCAAGGGCGAGGAAGTAGCTGTGCTGGTTAATGGTCTTGGCGGCACACCGCTTGAAGAGCTTTACATCATGTTCCGTCGCGTTTCGCAGCTCTTCGACGAGCGTGGCGTCAAGGTCAAGCATGTCTGGATCGGCGAGTTTGCCACTTCCATGGAAATGGCTGGCGCATCGGTATCCGTACTGCATCTCGATGAAGAACTGGAGCCGCTGGTTGCAGCTTCCGCAAACACGCCATTCTTCAAGCATTTTGCGGGTTAAGGTCTGGTCATGAACGTTATTACAGCATCTGATCTCATCAATCTCTTCGACAGCTGGAAGCAACTTTTTGCAGAACAGCGTGAATTCCTCATCGCGCTGGACGGCAAAGTCGGCGATAGCGATCTCGGCATTACCATGAGTAAGGCCTTTGCAGCTGCGGCTGAAGTAGCCCATGCAGAGGGCGAAACTGCAGGCATCGCCAAGCTCTTGCGCACGGTTGGTGCAACCATGGCACGCGCTGCACCATCGACCATGGGTACGCTGACCGCAACGGGCTTCTTGCGTGCAAGCAAGGCCTGCGATGGCACCGATGAGCTAGGCACCGCAGAGATCGCCGCTTTCTGGCGTGCCTATCGCGATGGCATCGCCGAGCGCGGCAAGGCAAAGGTCGGAGACAAGACGCTTCTCGATGTGCTTGATCCGATTGCCGTAACGCTGGAAGCCCAAGCCACAGCGGGTGTATCACTTACTGATGCACTTGCAGCTGCTGCCAAAGCCGCCGAAGATGCGCTTGAAGCAACCAAGACCATGGTTGCCCAGCACGGCAAGGCGGCTGCTTTCCAGGAAAAGACTGTCGGCCTTCAGGACGCAGGTGCAACGGTTGGAATGCTGCTGATTACCAGCATGTCGGCTTTCGTTTCGGCAAACACATAAGAAGGCCAAGGAATGGCTGATAAAGTTCTGCTTGTGACGAAGACGCTGGTCTTTCGGCTCTTTATCAGCTGACCGAGCTATCACAATCTGAAGGAAATGTTGGCAGATCCCGGCATCGCGCTTAACCACCTGGTTACGCATCGTCGGGTTCTGCTTTTCGGATCTAACATGCCGGGGCGCTTGTTGTGATCAAAGGATCGCCAATGTTGATCTGAAACAACTGGGCCAGCGACGCATGGATCGAATGTTATTGATACTGTCGATTGGATGAAGAGTTTCTTCAGTTATGGATATGTAAAGACTTTCGCTTCAGTTCAGCCTGACGGTAGGCACATATGTGATGGCCGGATCCAGTTGACAAACCATTATAGTCCTTCTGAAAGCAGTGATCTGATCAAGATGTGAAATTTGTCGTAAGCCGGCGTCCGTTTTACGCTTTACTCGGTCGTTGGAATGCATTTCGCGAACTCCCGAAAGCCGGCTCCGATTACAATTCCGTTAACGTCCGTGAAGGGGGTATATGCGGTTAAATCATAATCTGATGTTTTGTGTTTCTGAAATGTCTGCGATAGATTGCAGGGGACACAGAGAATGTTTTCGCGAACTGAAGCCTGAATGAAACCGTTGAGCCAAAGCCTGCCATACTGGCGATATTCTCGACTGAACAATCGCCGGTTTCCAGCAAGCGCTGCGCAACGGAAAGCCGCTGATTGAGCAGCCATTGGACAAGGGTTGTCCCTGTTTTCTGGCGGAAATGGCGCGTGAAACTGCGGCGGCTCATATTAGCCCGATTGGCGAGAACGTCGACGGTGATGGTCTCATTCAGATGTGCCAGTGCCCAATCCATTGCATTGGATAGACCGTCGGTTCGAATTAAATCCGATTTAGGCATCTCAATATACTGGGACTGCCCACCATGACGATACGGCGCGACGACCAGTCTTCGAGCAACACGATTGGCAATTTCTGCACCCTGATCCTTCCGCAGTATGTGAAGGCAACAATCAATGGCAGCGGCTGTCCCGGCCGAAGTGATGATGTCTCCTTCATCCGAATAAAGAGCATCTGCATCGAGGCGGACATCTGGATAGGCCTTTTGGAAGTCATCAGCCCAAGCCCAATGTGTAGAGACAGTTCTTTTTTCGAGAAGACCTGCATAAGCCAGAACGAATGTCCCGAGGCAAAGTCCCACAATTCTGGCACCGCGTGCTTTCGCTTCTACCAAGGCATCAATCAATGCCTTCTGGGGAATGTCATCGGGAGCGCTCCAGGAAGGTATGATCACAGTGTCAGCCTGCTCCACGGCCGATAAATCGTATCTCACGTCGATGTTAAATCCGGAAAGCGTTCTTATCGGACCGATGCGTTCGGCACATACATGCAAATTGTATCGCGGGGTGCTGAGCTTCAACAGGTCGTCGCTAAACACGATCCCCGGTACTGATAGATGAAAGGGGCTTATTCCGTCATAGGCCAAAACAGCTATGGTGTGCATTGTCGGGTTCCATCGTCCGTTTGGCCCAATGTTAGCATATATTGTCCGATGAGCCACTTTTAAGTCGATCAAAACTGGGCGAAGCAACTGCATCTGTTGATCAAGAGGACTTTATGATGGAAAATCCAACGATACGGGTAATTGCCGGCGCTCCTGAAACTTCAAAGGTCGTCCCGTCAACGACCGCTCTCCTTGTGATTGATTTTCAGGAGGAATATTTCAGCGGCCGACTACCCATCCCGAATGGTGTAGCAGCGCTAGAGAATGCGAAGCTCCTGATTGAAAAAGCGGACCACGCCGGAATGTCCGTTTTTCACGTCCAGCACGTTGCACCTTCAGGGTCTCCCATTTTTGCCGAAGATGGGGAAACGGTCGCTTTTCGTCGCGATATCACCCCGGCGGGCCACCACGCCGTCATCAGGAAATCTGAGGTTAGTGTATTTCAAGGCACCGATATTGATGCCCAGCTCAAGGCCGCCGGTGCAACGACCCTGATTATTACCGGGTTGATGACACATGCTTGTGTTGCAGGCGCAGCAAGGGATGCGGCTCCGCTCGGTTACCACGTTATTGTCGCAGCCGACGCCAGCGCCACGCGAGACCTGTCTAATTATCAAGGCATCGTTATTCCCCATGAACAGTTGCACCAGTCTGCACTCGTATCATTGGAAGATACCTTTGCTGAAGTGCGCAGCACGGCAGAAATACTAGGCTACTTCGCGGTCTGATATGGAAATGATCGTGTGTCTCCGCAAATGATTGAAGCGGTCGATTGGTAGGGTTGGGTAGTGTCCGTTTTACCCTTCAGTCGCTAACCATTCCAAAGCCTGCCCAATTGAAGCGGGCGGGCTTTGTCTGTCTCCTGAGGTCGACACGTCAGAGAAAAAGACGGACAGCAAGGGACTTTGTACCTCTCCGACTGGAGTGCGCTTTCATGTTTGAAATTAATGTATCAATCACACACTTCTCAAAGCGGTCGTTCCATCGATCAAGCTTTCAACGTCCGTGAAGGGTCTGGGAGTGGACTGGCGGGTTCCGGTTGCAACTCTATGATAAGCAGAACTTCGTTATGTGCAGCAACTAACCTGGGAAATGTCAATGCAAGGCAGGAAAATCGTTATTACAGGAGCTGGCCGAGGTCTTGGTCGAGCTCTCTCAATCGCGGCTGCGTCATATGGGGCCATTCCGATACTTCTTGGACGCTCTGCAGACATGTTGCTGGAAGTAGTTGACGTCATTACTGGTAACGGCGGGCCGAAAATCGATTGTTTTGTCTGCGACCTTTCCGAACCCCAATCCATCCTCAACGCGGGGAACCAGATCGCGGCGTTGCATCCCGATATCGACATATTAATCAACAACGGCGCGCACTTCACATCAGGATCACTGGAAAATCACACCGACGAGCAGATCATGTCCGTGGTGAATTCGGCAGTCACGGGCACCATGATTCTGACGCGACGGCTAATACCTTTATTGAAGGCTCGAAAGCGCGCAGATATCCATAACATCGTTTCGATGTCCGGTTTGCCGTACGCGAGGTTTGTCGGAGCCTCGCTTCCTTTCAGGGCAGCGAAAGCAGCACAAGATGGTTTCACGCAAGGGCTGGTCGAGGAAATGGCAGGAACTTCCGTCCGCATCACGTCGATCTATCCAGGCCTCATTGAGGACGTTTCACCGACCACGGCGGAATGGCACAGAACACGTAGGGCAGACGAAGGCATAACGAATAGGGAGGTGGTGGAAACGATTTTCTACGCACTTTCCGCACCTGCAAACGTGTCGCTACGACAAATCATTATCGAGCGCACCCGCTCAGACTTTCTCTTGTAGCTTGCTTACCTGCTCACTTGCAATTTTCCCGTCTCAACTTTCAGGAGTTGTTTGAACCTAAGAGATCATTGAAACCTCTTTGACAAGCCAGTCGCGGAAGAGCTGCAACGCCGGATTAGAGGCAATGTTTTCGTGGCTGCATATAAACTTGTAGGATTCCCTGGGCTCGAAATATCGCTCGGACACGATACAGAGGCTTCCGCGCTGCACGTCGTTTTCGACCAGAGGTCGATGAGAAAAACCAATGCCCTGTCCGGAACGAGCAGCCGCCAACAGTGTGTGCTGATCGTCAAAAAAAAGGTTTGAATTGGCGGTTAAATCATCAAATCCGTGGTGGGATATCCATCTTTTCCAGTCGTTTACGTCCCGATAATGCAAGCGAGGAATGTCAGGAGTTATGAGAAGATCTTCTGGATTTTTCACGTTGGCCAGAAGTGATGGGCTGCAGACAGGTACCAGTTTTTCTTTAAGAATTTCGATGTTGTACATGCCTGCGGGCGGATGCAGACAATACTTGATCTGTGCGTCTTCTCTATCCTGAGCGATGGAATCTACATCGAGATTATTCAGGTGGAGTTGGATACCTGGATTCTTCTTTAAGAAGCCAGCAATCCTGCTTGCTATCACTTCCATTGCAAAAAAGGGGCCGGCCCGAACCCGCAGAATTTGGGTCTTGTTGTCCTGTCCGATCAGCGTCGTAACCGCGCCGATTTCATCAAATGCCCGAGCACAAACCTCCAGCAGCAGCGCACCTTCTGCGGTAACGGATACACCGCGCGAGCCGCGAATAAGCAATTGACAACCCAAAGCCTGTTCCAGAAGCTTGATTTGATGACTCACGGCGCCTTGGCTGACTGCAAGCTCTTCCGCAGCGGCAGTGAAGCTTTGACAATGCGAAACCGCTTCAAAAGCCCTTAAGGCTCTCAAGCTTGGGAGTTTTCGTCGTTTCGCCCTTAAAGTCATATCATTATGAATTTTTCTAATACCATTGAATAGATCTTTTGCATTGATCGACCCTCGGCACAAGCATAATCGTCAATAAACAAAAATGCCCTTGGGTGTCTGAGCTCATCTGGTCCTGATCACGGACGGCAGTGCATGTCTGTGATGTACTGGGCAAGGGCGTATAAAAGGAGAACGAAACGTGCTTAAGCAAGCTAAAATGGGAATTATTGCGGCTCTTGTCGCGGTATGCGGTACCCTTCCAGCCCATGCTGAGGAAATCCGAATGGGAGCCGAAGGTGCCTATGCCCCTTTCAATTACCTGGACCCGAGCGGGCAGCTCAAAGGCTTTGATATCGATGTCGGCAATGCGATCTGTGAAAAACTGAAAGCTGATTGCGTATGGAGCGCCAACGAGTGGAGCGGGATTATTCCGGCGCTTCAGTCAAAGAAGTTCGACATCATGGCTTCTTCGATGGCTATTACTGAATCGCGTATGCAGCAGGTCAACTTCTCCGATCCGTATTACTACAACACCATGCGGTTTGTTGCTTTGAAGGAGCTCGGCCTGAAGGACGTAACGCCGGAAAGCGCCAAGGGCAAGGTCATAGGCACCCAGACTGGCTCCATCGCAGTCGATGCTTTGCAGCGCTTTTTCCCGGATAATGAGGTAAAGCTCTATCCCACACTGGAAGAAGCCTTCCTGGATATCGAGAACGGTCGCATTGACCTCTTGCTTGAATCCAAGTTCGCGCTCAGCGACTGGATTAAGAAGGGTGCAGATTGCTGCGAATTTGTCGGCAGCGAGTTCCTTCTAGATGGAACTCTTGGTGCCGGAATGGCCTTCCGCAAGGATGACGAAGAACTGCGCACGCGTGTCAACAAGGCGCTAGCAGAGATCATCCAGGACGGTAGCTATGACAAGATCAGTGCCAAGTACTTTGATTTCGACATCAGGGAAAAGCCGAAATTCGCGAGCGAAATCTTCGCGAAGTAGTTCGCTCCCACCCTCGCATACAGAGTGCCTGATTTGAGACACCACATCAGATCAGGTGCTCACTGCGTGTGAGCATAATCTGGCCTCAGCCATTTCGTTTCGACCAACCCAGACTGGTCTTTGCTGACAAAAGAAAGGTCGATCCGTGTCCTATCGTGTTGCGATCATAGAACTCATCAATGAAAGTAATACTTTCACGCAAAATCGCACGAGCATCAGTGATTTTCGGGCGTCGCATTATTTCAAGGGCGATGAGATTCCAGCCAATTTCCGAGGTACAGGCTCTGAGGTCGGTGGCGCGATAAAGGTCGCGGATGAAAAAGGCTGGACGCCTGTTTACATCACCGCAGCCCATGCGGAACCGAACGGACCAGTGCTTGAAACTGCGCGTCAGGAAATCACGGGCGAGTGCCTGCGGCGGCTGAAGGAAGCCGGGCCTTTTGACGGCATATTTGTTGCTCTGCATGGTGCCATGGTGACGGAGACGGATCAGGATGGCGACAGCCAGTTCCTGCGAGAAATCCGGTCCGCGGTTGGTTATGATGTCCCCATTGCCATCACCCTAGACCTTCACGCGAATATTTTTGATGAACTGGCTGATCTGGCGCAGGTCGCCGTTTCATTCCGTACCTATCCTCATATCGACATGAATGAGGTTGGCGTTGAAGCATGTTCGTTGCTGGATCGGGCGATGAGGGGCGAAATCGAACCTGCGCTGGCCATCGCGCGCCCACCAATGCTGCTCGGTTGCGACGACGGTCGCACAACGGATAACGGCCCGATGTGCCGCTTGCTTGAAAGTGCCGGTCGTGAGATGCAGCAACCGGGTATTTTGAACGTTGCGATCAATGCGGGGTTTACCGATGCGGACGTCTGGGCAGCTGGACCCAGTGTCATCGTAACCTTCGATCATAAAAGTGTCGATCAGCAAACCGCTTGTGATGTTGCGGGCAAGATGTGCGATGAAATCTGGTCCTATAAGGATCAATGGTCGCAGCCTATGCCTCTCGATGAATGTATCCGGCAATTGAAAGAGGCTCGGAGTGCTGAAGGCACGATTGTCGTCGCTGATTTCTCCGACAATCCCGGTTCGGGCGCTTATAGCGATTGCACTGCGCTCATTGCTGCGATGCTTCAGGCCGGTGTGACCAATGCCGCCGCAGGTGCGCTTCTCGACCCTGAAGCGGTGACGGAGATTGCAGCCAAGGCGATAGGCGAGACTGTTACGGTGACGATTGGCGGCAAATCCGATCCATCTGTCGGTGGCGGTCCTTTGACTGTGACAGGCCGTGTCATGTCGGTCAGCGACGGTACCTTCGTCTTTGAGGGGCCGATGTTTACAGGTTTGCCTGGAACAACCGGAAAAGCCGTTTGCCTGCGCGTCGAGGGGATCGATATCATGATCGTGTCGGAACGCATGCAAATGCTGGATCAGAACATTTTCCGGATCGTCGGCATCGAGCCTAAGGAAAAATCCGTTCTGGCGGTCAAATCAATGCAGCATTTCAAAGGGGCGTTCGGCCCAATTGCAGTACAGATCATTGTTACAGATGCTGGCGGTTTGAGCTCACCGGATCTGTCGAGACGGATCTACGCTCGACTGCGGCGTCCGGTTTTCCCTCTGGATACACTGCCGGATCAGCATCAGTAAGCGCGCTGACGAAACTATTGGACTTTTGACAGCGAACAGGGAATTTAATTCGGTCGAGGGGGACAATTAGGATGACGCCTCGTCACCAAGGAACTCCTGGACCAGACCGATCATTTGTACTCACGGATGGAGTATCCGATGCACGCAGCGCCAATTTTCACCGGGTTAAAGATCGAGGCGGCTGAAATACGGGTCATACGTTTGCCGCTGCTCGTGCCTTTCGTGATTTCCACGGGAACAATGACCGAAAAGATCATTCCGATCCTCACTCTGCGGGCTGAAGGCCTGGAAGGCTATGCCGAGGGCGTGATGGATCCGTTGCCGGATTATCTGGAGGAAACCATCTCCGGTTCGCTCTCTTTCCTGCGCGACGTCCTGCTGCCGCAAATCGTTGGGAAACGCTTCGCCGGTCCGGCGGACCTTTCCGCAATTCTTGATCCGTGGCGCGGACATAGAATGAGCAAGGCCATGGTCGAAATGGCCGTGTGGGACCTGTGGGCGAAAGCACTGAACCTGCCATTGAGCGTTGCGCTTGGTGGCGTTCGCGATGCTATCGATGTGGGGGTCAGCCTTGGCATTGCCGATATTCCAACGACGATTGACCGGGTCGCGGCCTCGCTTGATGCCGGTTACAAGCGCGTTAAGCTGAAGATCAAGCGCGGTCATGATCTCACTATGATTCAGGCGGTGCGCGAGCGTTTCCCGGAAGCCAAGCTGACGGTTGATGCCAATACAGACTATCGGCTTTCCGACCTGCCGCTTCTCAAGGCCATGGATGCTTTCGCACTCGATTATATCGAACAGCCGCTGGCTTTCGACGACATTACCGATCACGTTCATGTACAGGAAAAGCTGCTGACCGCCATCTGCCTGGATGAGAGCATCCGGTCTTCGGTGGATGCGCGCAAGGCGCTTGTCGCAAGAGCTTGCCGTGTCATCAATATCAAGGTGGGTCGCGTCGGTGGACACAGTGCTTCACGCGCTATTCACGATGTCTGCGCAGCCTTCGATGTGCCTGTATGGTGCGGCGGGATGCTTGAGGCAGGCATTGGTAGGGCGCATAATATTCACCTGTCCACATTGCCGAATTTCACGAAGCCGGGGGATACATCGTCCGCCAGCCGCTACTTCCCGCGCGATATTGTCAACGAGCCGCTGGAAGCCGAAAATGGCCGAATGGCCGTTCCCAAGAACGGTCCAGGTATCGGTGTGACCTTGGACCATGTATTTCTCGATACGGTCACCAGCCATCGCGAGGATTTCGTCGCATGAGCGAAATATTGGTCCGCGAGCTCGCCTCTCTCGATGAGATGAAAGATTCGGAGATCGTGCAGCGGCTGGTGTGGGGAGAGGACGATCCTGTCGATGCCTCAGACCTATTGCTTGCGATCCAGCACGAAGGTGGCCTTGTCGCCGGAGCGTTCGATGGCGGGAAGATGATAGGTTTCATTTTTGGTTTCCCAAGTGCAGCGCAGGGCGTTCAGCATTCTCACCGTCTGGCAGTTCTTCCAGAAGCAAGAGGCTTGAAACTTGGCGCGCGGATGAAGTGGTTCCAGCGCGATTGGTGTCTTGCGAGAGGCATTACTCATGTGCGCTGGACCTATGATCCGATCCGGGCGGTCAATGCCAGTCTTAACATTGCGAGCCTCGGGGCTACATCGTCCATTTATCATATCGACTATTACGGCCCTATGGTCGGCATCAATTCCGGTTTGCCTTCGGACAGGATCGTGGCTGACTGGCAATTGGACGATCTGCGTGTGGAAGCTCGATCTCAAGGCCAGAAATTTGAGTTTCCCGCAGATGCTCAACGTGTGCAAATACCGGGCGACATCGATCACCTGCTTGCAACTGATCCGGCGGCGGCGATACATGCCAGGTTGTTGCTTCGCGAACAGCTGCTGACTGCCTTCGATGAAGGTAAGCGTATTGTCGGCTTCGACCCGCAGACCACGACGTATTTATTGGTTTAAAGCCGATCGCTGAAATTACAAGCAAGCCGGATGCGCTATCCATTCGTTGGTACAGCCGTTTGACCATCAATCTGTCATCTGCGCTGACAGCCGGCGAGCCCTGATTCATGTTGTAGCGTGGCTGATTTCAGCTGGGTTCTTCGGTTCGCTAGACCGCAGGCCTGGTCAAGCAACCGTAAATGACCTTGACCGTGTAGACAGTGATCGTTCACAAGGTGACGGATCAATAGCAGCTCATGGAGTTTCTCCAAGAGGTTCTGGCCAAGGCTAATGGAAATAATCATGCATGAAATCATCTGCCCGCATTGCAACAAGGCATTTAAGATCGATGAGACGGGCTATGCCGATATCCTGAAGCAGGTGCGTGACAGTGATTTCGAGAAGCAGCTGCATGAGCGCTTGGAGTTGGCTGATCAGGACAAGCGTAACGCTGTTGAGCTTGCACAGGCTAAAGTTGCCAATGAATTGCAGAAGACTGCTGCAGCCAAGGATTCTGAAATCCAGGAACTGAGGGCAAGACTTGAATCCAGTGAAGTCGCGCAGAAACTCGCAGTGGCTGAGGCGTTGAGTGCTGTCGAAAAACAACGCGATACTCTTTTGCATGAGCTTGAGAAAGCCAGACGGGAGCAGGAGGCTGCATCAAAACTGGCCGAGGCGAAGCTTACTGCTGAACTACAGAAGGCAGCCACCACTAAAGACGTGGAGATCCAGAGCCTGAAGGCCAGGCTCGATGCCGGGGAGCTTTCACAGAAGCTCGCTGTCACCGAAGCCGTCAATACAGTTGAGAAAGAGCGTGACGAACTGAAGAACGGGCTTGCTCGAATTACGCTCGAAAAACAGCTTGCTGAAACTGCACTTAGGGACAAGTACGAAACGCAGCTAAAGGATCGCAACGACGCAATCGAGCGTCTGAGGGATATGAAAGCGAAACTATCGACAAAAATGATCGGTGAGACGCTGGAACAGCACTGCGCAATCGAGTTTGACCGCATTCGTGCCACCGCTTTCCCGCGCGCTTATTTTGAGAAGGATAACGACGCGCGCAACGGTAGCAAGGGCGACTTTATCTTCCGCGACATTGACGATGCAGGTTCTGAAATCGTCTCGATCATGTTCGAGATGAAGAACGAAAATGACGAGACGGCTACCAAGAAGAAGAACGAAGACTTTTTCAAAGAGTTAGACAAGGACCGGAGCGCGAAAGGCTGCGAATACGCCGTGCTGGTCTCGTTGCTTGAGCCTGAGAGTGAGCTTTATAACACCGGGATCATTGATGTATCCCACCGTTATCCAAAAATGTACGTCGTCCGACCGCAGTTTTTCATCCCAATCATCACGCTGCTGCGCAATGCGGCGATGAACTCGCTCCAATACAAGAAAGAGCTAGCGCTGGTGAAGGCGCAAAACGTCGACATAACAAACTTCGAATCCCAGCTTGATGACTTTAAAGCCGCATTCGGGCGCAACTGGCGTCTGGCTTCAGATGGCTTTGAGGAGGCAGTCAAACGCATCGACGAAGCCATCAAGGATCTGGAGAAAACGAAGGAAGCGCTTCACAAGTCTGCCAATAACTTGCGGCTTGCAAACGACAAGGCGGAGGACCTGACGGTCAAACGGCTCACGCGCGGTAACCCGACGATGGCTATCAAGTTTGCCGAACTCAAGCAGAACGGCATGCCTGATAATGAATGAGCAAGTAAGCAGATTTTGGTGAACCGCTACCTATTCTCCCATAGCGTCAACCGATGCATAACCACCATCCGATGTCGGGAAATTGGGAAAACTTATGCCGCGATGGCCGGGCGATTATTGGCGAGCAGCTCAATGGTTTTGAGGCGATGGCTACCTTCTGAAACAGGGCAGTCGATTACAAACTCAGTGATGCCCAACTCCCGATGCAGGCGTTGAAGCTCAGTGTGAACATGGGTGGCGGTGCCACGGATCACACGAGGCGTGCGCTCTTCGATGCTGTATTGTGTGGTACCGGCCTGCCGCACATATTCAAGCGCCTGTTCGTGGCTGCCGACATTGACCGGCTGCAGGCCTTCGACCGCGACACGGAAGCGCCGAATGTCAACGGCAAGCCTTTCTGCCTCGGCCTCGCTTTCCGCAACGATTATGCCGACAGCTAGAATGGCAGGGCGGTTCGCGATTGCCTGATAGGCTTCAACCGCTTCCTTTATGGCTGTCGGGTCACCCTGAATATGACCGGCATAGACGAAGTCCCAGTTGAGACGTGCGGCAAGTTCAGCACTTTCGACACTCGCACCCAGCAGGAAACGTTCGGGTTTTTGCGGCGGAACCGGATAAGCGGCAAGGCCGTTCCGGTTATCGGTATTTTCAGGGCTTTCGTCGAGAAATTTATCCAGCTCAATCAGTTGTTCATTGAATGATGGTTTGCGATCAGGGTCATAGGCTCCCTGCAAGGCGCGCGTTGAAAGCGGCAAGCCCCCAGGGGCTTTTCCCACACCCAGATCGACACGTCCGGGCGCAAGCGAAGCAAGAAGATTGAAGTTCTCAGCGACTTTATAAGCGCTGTAATGCTGCAGCATAACGCCGCCCGAACCAATCCGGATATGTCTGGTATGTGCCAGCAAAAAGCTGATCAGCACTTCCGGCGATGAACTGGCGAGCTCTGGTGAGTTGTGATGTTCAGCCACCCAGAAGCGATGAAAGCCTGCGGTTTCTGCTTTCTGCGCAAGCTTTATCGTGCGGGCCAGTGCGGTTTGAGCCGCTTCGCCGTCATGAATGGGACTTTTATCGAGTAAACTGAGCGCGTAGGGCATTTCATCCTCATCAACAATTTGACGAGGAGTAATCTATGTTTTTTGTAGAATATTAATCGAGCAACGATCTTCCAATATTTGCACACTCATTAAACGTTCATGCCGTGCAAACGTGCGCGCTAACAGGCACCGTTAGAGGAAGATACTGTTCGATGGCGGCTTTTTGCTTCCACTCAACACAGGTCGGGCAGCATTTGTTTCAGCGGAGGCTTTCCATGGTTGATATTATTGTCCAGTCCTCTCTTTTAAATCCGGCAGCGCAGCCCCTTATCGATGGCCTGGTTCACGAATATGATCTTCGTTATGCCGATCTGGACCGATCCGGTGGCGCGCGCACAGAAATCCTGCGCTACCCCGCGGACGCATTTGCGCCGCCGCTTGGCGGATTCCTGCTGCTTCAGCGCGATGGGGAAACCATTGCCGGGGGCGCCTATATGAGCCACGACGATGAAACCGTCGAACTCAAGCGTATCTGGACGGCATCGCATTTGCGCAGGCAGGGGCTGGCGCGCCGTATTGTGCTGGCGCTCGAAGAAAGTGCCGGTGAGCTAGGTTACACACGGGCTTATCTCTCGACCGGCTATCGCCAACCCGAGGCCACAGCGCTTTACATTTCACTCGGCTATCGTCCGCTTTTCGATATATCCGTCGATGTCCGGCAATATCGGTCGCTGCCGTTTGAAAAGCACATTGGCACCAGATTGGGCCAGCAGATCTCCTCGCCACTTTATCCAGCATCTGCCTCCTTTGAAGAAGCAACCCGGTGTGTACGGGAGCGCAAGGCGGTGCAGGAAGCAAACATTCTGGCGCGGCTTCAAAGCTATCGCGAAACCGCTGCGTGAGAAGGGAAACAAGCCATGCCCCTTTCACATATCGAACATTTTGCCTTCCTCATTCCTGGCAGTCATCGCGAAAATGATCCCGCGCAGGGTCTGGAGGACACATTGCAGCTTTTCGAATATGGAGAGCGACTGGGATATGACAGCGCATGGGTGCGCCAGCGCCATCTGGAGCGTGGTATTTCATCCGCCGCGACCTTTCTCGCCGCAGCTTCGCAGCGAACAAAACGCATCGGTCTTGGCACTGCGGTCATCCAGCTTGGATATGAAAACCCGTTCCGGCTGGCCGAAGATCTTGCAACTGTAGACCTGCTGTCAAACGGCAGGCTGAATGTTGGCGTTTCAGTTGGTGCGCCGCCCTTTGCGCATCTTGTTGCAGATTTCGTCGATGTGGCTCCCATCGCTGATTACAGTCATGCGCGTGCAGAAAAACTGGCACAGGCCCTGCGGTCAGAACCGCTTTCGGGCGAGACCGAAGCGGGCAATGCCGCCGGAGCGCAAATCCCGCGTTTGAGACCCTTTGCCAAAGGGCTGACCGACCGCCTGTGGTATGGTGGTGGATCACAGAATTCAGCACGTTGGGCGGGGCAGGCCGGGTTCAATCTCCTGACGGGAAACATTGTCAGCGGTGAGAACACGGATGATTTTCTGACGGCCCAGAAAACACTCATCGAACGGTTCCGTCACGAATGGGCGCATGAACGTGCGCCGCGTGTCGCACTTGGCCGGGTGATCCTGCCCACGGACAGCGCAAGTCCCGATGCGCGCCGTCGCTATGCAGAATTCGCCGCCGAACGCAACAAGCGAACGGGTTTTGCCCATGGTCCGCGCCGCACACTTTTCCTGCCAGATATTGTGGGCACGACAGAGCAAATTCTGGAAACACTAACCACCGATCCTGTTTTGCCGCTTGTCTCCGAATTTCGGCTGGAGCTGCCTTACGAATTTCACGCAGAGGATTATGCGCAAATCCTCACAGACTTTGCGCGGCTTCTTCCTGCCTCGGGCGCAAGCAAGCCAGAGCTGAGCGTTGTTCGCGCTGGCTAGTTATCCAATTCATTCAATGACGATCGGAATAAAATCATGACGCAGATTTCAAAATCTGTTCCTGAGTGTGTTTTGAGACGGTTATACCGAACGAAAACTGTTCGATAATCTCGATCTACCAGCGTAACCGCTGCAAGCATTCATCAGTGGCAAATAGTGGCGTCGCCGCACATCTACTTCCGTTTTGCAGACAGGCTCTAATTTTCTACAAAATCAGTCGAATATAGAAAGTGCATTCTCGGCCAATTTGCCGAGCGCTGCTACCGTATGGCAGATTGATAAATCTGGAGTAATAAACAGAGATGGGATCAACGGTTACATATCTCCGCGAGAGCATTCCGCAATATGTTGAAGAGCCTGAAGATATCGAGGTTTCTCCAGGCGAGCTTAAAGCAGCCATGAGACAGCTTGCAGGTGGCGTGAGCGTTGTCACGGCGGGTTTCGATGAAGGGCGCACCGGGGCGACTGTGACGTCAGCCACTGCGCTTTCGGTTGAACCGCCAACGATTATCGTAAACATCAACCGGGGTTCATCGGTCTGGTCGGCGATTAGTCGCCATAACCATTTCTGTGTGAATGTGCTGTCTTCTGGCCATCAGTCCATTGCTGATCGTTTCGCTGGCAAAGATGGGATCAAGGGCATTGAACGTTACGCGGATGCCGAATGGTATGCACTCGAAAGCGGTGCGCTAGCACTTGCTGGCGCATTGGCTTCAGTTGATTGCGCCGTGGAAGACGTAATCGAACGTCATACGCATGCAATCGTGATCGGTCGTGTTCTGAAAATCGTTACGGGTTCCGGTCAACCGCTTCTGTATCACAATGGCGGCTATCGCCTTCTGGACGCTATATCAGGCGCTTAACTGTGCCCAAGCGGGCGCAGAGCGGTCGTCTTCCAACCCACCGTTACGAGCGAACTGTTCCAGCGTCATCCTATCGAGAACACCCGCTATTGCTTCGCGCACCAGCAGCATGGACCGGCGCACCTGACAGGCTCGATGATCCACGCAATCGTTGCACGGTTCGTATGCTGTGCGGCTGGCGCAACGGATTGGTGCCAGTGGTCCGTCGAGAACACGGACGACCTGACCAATGGTAATTTCCGACGCAGACTTGGAAAGGCTATAGCCGCCACCGGGACCTTTCTTGGACCGCAGAATGCCGTCATTGCGTAATTCCAGCAGGATTGCGTCGAGAAATTTCTTGGAGATATTGTTCCTGGCGGCAATCTCGGCGACGAACGCGCTTTCTCCCGGTTCAAGTGCGGCGAGATGAGCCAGAGCCTTCAGACCGTATTTGCCCTTCTTTGTAAGCATATCCACTCCGCCGATGTTTCGCCGGAATGCTTTGGCACGAAATCGAGAGAATTAATAGCGTACCGTGGCTGGCCGAGTGTCGCAGCATAGTGGCTGTTTTAACCGATTTCGTGCGATGTGGTCGGTGTATGATAATAAAGCGGGAAAATTAGACCGTAGGGAATGGTCACGATATCGGCCATCTGATCGTCGGTCGGGCGATCGTCATTCGTACCCTCGCAGTCCCGGTAATCGGTTTGGATGCTGGCTTCCGACAATACGAAGATAATCGTGCTCCAAAGCAGAAACGGGAGCAGGGCGATGATGATATAGGTATAGCTCGTGTCCATGTTTGAATGGTGGGCCACCAAGCATTCTTCATCAAGGAACAGACGTCTCAAAATTCGCCTCTTTTCAGTCAGATTTTTCTTTTGAGCTCGTCACGGACAAAAAACGAGGGGATAGTCGTTCTATCCAATTGATTTTATTACCTATTCTGTTTTGCTCCGCTTCAAGCCGCATTGCAATTTTAAAGTATATAAAAATTATAGAATTACTTTTCTTATCGGCAGGCCGAGGCGTGCTTACGCTGTTCTCATGGAAAACGTCTAGCTGCTCAGTGCGAATGCAGCACGACCGGAAACTGCAAGATGGACGCATGGCGTCGAACTCTTCCTTGGAGAAATGACATGAGTGAACGAAAGCAAATCACGTTTGGCGTCATGCTGCAGGGGGCCGGCGGCCATATGAACGCATGGAAGCATCCAAGTGGGCCCGTCGATGCAAGCATCAATTTCGATTTTTTCGTCAATGCCGCGCGCAAGGCAGAGGCGGCGGGGATCGCCTTCGCCTTTGTTGCTGACGGACTTTACGTCAATGAACAGTCGATACCGCATTTCCTCAATCGCTTCGAACCGATTTCAATCCTTTCGGCGCTCGCTGCTTCCACCTCAAAAATTGGTTTGGTAGGTACGGTATCGACGTCCTACAGCGACCCATTCACCATCGCGCGCCAGTTCGCTTCGCTGGATCTCATTTCTGGCGGACGCGCCGGATGGAATGCTGTCACCTCCCCGCTGGAAGGATCTGGCCGCAATTACGGGCGCCCGCATCCGGAACACGAACTACGCTATGAAATTGCGGACGAGTATCTTGACGTCATCAAAGGGCTCTGGGATTCCTGGGATGACGATGCTTTCGTCCGCGATCGCGAAACCGGTGTCTATGTCGATAAAAACAAGTTACGTCGCATTAATCACAAAGGGCGTTTTTTCAATGTCGAAGGACCGCTAAATATCAGCCGCTCCAGGCAGGGGCAGCCAGTGGTGTTTCAGGCCGGATCGTCGGATTCCGGCATCCGGCTTGCCGGTAAACATGCCGATGCGGTGTTCACGAACGGCACCAAGATTGAGGACGTGCGATCTTTCTACAGGCAAGTAAAGCAAAGTGCGGTTGCGCAGGGGCGCAGTTCTTCCGATGTTGGGATTTTCCCCGGTATTGGCCCGATTGTCGGGCGTACGCAGGAGGAGGCCGAGGCGAAGTATCAGGCGATCCGTAATCTGGTGTCGGTTGAAGAAGCGCTGCTTTATCTCGGTCGCTTCTTCGATCATCACGATTTCAGTATCTATCCGCTCGACGAGCCTTTCCCTGAACTCGGCGAAATCGGCAAGAATAGTTTCCGCGCCACGACAGATCGCATCAAGAAGACGGCAAGGGAAACCGGTGCCACATTACGCGAGATCGCACTCGATGTCGCGACACCACGCACCGCCTTTATTGGAACGGCGGAAGCTATCGCCAACGAACTGATCGATTGGGTGGAAAGCGAAGCGGCCGATGGTTTCATTCTCGGCTTTCCCATCATTGCGGAAGGTCTCGACGATTTCATCCAACATGTACTGCCGATCCTGGAAGAGCGTGGTTATTTCAACCCGGAACTGCGCGGTGAAACGCTGCGCGATCATCTGGGGCTGCCGTTCCGCGAAAGCCGTTATTCATCGGCGGTAGATCAACCGGTAAACAAGACCGCGCGGGCCTGAGGAGCCGGTTTCATGGATGTTACCTCCCGATCCCGCAACAGGCTCGATGCCGCGAGAGAAGGCATTGCCGCGCATCTCGACGAATTCATAGCGCTTCGCCATGACATTCATCAGCATCCGGAACTTGCCTTCAACGAGCATCGCACGAGCCATCTCGTTGCTTCAAAACTCGCCTCCTGGGGCTATGAGGTCACGACGGGAATTGCGGGAACCGGCGTCGTCGCAACCTTGGCGCGGGGGCAAGGTCAGCGCCGTCTCGCGATCCGGGCAGATATGGATGCTCTACCGATAGAAGAGGCGACGCGGCTTCCCTATGCTAGTCGAAACAAAGGTGTGATGCACGCTTGCGGCCATGACGGGCACACGACGATCCTGCTCTCAGCTGCGCGATATCTGGCCGAGGAGGGGGATTTCAGCGGTACGCTCGATCTTGTCTTTCAACCGGCAGAAGAAATCGGTGCCGGAGCGCGTAAGATGATAAGCGAAGGGCTTTTTGAGCGGTTTCCCTCCGATGCGGTGTTTGGATTGCACAACTGGCCGGGTGTCACTGCAGGGCGTTTCGGGTTTGTCGCGGGACCGGCTATGGCATCTGTGGACAAGGCTGTCATCAAGATCGTCGGCAAGGGCGGTCACGGAGCTGAACCGCACAATGCGGTCGATCCTATTGTCGCCGCTGCGTGTCTCATTATCGCCTTGCAGAGCATCGTTTCGCGCAATGTTGATCCGCGTGAAATGGCGGTTGTCACTGTTGGCTCGATTCATGGCGGTGAAGCTTCGAACGTCATTCCTGGTTCGGTGGAACTGCAACTGACGATCCGTTCCTACAGTGAAGAGGTGCGGCGCGGATTGCAGATACGCATCCCGGCGCTTGCCCGCGCTCAGGCTGAAAGTTTTGGCGCCGTTGCGGAGGTCGACTACAGGTTGGGCTTTCCTTCTGTCATCAATCCGGTTGAGGAGACCGCATTCGCCCGCAAGGTTGCAGCCGATGCCTTCGGCGATGGTGCTCTAGACAGCGCATTTGCGCCACGCACTGCCAGCGAGGATTTTGCTTTCATGCTGCAGGCAAAGCCCGGCAGCTATCTCTTTGTCGGTAACGGCGACAGTGCGCCGCTGCATAGTGCCGAATACAACTTCAACGATCAGATCATCGCGCCAGTTGCTCTCTATTGGGTGCAGCTTGCCGAAGCCTTTCTCAACGAAAACAGACGGTGATGATGATGAGCGATATTTTTCTGTACACCAGTTCTCTTGATCCACGTGCGAAGCCGCTCATCGATGAACTTCTGTATGAATATGACAGTCGTTACGGCACATATTTCAACGCGGAAGGTGCGGCGGCTGAAATGAACCGCTATCCGCCCGAAGCGTTTGCGCCACCCAGCGGTAATTTTGTGCTGTTGATCCGGGACGGTGAAACCATCGGTGGCGGTGCCTTCAAGGCTTTTGATGCACATACTGCGGAGTTCAAGCGCATCTGGACGCGGTCGGATCTGCGGCGACAGGGGCTGGCGCGCAAGCTTCTCGTGGAACTGGAAGAACAGGCGGCAAGACAGGGCTATTCCCGCATCTACCTGACGACCGGCTTCCGTCAGCCTGAAGCCGTCGGTCTCTATCTCAACAACGGCTATACGGCGCTTTTCGACACGGGTGCAGATCCTGAAATTTACAAGACGCTGCCTTTTGAAAAGGAGATCGGCCATCTGGTCGCTCCACTCAGGCGCGGCACTGATCACCGCATTACGGACCGACAACATATCGCCAGCCAGTGAACTTCATCACAGGGCTGAAGGCCAAGGAATGACCAGATGGCAGTAACGACAGAATTCCCAAACGCGCAGATTGCAACCCGCCCGGTGGAGCGCAAGCACGACTATTCGCGCTACAGGATCGTTCCAGCAAAACATCCAGCACGCTTTGCCGGTAGCGTGTTCGCGGCCCTCGTGATCGGCCTTGTGCTCTATTCGATCTTTACCAATCCACAGTGGGGCTGGAACGTTTTTGCTGAATGGTTCTTTGCCGAACCGGTGCTGGTCGGCCTTGGGCGGACGCTGCTGCTAACAGCACTTGCGGCTGTAACAGGTTCCATTCTCGGCACGCTGCTGGCCTTAGCCCGTGTATCGAGTTCGCCTCTGCTTTCGGGCCTGTCCTGGGGCTATATATGGTTGCTGCGCTCCATACCCCTGATTGTATTGCTGCTCATCCTGAATAACCTCGGTTACCTCTATGCCAACATCACGCTGAGCGTACCTTTCAGTGGTCAGGTCTTGTTCGATTACCCGACGGTACAATTGCTGACACCGTTTGCAGCTGCCTTTCTCGGCCTGACCTTCAACCAGTCAGCTTTCTTCGCCGAAATCGTGCGCGGCGGCATTCTCTCCGTCGATCAGGGTCAACATGAGGCTGCTGCCGCACTTGGCCTACCGCGCAACCGGCAAGCCTTGCGAATTGTTTTGCCACAGGCCATGCGCTCCATCCTTCCGACGGGTTTCAACGAGATCATCGGTCTCGCCAAGGGCACCTCAATGGTTTATGTGCTGGCCTTACCGGAGCTGTTCTACACGGTTCAGGTGATCTACCGGCGCAATCTGGAAGTCATTCCGCTGTTGATGGTCGCGACCGTCTGGTATCTGGTCATCATGACCGTGCTTTCGGTGGTGCAGTATTATATCGAGCGCTATTTCGCCAAGGGTGCGGTTCGCAATCCCGTTCCCCTGCCATTCCAGGCATTCTTCAATCGTTACAAGCGCTCCTTGCCGTTGACCTCGGGGCTGTCGGGACAAGTGCACAGGACGGTTCCAGTCGCCGGTTTCCGCGATGCAGGCACGGTGTCTGCGGGCGCACCTATTCATATCCACGATATTTCCAAGCGCTTCGGCACGAACACGGTGCTGAACCATGTGGAACTGTCCCTTCCGGCAGGCAGCGTGACGGCAATTCTCGGCCCGTCCGGTTCCGGTAAATCCACGCTGCTGCGCTCTATCAATCATCTGGAGCGTGTGGATGAAGGCTTCATTTCCGTTGATGGCGCGCTGGTCGGTTATCGTCAGGACGGAGATACGCTCTATGAGTTGAAGGAAAAGGAAATCCTCAAACGCCGAGCCGATATCGCGATGGTGTTCCAGAACTTCAATCTCTTTCCGCACATGACAGTTCTTGAAAACATCATCGAAGCGCCGATTCAGGTACGCGGTCTTGCGCGCGATGCAGCGGTTCGGCTGGCGCTTGATCTGCTTGCTCGTGTCGGCCTCAGCGACAAGGCTGAAGCCTATCCGCGCCAATTGTCCGGAGGACAGCAGCAGCGCGTGGCGATCGCCCGGGCATTGGCGCTTCGTCCGAAGGTCATCCTGTTCGACGAACCGACTTCGGCGCTTGACCCCGAACTGGTCGGTGAGGTGCTCGACGTCATCAAGGAACTTGCCCGTACCGGGACCACGCTTGTGATCGTCACCCACGAGATCGGCTTTGCGCGTGAAGTTGCGGACACTGTTGTCTTTATGGAAGCCGGGCAGATTGTGGAGGCCGGTCCGCCATCTCGCATTTTCAACGACGCGCAGCATCCGCGCACACGCGAATTTCTGGCCAAGGTCTTTTGAACTGCCGCTGGAAGAACTGACACAACAAGGAGATGGGAAATGACATTTATCAGAAAGGCGGGCTACTGGACCGCCGGGATTATCGCGATCGGGCTGTTTGGTTCCGGTGTTGCGCGCAGCGAGGGGAAATTCGATCTCAGCCCGGAACAGCCGAACCGGCTGCGCGTCGAGAAGATCGACAAGCGTGTCGAGGAGATCAAGGACTTCAAGTTCGTCAAGGACGGCGTTTTGACCATCGGCATCAGCACCAGCGGACATCTGCCGTTGCATGACTATGCGTCGGATTCCAAGACCGTCATCGGTTACGACGTCGATCTGGCGCAAATCATCGCCGATAGTCTGGGCCTCAAGCTGGAACTGGTTTCTGTCGCATGGGCCGACTGGCCGTTGGGGCTTTCCTCTGGCAAGTTCGATGCAGTGATTTCGAATGTGACGGTAACGGAAGAACGCAAGGAGAAATTCGATTTCTCCACTTATCGCAAGGATGAGCTGGGCTTCTATGTGAAGTCCGACAGTAAGATCGAAGAGATCAAATCTCCGAAAGATATTGCTGGCCTCAAAATCATAACAGATGCGGGCACCAATCAGGAGAAAATCCTGCTGGAATGGGACCGCCAGAACGTGGCTGCTGGTCTGAAAGCCGTTGAGGTGCAGTATTACGATGATGATGCGGTCAAGGATCTTGCCGTCCAGAGCGGACGCGCCGACGCTGTTTTCAGCGTGAATGCGACGCAAGCTTACTCTGCGGGCATTAACGGCAAGACGAAGCTCGTCGGTACTGTGAGTGGGGGCTGGCCGATTACGGCTGAAATCGCCGTCACGACGCGCAAGGGAAGTGGCCTTGCCCAGCCGTTGACCGATGTTCTCAACGATCTGATCGCAAGCGGGGCATATCAGAAAGTTCTGGAAACCTGGAATCTTGGACCGGAGGCAATCACCGAAGCCAAAACCAATCCGCAGGGATTGCCGAAGAGCGGTTCGTGAGTTGAAAGGTGAGGGGGCGGGCCGGTTTGAGTGGACGCGAACTGACCCGCATATTCCTGTGATACTGGAGAAAATTTACATGAGAGCAGGAGCTCTGTTGATCGCGGCCCTTGCATGGATGATATTTCCGGTTCTGACGGTCGTGGCCGGGGACGGTTTCGACCTCTCTCCAGAGCAACCGGGCCGTATTCATACGAAGAAGAATGAGACGGCTGCGACAGCCATTCCTGCCGACTTCAAATTTGTTGTGCCGGGTAAATTTACCGTGGCGGTGGCTCCCGGTGGCCCGCCTCTGGCGACTTATGCCACTGATGCGCGAACGGTCGTCGGCGCCGATCCGGAATATGCTTCTGCGGTCGCTGAAAGTCTGGGCCTGCAGCTGGAGCTCGTTCCAGTGGCGTGGATCGACTGGCCGCTGGGGCTGGCTTCCGGCAAGTATGATGCCGTCATTTCGAACGTTGGCGTGACCGAGGAACGCAAGGAAAAATTCGACTTTTCGACTTATCGGCAGGGCCTGCACGGGTTCTTTGTCAAGTCGGACAGTCCGGTTACTTCCATTAAGGAACCGAAGGATGCTGCCGGTTTGCGCATCATCGTCGGCGCAGGGACAAATCAGGAGCGCATTCTCGTCAAATGGAGCGAGGAGAACGTGGCGGCGGGTCTGAAGCCTATCGATCTTCAATATTATGACGATGAGGCAGCCAGCCTGCTCGCGCTCAGGTCGGGACGCGCAGACGTGATCGTGCAACCCCACGCCCAGCTCGTTTTCATTGCAGCGCGCGACAAGAACATCAAGCGGGTCGGAACACTGAGTGCAGGTTGGCCTGATCGTTCCGATGTCGCGATCACAACCCGCAAGGGGAGCGGCCTGGCCGCTGCGCTGACGGTAGCTACCAATGGTCTGATTGAGGATGGAACCTATTCCAGAATTCTCGAGCGCTGGCAGTTGGAGGAAGAAGCGCTTCCCCGCTCCGAAACAAATCCGCCGGGACTGCCGAAGTTCAACTGAGCCGGACATTATTTCCCTGCAACTGAAGGATCGAAAGTGCCAAAAACTGTCGAATATTTCTTCTCCATTGGATCGCCGTGGTCATATCTCGGGCTGGATACGCTGGAAGAGCTGTCCTCAAGGCATCTGGTTGAAATCAAGCCTCATCTGGCGACCATAATCGAGGAGAATGGCGGAATATTCGCCAGAAACCGTCCCGATGCGCGCCGTGCCTATGGCGCGCGTGACCTGAAACGGTGGGCGAAGTTTCGCGGTAAACCTTTGCTGGTGGAAAATCGCCCGGCGATTGGCGACCCGACGTCCGCTTCCTTTCTGGTCATAGCTGCTTATCTTGACGGGGAAAACTGGTTGCAGCTGGCGCGAGCGCTGCAACAGGCATTATGGGAGGAAGCGAAGGACATAGGGCAACCGAGTGTCCGCCGTGCAGTGGCTGACGCCACAGGCTTCAACGGTGCCTATCTTTTGTCACGGGAGCAGGACGAAGACGTCCAGAAAAAATGGCGAAGTGATCGCGAGATCGCCGCCGAAAAGGGCGTATTCGGATTTCCAACCTATATCTATGAAAATGAAGTTTATTGGGGGCAGGACAATCTGGGCTTCCTGTCGAGCCATCTGCGCGGTGAGATACCTTAGATATATATTGCAAGATTTTAGAAAGGTGCGTTCGGATGCTAAGTCCGCCTCATCTTGTCCATGACGGGGGACTCGCTGCACTTCTGGCATTGCTTGTAATGACTGTGTGTCCTTATTTCGTTGTTTTGGCAATCGCCTTCATCTTGCCGACCTTGATGTCATGGGGCATGCGCTTGACGATACCTGTACCGACGTCAGTGACCGCCATCTTCCCCAACATTGGTTTGATATGCCAGGCAAACCGGCGTTCGTCCGTTTGGATTTCTGGTTGTCGTGTTGTTGGGCGATTTCTTATTGTATTTGTTCCAAATCAATGAACTCTTTGTCTGATCCGATAGTTTCCAACCGAAAGACATGCTCGCAAATAATAGCAGAGCAAATGCAGGTTGGACGTGAAAATAGCAATATTGGGCCGTGTGGTCGCTCCAGCTTTCCGACTGCCGGAGCAGGGTTTTCCAAGTGTCAATCAGTCATTTTCATTTTTACTAGAAGCCGTCAGGATCGTCTCGTTGGCGGCGATGGTTCTGACGCTCTGCTGGCAGCCCACGGCATCCGCAGCTGATCTGGAAAAATACCTTCCCAAGGTGGAAGCAAACGCGCTCTTTAAAGAGGCCGATGCTATCGGCAAGCCACAGGGCGAGCCGCCAATCGCACCACTGATGAAGCGGGGCGAGGTGATCGGTTATGCTTACTTGAATTCTGATTTCACCAGTTCCATCGGTTATTCCGGCAAGCCTATCCATATCGTCGTCGGCATTGATACCAAAGGCGTCATACGCGGCATAAAACTGGTCGACCACAAAGAGCCGATCGTGCTGATAGGCATTCCCGAAGCTAAAGTCGTGGCTGCGCTGAACTCGCTGGTAGACAGCAACATGAGCGCTGTTGCTGCTGGCCAGAGCAAACCTCCGCAGGTGGAGATCGTCAGCGGTGCCACGGTTACTGTGCTCGTCATGGGAGACAGCGTCGTTCGCTCGGCCGTTGGGCTTGTCCGCAGCGGGCGTCTCGGCAACGCGCCTGTGCAGGCTGCTGCAGCCGATGCGCAGCGTACGGTTAATCTGGAGGTCCGTGATGAGCAGGACTGGCAGGCACTGATCGGTGACGGTTCGGTCCGCGGCCTGAAACTGTCGGTTGGTGATGTAACACAGGCGTTCCGTGACGCAAAGCACGATCGCGCTGCCGAAAACCCTGAAACAACCGATCCTGAAGACGAATTTATCGAGCTTTATGTTGCGCCAGTCTCGGTGCCGTCGATCGGCATTAGCCTGCTTGGTAAGGATGGCTTCGAGCGTCTGCAAAAGCGGTTGAAGCCGGGGCGCCAGGCGATCCTGGTTGCGGGCGACGGAGCCTATTCTTTCAAGGGCTCTGGATATGTGCGCGGCGGTATCTTTGACCGCATCGAGTTGATGCAGGGTGGACAGGGCGTACGTTTCCGCGACAAGAACCATACCCGTATTGGCGACATCATGGCCGATGGCGCACCGCGTCTGCGCGAGATAGCACTGTTCGAGGTGCCGGACGGATTTGCCTTCGACGTGACGGAACCGTGGGATTTGCAGCTTCTGGTGCAGCGCGGCTTTGGCGCTCGCGACAAGGCCAACGTCAGCTATGATCTCGGTTATAGTTTGCCGGATAAATATCTGGCGAAGCAACCGGAACCGGCTCCGGCCAAGCCTTCTACATCAACTGCCGATGCACCGCGTCAGCCGCAGCCGGTCGGCGAAGCAAATGCTGCCGACATTCTGGGCGAGGGCAATCCGCTCTGGGTCCGCATGTGGGAGATGAATCGTATTAATGTGGTCATCACCGCTTTTGCCATCACGGTTCTTGTCGGTATTTTCTTCTTCCAGAACAGTCTGGTCAGGCATCCGCGCCTCTTCACCTGGCTGCGGCGTAGCTATCTCCTGTTCATCCTCGTCTGGCTTGGCTTCTACAACAATGCACAATTGTCGGTCGTCAACGTCCTGACCTTCACTAATTCCCTGATTACCGGCTTCAACTGGGAGTTCTTCCTGACTTCGCCTTTGATCTTCATTCTGTGGGCATCGGTGGCGGCGGGGCTGTTGTTCTGGGGCCGTGGACCCTTCTGCGGCTGGCTGTGCCCGTTTGGCGCCCTGCAGGAACTCGCCAACAATCTCGCCCAATGGCTGAAGGTACCGCAAGTCAAGCTGCCATGGGGACTGCACGAGCGGCTCTGGCCTCTCAAATATATGATCTTCCTCGGCCTGTTTGGGTTGTCGCTTTATTCGGTTGCGCTGGCGGAAGTGTTTGCGGAAGTCGAGCCGTTCAAGACCTCGATAATTCTCAAATTTGCACGTGAGTGGCCGTTCGTCATTTATGCCCTGACACTTCTGACCGCGGGCCTGTTCATCGAGCGTTTCTACTGCCGCTATCTGTGCCCGCTTGGTGCAGCTCTCGCCATTCCCGGACGAATCCGGATGTTCGAATGGCTGAAGCGCTGGCCGGAATGCGGTTCGCCCTGCCACCGTTGCGCAAAGGAATGCCCGGTCGAGGCGATCCATCCGGAGGGGCAGATCAACGTCAATGAATGCATTTACTGCATGCATTGTCAGGAACTCTATCACGACGACCAGCGCTGCCCGCACATGATTCAGGTGCGCGTGAAGCGTGAAAAATTCGCAGCTCGCAATGCCCCCCTCGCAGCGGCTGCCGAACGTGGCGGTGGACCGGCCAGACCCGTCATCTCAGTCAAAGGGAAACCGGTTGAAGGCGCTGCCGATACCGGTCCTGCTGCCTGACTTTTCTAAAGGAGAGAAGCATGTCTGAAGAAACCAAGAAAACGCAGCTTAGTCGAAGACAGCTGCTCGGCACGTCGGCTTTTGTGGCTGCTGCCGGTGCAAGCGGTCTTGGTGGGGCGCTGTTTGCAGGTTCAACTGAACCGGCAATGGCTGCTGCCGGTGGTGCTGGCCACAGTGCAGAGGTAAAGCCCGGAGAACTGGACGAATATTACGTCTTCTTTTCCAGCGGGCAGAGTGGTGAGGTCCGTATTGTCGGCTTGCCATCGATGCGCGAATTGATGCGCATTCCGGTGTTTAACCGCGACAGCGCTACCGGCTGGGGCCAGACAAATGAAAGCCTTAAGGTGCTGACCGAAGGCCTTCTGCCGCAGGATCAAGAGTTCCTCAAGGATCGTGGCGGCATTTTCCTGAATGGTGACCTGCACCACCCGCACCCGTCCTTCACGGAAGGCACCTATGACGGGCGTTATCTCTACGCCAACGACAAGGCCAATACACGTGTCTGCCGCATCCGTCTCGATGTGATGAAATGCGACAAGATCATTCAGCTTCCGAACCAGCACACTGTGCATGGCTTGCGAGTGCAGAAATATCCGAAAACCGGGTATGTCTTCTGCAACGGTGAAGACCGTGCGCCGATCCCGAATGACGGCAGCAATCTGACGGACACCAAGCAATATCATGCAATCTTCACGGCCGTTGACGGCGAGACCATGAAGGTTGCCTGGCAGATCATGGTCGATGGTAATCTCGACAATGTCGACTGCGATTATCAGGGCAAATACGCTTTTGCCACCTGCTACAATTCCGAGGAAGGTACGACGCTCGCCGAAATGATGTCGAGCGAACAGGACTGGATCGTCATCTTCAACCTGAAGCGTATCGAAGAGGCCGTTGCCAAGGGTGATTTCAAGGAAATCAACGGTGTGCCGGTTATCGATGGACGTCACGGTTCCAAATATACCCGTTATATTCCTGTGCCGAACAGCCCGCATGGCATCAACACCGCGCCAGACGGTATTCATGTGGTTGCCAATGGCAAGCTGTCGCCGACCGTTACCGTGTTCGACGTTCGCAAGTTCGACGAACTTTTCGACGACAAGATCAAGCCCCGCGATGCTGTGGTTGCGGAACCCGAACTCGGACTTGGACCATTGCATACGGCTTATGACGGTAAGGGCAACGCCTATACAACGCTCTTCATCGACAGCCAGATATGCAAATGGAACATTGAGGACGCCAAGCGTGCCTTCAAGGGTGAAAAGGTCGATCCGATCCGTCAGAAGCTCGACGTGCATTATCAACCGGGTCACAACCACACTTCCATGGGGCAAACCAAGGAAGCTGACGGTCAGTGGCTGGTCTCGCTCAACAAGTTCTCCAAGGATCGCTATCTCAATGTCGGGCCGCTCAAGCCCGAAAATGACCAGCTCATCGACATTTCAGGTGAGAAGATGGTGATTGTCCATGACGGGCCAAGTTTTGCCGAACCGCACGATGCAACGATTGTTCATCGCTCGAAGATCAATCCCGTCAACTTTTGGAACCGTGAGGATCCGTTTTTCGCCGACGCTGTCACTCAGGCAAAGGCCGATGGTCTCGACCTGATGGACGCCAATGAAGTGATCCGGGATGGCAATAAGGTGCGCGTTTATATGACGTCTGCCGCGCCAGCCTTCGGTCTCACCGAGTTCACTGTCCAGCAGGGCGATGAGGTGACGGTGTGTGTCACCAATATCGACGAGATCGAAGATCTTACGCACGGCTTCGCCATCATCAATTACGGGGTCAACATGGAGATCGGGCCGCAGGCGACTGCGTCTGTCACCTTCACGGCCAACAAGCCAGGTGTGTGGTGGTATTACTGCTCGTGGTTCTGCCATGCCATGCACATGGAAATGAAGGGCCGGATGCTCGTGGAACCGAAGAAGGCCTGACTGCCATGAGGTTCCCCCGCCGGTTTCAGTCCTTGAGCGCCGCAATGCTGCTGACCGTCGTTCTGTGCGACGGCTTGCAGGCACGGCAGATCGATGTCGTGGCAGGCGAAGGCGTACAGGCGGCCATCGACAAGGCGGAGCCGGGCGATGTCGTCCGGCTTCTGAAAGGTAAGCACAATGGCGCGGTCACGATCGACCGCGCCATTGAACTGAGTGGCGAGCCAGGTGCCGTTGTAGACGGACTTGGCTCGGGCAATGCCATAACGGTCAACGCGCCGGACGCGATCGTGCGTGGGCTGGAAGTGCGTGGCTCGGGCGAAAACATGCCCGACCTCAATTCCGGGATTTTCGTGGCAAAAACCGCCACGGGCGCACGCGTTGAGAACAATCGCCTTATCGATAATCTCTACGGGATTTATTTGCACGGCGCTGCGAATTCCATCGCAAGCGGCAATGAGATCATTGGCCGCCGAGGCGTGCGCATGGCGCAAACCGGCAGTGGAGTTTCAATATGGAATGCCCTCGGCGCACAGGTTATCGGCAACGTCATTCGCTACGGACGCGACGGCATCTATACCAATGCCAGTCGTAAGAATATATTCCGCGACAATGTGATGGAGGATGTCAGGTTCGCCGTTCATTACATGTACACGGATGACAGCCAGGTCATCGGCAATGTTTCGCGCAACAATTCGGTCGGTTTCGCGATCATGTACACCAACCGTCTCAAGGTGCTGGACAATCTGTCTGACGGCGACCGGGATCATGGCTTGTTGCTCAATTATGCAAACAGTTCGGTCATTTCCGGCAATCGCGTGATCGGGCGCAGGCAACCGATAGATCGCTGGCTTGATGCCGGTGTCCAGAAAGCTGAACACGGCCTTCCTGCGGAGGACCAGACGGAAACGCAGACGGGCGAAACCTCGCGGCTCGGTCCGGAAAAATGCGTCTTCATTTACAATGCCAACAAGAACAAGTTCACTGAAAACAGTTTCGAGAACTGCAGCATAGGCATTCACTTTACTGCCGGTTCCGAGGGCAATGCCATGAGCGGCAACGCCTTCATCAACAACCGCAATCAGGTGAAATATGTCGGCACGCGCAACCTCGACTGGTCGGTCAATGGACGTGGCAATTACTGGAGCGACAACCCTGCTTTCGATCTAAACGGCGACGGTATCGCAGACAGCCCTTACCGACCCAATGATCTGATCGACAAGGTTTTGTGGACTGCGCCACAAGCAAAAATTCTCATCAATAGTCCGGCAATCGAGACTATCCGCTGGGCACAGACCCAGTTTCCAGCGCTTCTGCCGGGCGGTGTCATCGATAGCCATCCCCTTATGAAGCCGCCGCATCCGGCCGATCCGGTGAAAGGAAAACCAAATGACTGAGACTGTCATTCTTGATCAGGTCACAAAGTCCTATGGCGGGTTCAACGCCATCAGCGATGCGAGTTTCAGCCTCCACGCTGGAGAAAACATTGCACTGGTCGGCCATAATGGTGCTGGAAAAACAACGATAATAAAGCTCATGCTCGGGCTGATCCGTCCAACCAAGGGCGCGGTTCGCGTGTTAGGCGAGGACCCAGCGACCGGTGCCTTTGCCGCCAGATTGCGGCTTGGCTATCTGCCTGAGCACGTCTCTTTCAATCTGGCGCTGACTGGAGCAGAAACGCTCGGCTTCTATGCGCGGCTCAAGAGAATGCCAGTTGCCCAAAATGTGGAGCTGCTGGAGCACGTCGGCCTTGCCCATGCTGCGAACAGGCGGGTCGGCACCTATTCGAAAGGGATGCGCCAACGACTGGGGCTTGCTCAGGCATTGCTTGGGCAGCCATCCGTTCTGTTGCTTGACGAGCCGACGACCGGTCTCGATCCCGCCTTGCGCCAGAGCTTCTATGAAGTCCTTGAAGAATTGCGGAGCAAAGGCACGACAATCCTCATGTCGTCCCATGCCTTGACCGAACTGGAAACCAAGGTCGGGCGCGTCATCATCGCGAACAAGGGCAAGATCATTGCCGATGGCTCCATTGATGCATTGCGTCGGATTTCACAATTGCCGCTTCGCATACGGGTGCAGACGCCCGATGTCTCTCGGCTGCCTTCGACAGCCGCCAATGCTGCATTGCGCTGGCATCGTCTCGGCCTGGATATTTTCGAAACGGAAGCTCCGACGGAAGGCAAGATGGCTCTTGTTCGCGAAATCGTAGCCATGAACGACAATCTCACAGAATTTGATCTCGTTCCGCCGACGCTGGACGAACTTTACGCCCATTTTCTGAATGCCGGAGAAGCGGCCCTTGCGGAGGCAGCGGAATGAACAATATTCTCATAATCGCTTCCAAGGAAATTCAGGAAGGCTTGCGCAATCGCTGGGTTCTGGCGACCACGTTATTGCTTGCGGCATTAGCACTGAGTATGACTTTTCTCGGCAGTGCTCCCACCGGCAGTTCGGTTGCCGCGAGCAAGTTGGACGTTGTGATCGTCAGCCTCTCCAGCCTGACCATCTTCCTCATTCCTCTCATTGCCCTTCTCATTTCGCATGACGCGGTCGTCGGTGAAATGGAACGCGGTACGATGTTGCTGCTTCTAAGCTATCCGATAAGCCGGTTTCAGCTGGTTCTTGGCAAATTCATCGGCCAGCTTGCCATTCTGGCCTTCGCGACATTGTTCGGGTACGGCGTGGCGGCTGTGGCGCTGATTGTGACCGGGTCCGGCGTGGATGCTGGAAGCTGGCTGTCGCTGTTCAAACTCATTATCTCGTCGGTCCTGCTGGGAGCCGTGTTCATCGCCATCGGCTTTCTCGCAAGTACGCTGGTGCGGGAGCGGAGCACGGCAGCAGGTATCGCCATCGGCGTCTGGCTGTTCTTCGTGCTGATCTATGATGCAGCACTTCTTGCTCTGCTGGTTTTCGATCAGGGCCGTATTGTTGGCGGTGGTGTACTCAACGGTCTGCTTCTTCTCAACCCGGCCGATTCCTACCGGCTTCTCAATTTCGGTCTCGGCCATGCCGGATCGCTGACTGGTATGGGTGGTATAGCCGGTAACGCTACACTCTCGGCTCCAGCTCTGACGCTGGCGCTCGGCCTCTGGGTCTTGCTGCCGCTGTCCCTTTCCATGCTGGTTTTCTCGAGGAAAGAATTATGAAACGCACTCTGTTTCTTGCTCCCCTGTTTCTTGTTCTGCTTGCCGGATGTTCTCCGGATGAAAAGCAAGATGTCGTCATTGCTCCTTTCGCGCTGACAGAAAGCGCGATGGGCCGCTATTGCGGGATGAATGTTCTGGAACATCCTGGTCCCAAGGGCCAGATCATTCTCGAACCGGCAAATGAGGCGGTATGGTTCTCTTCCGCCCGCGATACACTCGCCTTTACAATGTTGCCGGAGGAGCCGAAGGGGATCGCAGCGATCTACGTTTCGGACATGGCGAAAGCGCCAAGCTGGGAAGAGCCGGGAGCGGAAAACTGGGTCGATGCGCGCAAAGCCTTTTTCGTGATTGAAAGCGCTGCTGTAGGCGGAATGGGGGCACAGGAGGCCGTACCGTTTTCGACACGAGAAGCAGCGGAGAAGTTCGTTGCGGAAAAGGGCGGCCGTATTAGAACGTTCACCGAAATACCGGAGGATTACGTTCTCGGCGGTCAGTCAGTACGGACCACCGACGTTGGAGCCGAAAGCCATGCGCATTGAAGGTGGACGGCGTGTCAGTCGCCGGCTTGTGCTTGCGGGCGGTGCGGCTGGAGTAATGCTCTGCGCAATTCCAAAACAGGCAGCTTCACTCGAGCTTCCTGAGTCTATCATCTGGCGCGGCCAAGCGATGGGAGCGCCTGCGAAGATCATACTCTATCATTCTGATCGTCCGACCGCTGAACGGTTGCTACGTGAATCTGCTCTAGAAGCGGAAAGGCTGGAGAATATCTTCAGCCTTTATCGCGCAGAATCAGAACTCGCCAAACTTAATCGCAATGGGGCGTTGGCATCGCCTTCGCCTGATCTGGTCGAGGTCTTGCGGATCTGCCATAAATGCTGGCAGGCCAGCGATGGCCTTTTCGATCCGACAGTACAGCCCCTTTGGAACTGTCTGAAGAAGCATTTTTCGCAAGAGCATTCTTCTCCTGACGGGCCGTCGCGACAGCTTTGGGACGAAGCGCTTGCAAGGGTAGGGTTCGGTTATGTTCTATTCGATGATAACCGTATTGCTTTCACCAAGTCATCTATGTCTCTGACTTTAAACGGTATTGCGCAGGGCTACGTCACCGACCGCGTGACGGCATTGTTGCAAACGGCAGGAGCCGAACATGCGTTGGTCGATATGGGGGAGTATCGCGCTCTCGGTTCAAGACCTGACGGCACGTCATGGCGCATTGGCATCGCCGATCTGGAAGCCCGAGCTGCTGCCGAAGAGTATGTTGATATCCGCAATCAGGCGCTCGCAACATCCAGTTTCACTGGATTTCAGTTCGAGGAGTCCGGACGGTTTAACCATTTGCTCAACCCAAAAACCGGATTTTCAGCGGCACTTTATCGCCGGGTGACCGTAGTAGCCCGCGATGCAGCACGAGCTGATGCCTGGGCGACTGCGTTCAGCCTCATGGACAAGAATCAGATCAAAGTAGTAATCGGGAGCGAGCCGGATATGTCTGTGATTGCACAGACACGGTCAGGCGAACGAGTAGTCCTGCGCTCGTAGGATAATGGGCTGCGTTATCGTACTGATCGCAGGCGCATCCCGTCCTAGGTAGGTTGATACTCAGGGGAAGGCGGGAAAAACTAAGCGGTTTTTTGAAGAATCAGGGTTTCTTATGCAAACGTCACGATGAGGTTTTGTTGGTCTCTAGAATGAATGTCAGGACGACGTGAGGAGCTAGATTTTGCCAATCAAAGCACCATAGAGCCTTGATGATCGTTGACGTTGCCGGACCGAAAACCTGTTCTGGAACGACGTTTCATTGAACCAATTTATCACAACGATTTCAAGGAGGTCGAATGGTGCACTGGCCGCATTGTAGCGCCTCACACGTTGAGATTTCCTCTTTTCAGCCAACTAGTACAACAAAGCGGATATTCCGCTTCCTACTCCTTCGCGGACGTTGACAGCAATGTAGGCGTAACGACCCTTTTGGGGAGCATGTGAATACCAGCGCATCGCAGTTCAGCGTCGCCCTTGGGGCAGAGTATTGGAACTAAAAAAGCGTAGCGTCGATGAAACCCACCGGCGGTATCTGCAAAAAGATCAGTTCCATCGCTTTTGGAAAGTTGGGTCTGTTCGATATGCTTAGTTTGCTTCGGCAAAAACGTGGATTCTCCAATTTTCATTATGGATCGAACATTTACGATTACACTTGGCTAATCAATATCGGAACAATTGCCGCGTCCCTTGAGTTTGTCTCAGGCAACAAATCTATGACCAACATAGAGGAGCGCGAAATGGGTGAATTGTTGTTTTGGATTGTTTTGATTGGGCTGCCCGTGCTTCTCATAAGCGGCTTCGCATATGCACATTATCTAAAGCGTACGGGGGGTACCAGCGCGGGCGAAGATCGAACTTAACGGAAGCAAGGACAAATCGATGGCACCCCGTGCAAATTGGAAAGGCCAGTTGAAAATTGATCAGCTTTTGTGCCCCGTCGCGTTGTTTACGGCGGCATCAACGTCTGATCGTGTGTCATTCCATCTGATTAATCGCAAGACCGGAAACCGCCTCAACCGGGAATTCGTTGACAGCGACACGGGCAAACCGGTGCCGCGCGAAAACCAGGTCAAGGGTTATGAAGTGTCGTCCGGCACCTATTTGAGTTTCAATGAAGAGGAAATCGCTTCGGCCATTCCCGAAAGTGACAAGACGCTGAATGTCACCCGATTTGTCAAATGCGCCGAGATCGACGATGTCTATCTCGACCGGCCATATTATCTTGCCCCGGTTGGAGATAGCGATAGTTTCGTGCTCGTTCGTGAGGGTATGAAATCTGAAAAGGTAGCCGCAATCGCCGAGACTGTCCTTTTCCGCCGCGCGCGACAGGTTCTGATCCGTGCCGACGATGATGGTCTGATAGCCACGACGCTCAATTTCGAATATGAGGTTCGAGCGGCAGCGGAGGCATTTGCCGACGTGGGCACTTTCAAGTTCGATCAGGAAATGCTCGACCTCGCGAAGCATATTATCGACACCAAGATGGGCAGTTTCGACCCCGCAGCCTTCGATGACCGGTACGATGCAGCACTGGCAAGTTTGATAAAGGCGAAGATTGAGGGGAGACCATTCAAGAAGCCGGTCGTGCGGAAGACTGCCGAGGTCATCGATCTCAAGGAGGCTCTTCGCAAGAGCGTGAGTCTGGGCCGGGCCAGGCAGGCCCCGACCAAAGCAACAAAAGGCAAAACCAAGTTCGGGGCGGCCTCTGGAACAAAGTCTGGAAAAAAGGCAGGCTGATCATGGGACAGCCACTCGAAACCTATCGTAGGAAACGCGATTTTACGCGGACCAAGGAACCACGCGGTAAATCCTCACGAATGAAAGGTGATCTCTTCGTCGTGCAAAAACACGATGCCAGAAGATTGCATTATGATTTTCGCCTTGAAATGGATGGCGTGCTGAAAAGCTGGGCCGTGACGCGAGGTCCAAGCCTTGTTCCTGGTGAAAAGCGGCTTGCGGTTCATGTGGAGGACCATCCCCTTGAATATGGGGGCTTTGAAGGCACGATCCCGAAAGGCGAATATGGGGGAGGTACAGTTATCGTCTGGGATACAGGGCGGTGGAAATCCATTGGCGACCCACATAAGCAATACAAAAAAGGACATCTCGAGTTTGAGCTTGATGGAGAAAAACTCAAAGGCCGCTGGCATTTGGTTCGTATGCACGGAAAACCAGGCGAGAAGCGAGAAAATTGGCTCCTCATCAAGGGAGAGGACGAGTTCGCCAGGGGAGGTCCTGATGAGCCCGACATTCTTGAAGAGAAGCCGAATTCTGTAAAAACTGGTCGTACGATCGCTGATGTGGAAGACGAAGCGCCAGGCTGGTCATCGAAGACCGGTCCCATCCATAAGGAGGCGGCCGTTCAAGAAGCGCGCAGGGGGGCAAAGATCAGAAATGCGAGGAAGCGGGCGATGCCGGGTTTCGTCAAGCCTGAGCTTGCTACACTCGTATCAGCCGCTCCAGATGGAGACCTCTGGCTCCACGAGATCAAGTTCGACGGTTATCGCATTCAGGCTCATATTGCAGGGGGCACGGTCAACCTTTATTCGCGCGGGGGACTGGATTGGACCGGAAAATTCGGGCAGCTGATTGTCGACGATCTTGTTGGTACTGGCGTGAATGAAGCCATCTACGATGGTGAGGTCGTGGTCGAAAACCAGTCGGGACTATCTGATTTTTCAGCTTTGCAGGAGGATTTGAGCGAGGGGCGTTCGGATCGGTTCGTCTACTATCTCTTTGATCTTCTGTATGTTGACGGCAAAGACCTGCGCCAGACACCTCTGGCTGAGCGCAAGAGGTTGCTTGAAAAACTGATCTCTGGATCATCGTCAACTCTTCGCTTCAGTGAGGCATTTGATGCGGATGGGGCTACGGTACTGAAGAATGCATGCGGGCTCGGTCTTGAAGGCATTGTATCGAAGCTCAGAGACGCATCTTATAGAAGCGGTCGAAGCAACGCTTGGCGCAAGTCGAAATGCATTGGACGACAGGAATTCGTCATTGCAGGCTATGTTCCTTCGTCGGCAACGCGAGCGGCAGTCGGTTCGCTCCTCCTGGGTGTACAGGATAAAACGGGGCTGGTTCCCGTGGGCCGGGTGGGAACGGGCTTTTCGGTCAGGATTGCAAAAGAACTTTACAAACGGCTGCAGGCCATGCGGCTGGAAGAGAGTCCATTCGCCGTACCACTGACCGCAGATGAAAAACGCGGCATCAGGTTCGTCACGCCCCAACTGGTAGCAGAAATCGAATTTGGCGCCTGGACGGCTGACAAACGTTTGCGTCACGCTTCTTTCAGAGGATTGCGCGACGATAAAGCTGCCAAGGACATCATATGGGAGACGCAAACCATGTCAGCTCGTGTTTCCGGCAACGCTCCAGATCAAATCGACGTGAAGCTCACACATCCCGACCGGATTTACTGGCCGGGTGAGGGTGTCACAAAACAGGGGCTTGCCGATTATTACGCCGATGTCTGGCCTCGCATCGAACCTTTTATCGTCAACCGCCCCCTGGCATTGGTGCGCTGCCCGACTGGCATCGACGGAGAACACTTTTTCCAAAAACATGCATGGAAAGGGCTGAATAAGCATATTGTCGAGGTTGAGGACCCAAAGAACAAGGAAGAAGAACCTTACATCAGTATTCGGGAGTTTGACGGACTGATCGGTCTGGTGCAAGCTGCGACGCTGGAAATTCACCCCTGGGGTTCTACGCTTAAAAACTGGGAACTGCCGGACATGTTGACCATGGACCTCGATCCGGGTGAGGGGGTTCCCTGGCCACACGTGATCGAAGCTGCGACCGAGACTAAGGAACGTCTGGAAAAACTCGGATTGACGACGTTTGTTAAAACGTCTGGCGGCAAGGGGCTGCATGTGGTCGCGCCATTGAAACCGAAGGCCGACTGGGACGCCCTCAAGAGCTTTACCAAGGCTATTGCCGATCAGATGGCTGCGGACAGCCCTGATCGCTATGTCTCGACTATTTCCAAGGCCAAGCGCAAAGGCAAAATTCTTATCGACTATCTACGCAACCAGCGCGGCATGACTGCTGTAGCACCCTATTCGCCGCGAGCACGTCCTGGAGCTGCAGTTTCCATGCCACTTGCGTGGGAAGAAGTGACGCCAGCAATAGGCCCCACCCATTTTACTATTCTCAACACGCCGACCCGGCTGGCTGCATTGAATAATGATCCTTGGCAGGAGTTTAGCAGCGCGGAAACACCGCTGCCCAAGCTGAAGAAATAAGCAGCGCTCTTCACATCATTTTTTTTTGTTTTCACCGGCGAGGCTTTTTCGTAGGGCATCCATGATGTTGATAACATTGTCTTCGGTTTCTGGTGCCGTCTTGCGCGGCTTCGACCCTGTTGCCGGTTTCTTTTTCTTCTTTGCAGCGATCATCGACTGAAGGTTCTTCTGCATTGGGTCCTGAAGAAAATCGGGATTCCAATCTTCTGTCTTACCCTTGATGAGTCTGCGGACCATGGAAAGAAGCTTCGTGTCCGGTTTGTCTTCCTCAGTATCTGGAAAATAGTCGGTCGCTTTCCGCACCTCATCGCCGAAGCGCAGCGTCCACAGGATAATCCCGCGCCCGCTTGGCTCAAGAAGCACTGCTCTTTCGCGCCGGTACATGACGAGGCGGGCCAGACCGAAGACTGCGCTTTTATACATTGCCTCCCGAATGACGGAAAAGGCTTCCTGACCTACCTTGTCGGAAGGCGCGAGATAGTGCGGTTTGTCGTACCAGATCCAGCCAATGCTGTCGCGCGGTACAAATTTGTCGATGTCTATAGTTCTGGTGCTCTCGAGTGCCACAGCTTCCAGCTCATCCTCTTCAAGTATGATATAGCTGCCGTCGTCTTTCTCGAACCCTTTGACCTCATCGTCATCTCGTACAGGCTTTTGCGTAACGGAATCCACATATCGGCTGATCACCCGGTTGCCGGTCTCGGCATTCAGGGTGTGGAAGCGCACCTTCTCGTTTTCGCTGGTCGCAGGTGTCAGCTCCACTGCACAGGTGACGAGCGAGAGTTTGAGATAGCCTTTCCAGAAACTGTGGGGCACGAGCTGATCCTCCGGAAAGAACAGGATAACCTGTTTGAAGCCCGATAGTTCCCGATCAGATTTGTTCAGCCTGGGAACCTGTCGCGGTTTGTAGTGGTTATTCGGCAAGGAAAGTACAACTGGAGTTGCCAATTGCTTAAAAAGTATTCCGCCGTACCGTCGCTTGAAAACGAAGCTGCTCAGGACAAGCTGCTCCATGTCAGCGATACCGCGCCGGGAATTAGACGCCAGCGTTGCGGAGCCGGTTTCCGTTATGTCCAGTTTGACAAAAAGGCGATTTCCGTCGCAGATCGAAACAGGATTGCTAAGCTTGCCATTCCGCCTGCTTGGAGCGATGTCTGGATATGTTGCGATCAGCGCGGACATATACAGGCAACCGGGCGTGATACGCGCGGAAGGAAGCAGTATCGTTATCACCCCGCGTGGATGGCGATGCAGGAGGAAACCAAATTCTCAAATCTGCCAGACTTCGCCCGTGCACTTAGCCGACTGCGTAAAGCACTTGATGCTGATATGCAGCGACGCTCGCTCTGTCGTGAAAAGGTCGTTGCGACCGTCATCTGGCTAATGGATCGACTATTGCTGCGGGTCGGAAATCCAGATTATGCACGCGACAACAAGAGCTTTGGGGTCACTACGCTTCGCAATCGGCATTTGCGGGATGATGGTAGCGGATTGCGGCTCGTCTTTACTGGAAAATCGGGAAAAATGTGGACTCTCAAGCTTTCCGATAAACGAATTGCCCGTATCGTACGCTCCATCCAGGAACTGCCTGGGCAACAGTTGTTTCAATATATTGACGAGGCGGGTGATCGCTGTCCCGTTTCCTCACAGGATATAAATGACTATCTGCGAATGGCCATGCGGTCCGATTTCACGTCGAAGCATTTCCGGACATGGGCTGCAACGGCAACTGCCCTTGAGTTGTTACGCTGCCTCGATTTGCCTGAGAGTGACAGGGCGCAAAAGCAGAGGCTTAATAGCGAAATCGATAAGGTTGCGCACCTGCTCGGCAATACAAGAGAGGTATGCCGGAGGTCTTATATACATCCCGCTATCCCTGAACACTGGCTGACTGGAAAACTTGCTTCGGAGATCAACGCCGCTGGGGCTATCCGGCTAGCAGCGCCGGAGCTCAGCGACGCTGAACGTTGCACGTTGAAATGGCTGCTTTTCATTAAGACTGGAGGTGAGACCTCTTGCCTGCGGTATAACTGATCAATCGAAGGTTGTAGCTCACGAGTTCTCACATAGAAAGGCAGCTCCGCGAGGCCGCTTTTTTGTTTTATGGCTTTTCACGAATAACATTCGTCTGGCATTTACGACTTGAATCCAATAGATTTTTTCTTGGTCGCCCTTGAATCTTCCGCATACCGGTATGGAAAAATTTTATGGATAGTGCAGTGCTTTTCTTGCATGCGCGTGGACAGTCGGCCGATGAAATCCGGATGTTGGATTGGAACAGCAATCCAATCGGAAAGCCAGAAAACTGGCCCACTTCTCTGATAACTGCGGTTCAGATGATGCTGGCTTCGCATTTCCCAAAGGCCATTATCTGGGGACCGGAATTCACCACGATTTATAACGATGCCTTCCGGCAGATTCTCGGTGAGAAAGAGAACTGTTTGGGAGCTTCTTTCCGCGATATTTGGGCCGAGGCTTGGGATGAAATTCAACCAATGGTCCAGAAGACCTATGCGGGTGAAGCCATCTTTATTGAAGACTTTCCCTTGATCATCGATCGGCACGGATACCCAGAGCAATGTTATTTTACCTTCTGCTACAGTCCGATTTATAATGAACGGGGACAAATAGCCGGCATGATGGATACTGTCATCGAGACCACGGCAAAGGTTGAAGCGGAAAAACATGCTCGCATACTGAATGCCGAACTCGCTCATCGGATCAAAAATACCTTTAGCATAGTAGCGGCGATTGCAGGTCAGACTTTCAATAACAATGCTGATGAAGAAGTGATCAACACCTTTACCAGACGCCTGTTTGCACTCGGAAATGCACACGATGTGTTACGATTGGGCAAAAGCTCCGAAGGTTCTCTTCGTCAGATTGTGAGCGGAATAACAAACGCGCTGGCGGTGGCGGATCGCGTACAGATAAGCGGACCGGATGTGCTGATCGGCCCTAAAGGAGCTTCAACGCTATCGCTTCTAATCCACGAACTGACCACCAATGCGATCAAATATGGCGCTCTTTCAAACAATGAGGGTCATGTGCTGTTAGAAGTAGCTGTGTCAAAAAAACAGGATGATGCAGTTTTCTCGTTGCGTTGGGCTGAATTTGGTGGGCCACCTGTTATCGCGCCAACTAAGACCGGGTTTGGCTCCAAGCTCATAAAAATGGGACTGTTAGGCGCCGGTGAGGTTGACGCTGACTATGGAACCGAAGGGTTTGTTGCGAAATTCTCTGCCCCTCTTCGCCAGTTGCAGGGTGAAGGTCGTCTTTTCGACTCTACTTAGTTGGACCAGAAATGCTCCATTCCAGTCCCCCCTTGTCATGAGCTTTATTATAAACGGCTGACAGATGGGTATCTGACGTGTTTAGGCCGCTTTGAGATCGGTTCTGAAAGGTCCTGCTCAGCCAAAGAGTTAAGCCAGGATTCCTGACGTCGAAGCGGCATTTCGAAAGCAAGTCGTGCGTCTTCGGCACTCCCAATGTCGTGTGCATAAAAGGCAGACCGTGATAGCGACGCCGAGACTATCTAGTTTGAGCCTATTCCATTGAGACAGCAATATATTCTCGGCATCTGCGACTGTTCTCAGCGTCTGCGGGATGCCGTCCGCAATTTTAATGACCACAGCGTCATCCCGGTGTACCATGTTCCATGGTGAGCTTATAATCGCGGACAACAAGGGGAGCAGGTCAAACCCCCATCAATTTGAAAGTTCCGTGGTTTGCCAAGTCTTATCGCCAGGAGTCGATCAGCTCATCCGTGCAGACGAGTTCCAATTGCTCACTAAATCGTTGGTGACAAAGAGAGATAATTGCGTCGTGGGTTTGATCGGAAACGCTGCATACTGCATCGTGGACAATGATCACCCGATATCCGCGATCTACGGCACCCAATAGTGTTGCGAGAACACAAAGATCGGTCTCCGCTCCGCTAACGATCAAAGTATGAACGCGCCTTTTGTGCAGATATCGCTGGAGGAAGCCTTCGGTCCAAGGGGAGTAAACAGTCTTATCGAGTACAACAGCAGGCGGCGAAAAATCTCCCAGCGGGTCCACAAGGTCGATGAATGACGGATCGATACGATTGAGAGTAAGGGTTTCCCACTTGCGGTAATAACCTCTCCATGCTCCCAGGGCAGCGTCGGGTGACCTTGGAGGTATAAAGCGAGTAAAGATCGTTTCTTCACTGCGCTGGGAGCAGATATCCACGATATTGGGCAAGATTGCGTCAATCCATGGCACGTGCCAAGGCGAAGCAGGTCCGAAAAGATTCTGCATGTCTATGCATAGATGCATGCAGCCGCCCCGCAAATCTCAACGTAGAAGCCCGGTTTCCAGAGGCATGTTATCCTTCAAGTCTTTCTATGACGATTTGCCCACGGGCTCCCTCAAGCAGACGCAATATCCGCGCCGTTGCTTCGTTCACCGCGTCGGCTGTTGACAAGTGAACATGCTGCGGGTTCTGGAAGTAGACAGAAACGGCAGTTCCTGCATCGTCAAAAAACTGAACCGAATAAGCTTCATTGTCTTCCATCGAAACGACTTGGGTTTCCATAGTCATTTGCCAAACTCCTGCCAAATATGCCGAACCCGCCAGAATTGCTTTCGTTCCAGATTGAAATACCCGGGGTTTCAGCAACGAGGCGAAGCCGAATACGGCTGGTTCCCACGCTCATCGCGCTCCACTTCACAACCGTACGCTATCGTACAGACAGACCTTGCGGAGGAACTAACTGGCTGGCTGGGCCTTACCTTACCTGGGGAAGGAGGAGACACATGCCCTCGATATCCGAGTTCGAAGAAGAGTTGCTGGCACTTGGACCTGCGCTTCATCAGTTCGCCAGAACGATGTACCATCAGCGTTCCGACGTAGAGGACCTTGTTCAGGAAACGCTATTAAAAGCTCTGTGCAATCGCGATAAGTTCGTCCCCTATGGATCGCTCAAATCCTGGCTGTTCACCATCATGAAGAACACATTCTGCACCCGGATCAAGAAATCCCGCCGCGAAGATGCAATTGAGAATTGGGAGGGACCAACAATCAACCCATCGCAGGATTGGGCCATGGAATTGCAGGATGTCGGGGAGGCTTTCTGTAAACTGTCGCCGGCACATAAGAGCGTTCTTGACTTAGTGATATTTCGCGGGCTGAGTTACGAAAAGGCTGCGATGGCGGCAGGCTGCACGGTCGGAACGATCAAGAGCAGGCTTAACAGAGCAAGAGCGCAACTCGAAAGCGACTTGTATCCGGCTGAAAAGAGTCTTCGGAAATGATAGCTTAAACGAATTTCTGCGAGTGATTGGTGTTGGCCGCGAAATCGTGATGCCGGATCTCAAATCGTGAATGAGCGAGCCTTGCAGCTAGCTCTGAAATGTAATTAAGATCACGCAAGCCGCTTTCATATAGTCGTATTATGCACTCTGCGAGCTCAGTGGCCGAATAAGAACGGTCACTTTCTTCGAGAATTATTGCAGATTGAGCAAAACAACTACGCATGAAATTAACTTCAACTGATGAGTAAATTCTGCTGGCTTCATTAAATAACGGCATGTCAGCCTCCATCAAGAAACGAAGCTTCAATGATACGCTGTTTACTGGACTTAGATAGTCTTAAAACCTGTTCTTTCGCATTGGTGCGGTAGCGTACCGAAATAAGCGTTTACCGATTGCTTCTCGGAACCAACCATCCTTCCGCGGTGTTTCCACTTCATGATGATGGAATGAGGATCACGAAATGCCGTTTCCTCCACAGAATGCCATTGCTAACAAACTTTTGGCTTTGCTTCCGCCCTCCGATTATGAAGCCATTATCCAGGAAACTACTTATGTGGAACTTCCGCGTGGGACGGTGCTTGCAGAAACGGGGAAGCCGATCGCGAAAGTTTATTTTCTTACGACAGGCATCGGCTCGGTTATTGTGACGACCGCCGAAGGAAAACGTGCAGAAGCGGGAATTTTCGGCTTCGATGGGTATATTCCAACGTCTGCAATCGCTGGTGTCGAAAACAGTTCTTATGACGTCCTGGTTCAGGTTGCTGCGCAAGGTTATGAAATGCCTTATGAGAAGTTTCGGCGGTGGATGGACGAAAGCCGCAGTTTTTCCAGGATCATGATCCGCTCTATCGAGGCGTTTTCCGTTCAGCTTGCCTATACCGCCGTCTCGAATGCCATTCATGAAGTCACGCAACGATTGGCCCGATGGTTGCTGATGTGTGATGACCGAATATTAGGCAAAGAAATAGCAATCACTCACGAGTTCCTGTCGATAATGCTTGCAGTTCGTCGGCCAAGTGTCACGACTTCTCTTCATGTTCTTGAAGGATTGGGCTTGATCAAGTCTGAACGAGGAGTTGTCTTTATTCGTAATCGTCACGGGCTGGAACGCTATGCTCGAGATGCCTATGGCTGGCCGGAAAAGGAATACGTGCGGCTGATGCAGGGATTTGAACCTGTCGGTGACATCTAGTTTTGAGCGCCGAAAAGCTGGCTATATTCTTCTTCGGGTTTTCCGTAGGCTTCGCCAGCAAATTCTTCGAGACCCCTACGGTCACGTATTGTGATGCGGCCTCGCTCTGATCGCACCAGTTTTTTGCCTTCCAGTAGGTGAAGTCCTGTCGTAATGCTGGGGCGTCTTACACCGAGCATGAGAGCGATGAAGTCGTGGGTCAGGATAATTTCATCCCCGTCAACACGATCATGTGACATCAAGAGCCAGCGCGCCAGCCGCTCGTGAACATGCAAGTTTACGTTGGCCCAGACAGTATAAGAAACCTGTGAGGCAAAAGTCTGAATGTAACGGGCCAACAAACTGGCAAACACGCTGTTGCGATTGATTTCCTCTCGTGCAGCACTGACGGCAATCCGATGACCGTAGCCGCTGACTTGCATGATAATTTCATGAATGCTGGTTGTGGCGCCAACCGCTCCTGACGTTGGTGAAAACCCTTCGCGTCCGACCATGCCAGCCTCTACCAGCTGACCTCTGGTCGATACGGCGATGACCGAACTGATCCCGCCGCAAAGAAAGTATAGATAGTCGATCGATTGATTGGCCCTGACAATAACTTGACCACGCTCAAGCGTGACAGGTTCCAGGGACGAACAAATACTATTGAGAATTTCTGGAGGCAGGCTCTTCAACAGGCGGTTGTGCAGTTTAGATTCGTCGTACATCTGTGCTACTTCGGGCAAAGTACCAGCTATTCGCCGTTGTGCCCCCCCAACTCTCTTTTACGGTTGGGATTCTATAACACTCTGATCCGGCAAATGATTTTTGGTACGGTAGCGGACAAATCTGGAAATGAGTTGCGACCGAATTTTCCTTTGATGGCAAGCTGAAACTTTTTGTCCCGCTATTGGTTGCATCTTCAAAAACCTGAAAACAGGAGGCACAGATAATGCAATTCAAACTGCTGGGAGAAGGAGCGGGGCAACGGATCTTCGTCGTCATTCTCGCTCCGGAAGAAGCGGTGGTCGCGACACTTACCCGGTTTGTCCGGGGACAGGATCTAACAGCAGCCTCGGTAACCGCGATTGGAGCTTTCCGACGCGCTACGCTTGGATTTTTCGACCTTGAGCGACAAGACTATCACCGGATCGAACTTGACGAGCAGTGCGAGGTACTTAGCTTGCTGGGTGATTGCGCTCTGGGCGAAGAGGGCAGTCCGATTCTTCATTTGCATGTGGTTTTGGGAATTCGTAACGGTGAGGCGAAAGGCGGGCACCTGATTGAAGCCTTGGTGCGGCCGACGCTCGAAGTAATGATTAAGGAAAATACCAGCACTATGGTGCGGACCTATCGACCGGAATTCGGCATAGCGCTGATTGATCCACGAAAATAACAATGCAGTGGAGCCATAGCCGCAAAGCGAACGAGTACGCATCACAAAATCGGCTTGCCGCCAGTGACTGCAATTGTAGCGCCGGACGTGAAACTCGATAGCGGGTCTGCCAGCATGACATATGCGGAAGCGAGTTCCGCTGGTTGGGCCGGTCTTTTCATTGGCGTCTGTTTGCCAAAATTACGTACCGCTTCATCAGGAAGGGTCGACGGTATGAGCGGGGTCCAAACCGGACCGGGCGCAACCGCATTGGCACGGATTCCCTTTTCTGCAAGAAGCTGGGCCAACCCAGCGGTAAAATTCTGGATCGCACCCTTTGTCGTCGCATAGGCCAGAAGAGTTGGATTCGGCATATCTGAATTGATGGAAGCCGTATTGATGATCGCAGCGCCGGGTCTCATATGAGAAAGGGCGGCTTTTGTCAGATAAAACATCGCGTGAATATTGACGCGAAATGTCAGCTCCCATTCTTCGTCGCTGATATCATCGAGTTCGGAGAAACTTGCCTGATGAGCCGCATTGTTCACCAGAATATCGATTCCTCCTAGTTCGCCTACCGCACGATCAATCAGGTCGCGACAGGTCTGGGCATGCTGGATATCGCATTTCATTAAGACGGCTTTTCGACCATCTTTCTCGATAAGCGCTTGGGTTTCCAGTGCATCCTCATCCTCTTCCAGATAAGCAATCAGGATATCCGCGCCTTCCCGTGCAAACGCAATCGCAACCGCACGACCAATGCCACTGTCTCCTCCAGTAATGACTGCCCTCAACCCCTTCAGTTTTCCCGAACCCCTATAGGATGTTTCGCCATGATCCGGTTTCGGATTCATCTTATCGGTTATGCCCGGCATCGGTTGCTGCTTTGTTTCGAATGGTGGCTTGGGATATTGGCTTTCCATATCGACTAGTCCTTCCTTTTCGCCCTGTCGCCCTAACAACGAAGTACGCTGTCTGTTCCAGACGTTCAGAAGCATTTGGAGGAGAAACAGTGATCAATCGATTTGGACTATTAATGTTCCAGGTTACGATGAAGAAACAATGCTTCCGCTATTGTGGACAGGTCTCTGTGGCGCGCGCTGAGTACAAATCCTGCGAAGCCCAGACTGTCCAAGACGGGGGTGTCTGATAGGGCGAATATGAAGGATATGGCGCTCTGTTCCAGTTCAGCGACAACCGGAAGCACCGCTTCCGGTTCCAGAGTGACATCCATAACAACAGCGTCTACCCTCTCACGTTCCAGATAATACAGTGCTTGATCAGCCGTGTTTACGGGACCGAGTACGACAGCGCCAGCCTTCGTCAGACAGGCTTCTGCTTCTTCTGAAAGCAGAAAATCATCTTCAAAAATCAAAATGCGCTTTCCTGAGAATAGACGCATCGTATCATCGCTAGATCTAATCATTACAAACAGTTGGCCATGTCTGAAAACGATTGACAAGATGTCTCGTGTTGATTTCACATCACGAACCACAGCACGATTTTTCGAATGCAGATGCCTGGATAACCTCATCTAGGCGCATTCCACGATTTCGTGGAGTTTATGGCGAGCGCGATGCAGGCGGCTTTTCACCGTTCCGATTGAGCACTCGCAAAGCTGGGCCGTTCGTTCATAGCTTTGGCCTTCCAACACCACCAATGCCAGAACGCGGCGATATTTGTGGGGCAGGGTTTCCATTGCTGTTTGCACGTCGTGTGCCTCGAGCGTCAGCTCTTGCGAGGCTTTGACTGAAACTATGGGTGAAACGCACTCGCTCACGCCCGGTGCTTCACGCTTCTGGATGCGAATACGCGTGCAGAACGTGTTGCGCATGATGGTAAAAAGCCAGGATTTCAGCGGCGAATAGGGAACGTATTTTTCCCGATTGGCCAGTGCTTTCAGCAATGTTTCCTGAACGAGATCCTCAGCATCTTCTTTCTGGCGGTAAAATGTACGGGAAAACGCTCGCAAAGCCGGTATCATCGCTACGAGATGTTCCGGCTCCAGCATGTAATCGGGATTTGGCTTGAAAGACATCGTCTTAGCCTTTCCGAACAAAAGTCCGGTTTGAGAATGGGGCGGCACGAAGCCGCCCCTTTGAATTATGAATTCTTATGGCTCTGTTGACCTGCCTTTACATGCTGTTCATGGGTTCCCCCACGGGAAGACGCCTGCTGCTGTTGCTTTTCGCCGCCTCCGCTGCTCGCATGCTTGCCATCATTCTTATGGCTCTGCTGGCCGGCTTTCACGTGTTGTTCTTGTGTGCCACCTTGCGTGTGGTTCTGTGCCATTCTCTTTCCTTTCAGTGGTTTCAGACCATTGATTGTTGGGAGTGGAATTTGTCGCGCGTGACATAAGCCTAACCAGAAAGAGCAAATGATGTTCCGGGGAAACCACTGTAATAAACTTCACGTTTCGGTGCCGCATTCGAACTCCGCGACTTTGGTCAACTCCGTGAGAAACATCGAGCGCTCGCGCTCAAAGCCAGTTTCGGCACGCAAGCGTAGCAGGTAGGATGGATGGATCGTCACAAGAATAATATGGTTCTCGAACTCCAGAGGACGACCGCGCGTCGCGGCGATTTTGACCGGTTTGCCGAGAAGGGAGCGGGCGGCAACTGCGCCCAGCGCAACAATGATCCGGGGTTCAACTAGGTCAATTTCACGCTGAAGCCACCAGCGACAGGCCTCGATATGGCTGGTAGAGGGGCGCCGGTGAAGACGTCTCTTGCCGCGCTGGGTGTGTCGAAAATGTTTTACCGCATTGGTGATATAGCATCGCTCTCGTTTGATCCCGACTTCACTGAGGCAGGTGTCGAAGAGTTGGCCGGCCGGGCCGATCAAGGGGCGGCCTTCGATGTCTTCCTTGTCGCCGGGTTGTTCGGCAACGAAGAAAATTCGGGCATCGATGGGGCCTTCGCCGAAAACGGTCTGTGTAGCATTTCGATAGAGTTCGCAACGCCGACAAGTCCGCGCTTCTGCGCAGACTTGTTTAAGAATGTGCCGGTGACACGCGATTGCTGAAGATGTCATTGCCGACCTGTGGCCGAAGGTGGCGGCTGCGATTCCGTGGATGCAGGCGGCTTGCTATTGTCATCCATGAAACCGCGACCGGGGCGCATTTTCCCGTAAAATTCGACTGCGCCCCAGACAATCACGGCCAGTATTAGGCTGGAAATGAGTATCATTAGAATACGCCGCCCATTCAAACCTTGACGGGCCTTGCGCGGATCTACTTCTTTCATAGTCAATCCGCCTAGCCCCAGCGCTGACGTTCGCGTTCAATTTCGTCCGCAGTGTAGGGCGCGCCCGACGCATTGAAGCTCTCCCATCCTTCTTCGATATAAGCATCGCGTCTTTGGCCGATATTGACCCGCGCCCAATCATCAAGAATAGCTTCGACCTTCTCTCGCTCCGTCTCATCGCAACGAACGGCAACCAGAGTACTGCCACGGCGAATGGCTTCGCTATAGGCCTGCGCCTCTTCTTCGGGCACGCCGGTTTCCACGAGAGCGCCCACAATACCGCCTGCGACGCCGCCGGCAGTCGCTCCGCCGACCAGTCCGACCAGTGTGGCGGTGAGCCAACCGCCCGCCACGACCGGACCGACACCCGGTATGGATAGCAGGCCCAGCCCGGTCAACAGCCCGGCACCACCGCCTGCTACTGCACCAAGACCGGCGCCGGTTTCAGCACCTGTGACTGCGCTCTCTTCGTCCTTCAGGGCCTCGCCTGCATATCGACCATCTGTGTTATTCGAAATCAGGCTGATATTTTCAGCCGGAATCCCGGCTTCTTCGAGCGCTCTAACGGCATCGACGGCTTCGTCGTGATTGTCGAATAGACCCGTGATATAAGCCATTTTTATCTCCTTTATGGTGTTGCGACTACAACCGGTCACTGCGTGGTGATGTTTCCCTGAAAGTCGAGAAGAACTTTGACAGGCTGACCGTCACGCGCGGCTTCGGCGCGCCAGATGCCATCTTCGCCGAGTTGAAGATTCATAATGTTGCTGAACCCCTCTTCGGTCAGGCGTTCCTTTGCCTGATCCTCGGTAAAACTGTTCTGCCCAGGCACCGGTGCCTTCGGATTTTTCTCTCCGGGCGTGGTAACTGCGGGAGTCTGAGGTTCTTCAGTAGGTGTAGTTTGGGCAAACGCCGCTGGTGCGAGCAGCAAGAAGGCTGCGCCTGCGAGATTTCGAATAGACCGTTTCATCGTTGGCTCCCTTGTTTCTGAGGGACTGTCCCAACCAATGAACCCTTACATTGTTCCGTTAGCGTGCTCCGAGAACCATTTCTCTGATCCAACGGGTCAAAAGCTGATTGTAGACCTTTTGATGATGGTCTCCGGTAAGTGCGTGATCCGCGCCACCTATCATCCGAACGGTCAACGATTGAGAATTGATGAAGGCAGTTTGATAACTTGCGACCGTGGGATGTGGGACGATGATGTCGTGTTCGGACTCGACCAGCAGTACATCGCCAAGAAATTCTCGGGCCTGTCGAAGTGCGCGGTTATCATCAAACTTTACGAGTGTCGAACGATAGGATTGCAGGTCACTGCGGTCGAGCCGTGCTTTAGGGACTTGCCAAAGCTGGTCACGATAAAGTGCCGGGGCTCTTAATGCCAGCCAACGGACGGGCCGAAATTCGGTCAGCAATGTCGCGAGATACCCTCCATAGCTGCTTCCTATGACCACAATCGAACCGTCTTCGACCATTTTGAGGCTGGCCAGCCGGTCATATGCAGCAATAGCATCGTCAAGATTTTCACCGCGCGTTACGGTTTTGTTGCTGGACAGCAATTCCCCATGGCCGCGCATGTCGAAGGTAAGACAAACACAACCGAGCGAGGATATCGCATTTGCTCTTTCGATATCGCGTTCCTGGCTACCGGCCCAACCGTGCAGAAATAGAACGCCCGGAATGGTGGTATCCGGAGAAATGACAGTCGCGGCCAGTTCGTGCTGGTCGACGCTGACGGCGGTGGCGTTACGGATCATGATAGATTTTCTCTATTCGCGCATATTTGTGGAGAGGTCGTCCGAAATCGTCGTCGCCGACGTAAACGACGAAATCGTCCTCGTTGAATGTAGATGGCTGACCATAGCTCTCGCGCAATACTGCCTGTACGGCGGTAACAGTTTCGTCCTGCGCCAGTTTTTCCAATGCCAGAACTTCGGCAGGGGAGGCACCTCCCACACGCCATGATTGTTCCAATACGCCGCAGCGGACGCCATTTTCCGTTATCGGCCCGACAAGAACGTCGTAGTTTCTGCGCGACGCAACGAGACCGAGATGTTGCAGAGCTGCTTCATCGTAACGTCTGGCATTCTCTACGATCCTACGTGCAACGGGCGATTGGACTTGGTGAAGCAGAGCGTCCCAGCCGCCGCTCACCACACGCAAACGGCTACCCGCATAAACTTTACTCCCGTCCTCGTCGTGCGAAGTATATTGACGGCCTAGATAGCTTCCGATGTGATCTTCGATCTGGACCTGTCCGACGGAATAGGTGGTAGAGTTTTCAACGTCCTCTTCGACGACGAGCCCGTTCGCAATTTCGCGATCAGACACGGTTTCCAGAAATCGGTCGAGGGCGCGAACGGTTTCGATGACGGTCTGGTCTTTGCCGCCGGACGCATAGGGATTTTTGAATCGAACCTTGTGCTTTTTTAGCAGGGCACCAGCGGCATCCAGTGCATGGCCATGTGAAAAGACCGAAAAGCCGGGTAGAACACAATCCTGTAAACAAGCTGCAAAGGGTCCTGCCCAACCTTCCGGCAAATTGTCATCGTCGTGCCAGTGTGGATGGGTAACGAGTTTCGTTGCCATAAAACCGTGGTGAACGATGCCGCCGTAGAAGTTCTCAACGCTCATTTCGGGGTGCCCGTCCTGGCGGACCAGAGCAAAAGTCGGTACGAAAAACGTTTCGTTGTTCTCGTCAAAGCTTTGCAGGGTGGGCCGCAATTGCCTGCCGGTCAGCGAACATAAGCGGGCAGCCAACGCTTCCACGCTGGCTACATTGTGAGGACTGTCGGAAGACTGGCAAACGACACGAATTTTTCCCGTAGGATCACCCCGGAATAGGGCACTTTCCATGTCATCACCTCGCTAGCGGTCTTGAAAAGTCTGCGCTCAGGCGGCTTCCGCACGGGGATTGGCAGAGGACTCCGCGAGTTTCGTCAGGTCCTTATCGGTCTGACCCTCTTCTTGAAGGGTCTGGTCGAGGAGTTTCGCCACATCCTTGTGGCCCAGGGTTTCGGCCCAACGCTTCAATGTGCCGTAACGCGTGATTTCGTAATGTTCGACCGCCTGGGCCGCAGATATCAAACCGGCATCAAGGGCGGGACTATTCGAAAACTCTTCGATGATCTCTTCCCCTTCAGCGATAATACCTTCAATGGCATCACAGGTCTTGCCTTGCGCACGCTTGCCGAGAATCTCGAAGCATTGCTGCAAACGTTCGACATGTCCTTCGGTTTGTTCCCGGTGCTTTTCGAACGCGTTCTTGAGCTTTTCATCAGTGGCCGCTCGGGACATTTTGGGAAGCGTTTTCAAGATCTTACGCTCCGCATAATAAATGTCCTTGAGCGTGTCGTAGAATAGGTCATCGAGATTGCGTTGCTTGGTGCTGGCCATTTCCGGCTCCTCCTTGTGGTTATGAACTGTTCTTGTCGTGCGGTTGAAAATTGCGACGACGGCGCACCTAACCCGCTAGGAATAATTTTGTTTCGCGCGATCGAAAAAAACAGGCGAGCAGTCGCGATCAGGGTTGCGTCGGGGAGCTGGCCGGTTGTGAGGGACTTTCTGGGGATACGTCCCCTTTGTCCGATGTTGACGAACAGGGCTCCAGCCTTGGTAATGCGACGGCGTACGTGACGACGGCAATCGATTTCAGGACGATCATCGTTACTTCCTCTTCATTCTGTCAGGACTTCGATTTATGTTCCGGCTTACCCTTCTGTCTGGTGGAGGCCATTTTTTCGAGCTCTTTCTCGCTCATTGACTTGGCCATTTCCCTGGACGCTCCACGGAGTTCACTTTTTGATTTGTCTCCGCGTTTTGCAGCCAAGGCCGCGCCGGCTGCCTGTTGTTGTGCTTTGGATTTCGCAGGCATCTTCTGCTCCTGTAAGGGGGGCGATCAGTCTCGATCGCTGCGTTCGCGTCTCATTTCACGCGGACCGGGATTGGCAAGGTCATTCGGGCGCGCGCTATTGGGGTAGTCAAAATCGAAGTCCTTTTGCCGATCCTCCGCTTGAGGCCGACGTGGATTGCCGGGTGCGTTGGACTGTTCGTGCGTCGGGCGTGCCTGATGATCCCGTGTTTCGTGCTGGGATGGTTCGCCCGCTCCGACGCGATCCTTGTTGAAGAAGAGTAACTGGATGTTTGAGGGTGCAGTGTTGAACATTGTGCTTTCTCCGTTCCGACGACCCGGTGGTTAACTGCGCTCCGAACAAGCTTGCAGGCACATTGTTCCACCAAGAGTGACGAAACTCTGGGGCACTGGACCTTGGATCACGGCTGCAGACAAGTGAAAGGGAACATGAGCTGCCCTCGGCGGTTATCGAAACTTGCAACACAGGAGTTTTGATATGGTCCAGGCAAAGAAATGGTCAGCCGACGTGACCGAACACAGCGACGCGCTAGATCTCGAACCGCATGTGTTCGAGCAGGATGATCCGAAGGAAATCGCAGCTTCCTTGAAACGCTCGGCTGACAAGAGCCACAAACGCAAGGTGGAACCGTTTCGCTCGGCCATGTCCATGCTGACCTTCTACGTCAATCGCGCTGGCAAGAACTTGCCGGAAAATCGCAAGCAAGTGCTGGAAACCGCCAAAGAAGAGTTGCGCAAGGCTTACGGCAAACCAGATCAGGCTTAACCTGCTTTGGACAACGGAGAGACCAATGAAAATCTATATCGCTGAATGGTGGACGATCACTCTATCTGCGGCTTCGGGGACACCGTCCGACCCGCCGGAAATTCCTGAAAATGAACCTGAAGGCATTCCGGTTGAGCCGCCGGAGACCATTCCGCAACCAGATAAGGGGCCGTTCAGCCCCGACGAACCCGAACAGATACCGCCCCTTCCTATGCCTGAACATCCATCGCCCGGCCCGGTCAATCCGGGCCAGCCGACAATGCGTTGCGCGCCAACCTCCTCGTTAGTCTGAACCGGGATAAGGAGCGGTCTTCAACAATCGTGCCAGATGTGCGCAATTGGCAGCCAACATTTTCGTAGCGGAAACGACGGTTTCGGGTACTTCTCCCAGATCGACGAAATTGGTTGATTGCATCGCCTCGCCCACCCAATAGGTTACGCCGTTGGCGGGGAGGGTGAAGCCCACATCGTTCAACGCCTGATAGAGCTGCGATGACACGAAATGTGCCCCGTCCTCGTTCCCAACCACTGCCGCGACGGCGACATGCCCGTAAGACGGCATTCGGTTGGCATCATCGGTCTCTGAAAGAAATGCATCCATACGTTCCAGCACGCGCTTGCAGATGCTTGATGGTTGACCGAGCCAGATCGGCGTGCCGAAAATAAGAATATCCGCATCGAGGATTTTGGTTCTGAGTGCCGACCACTCGTCGTCTTCGCCTTCGCGCGATGTAACGCCGGGTTCGATGTTGAATTCACTCAGCCGCACATGCTCCGTTTGCACGCCATAAGGAACAAGATGTGTATCGAGATAATGTAGCATCCTGTCGGTCGAAGATGGATTCTGGTCTGCACTTCGCTTCAAGGTGGCATTGAGCGCGATAGCTTTGAGGGGAGGAAGGGAAGACACTGTCATTTTCCACCTCCCTTTCTCCTGGTGTGCTTGGGTTCACTCAACGCATCAGCAAGGTTTTTGCGGTCAGGATCGGCAAGATTGTGCCCCGCGGCATCGCGTTTCTTTGCGGGATCGTCGTCAGCGGGTTCGTAACCACGAGGCCGGTTTTCCGGCGGGCCTTCCCATTTCGGCTTCTGATCGGTGGTGCCGGTTTTCGGATCGTGTTTCATGGAAACCTCCGTTTATTGAGACGGCGGCCCAACCTTTCAAACCTCGGATTGTTTCATTGAGTGAAAAGGAGCACCGAATGATGGAGCGGGAAATGGCAAGGTTGAAGCAATGAAATTCTGCGGAACAATTGGTTTTCCTCATGGTTGGAGCTTAGAGGCCCATAATGATGAAAACAGTTCCACCGGATAAAAGCTCTGGCGCTCGCGCAAGAGGCGCGATCCAACGGGGTGAAACCGGCGACAAGGTTCCCGGCTTTGATCCTGCGGTAGCGCCAATGGAAACAGATGCAGAGGCTGGCGGCAGCGCTCAACCGGCTGAAGATCACGGGACACGGCCGTTAGCGGCTCCGGTAAAACCCGATGACAGCAATGCTTCCAGTCATGCGTCCGGCCTGCGCGCATGGCCACCGAAAGAGAATGCGCGATCCGCAAGAAAAACTACGCAGATGCGTGAAGGTCCAGCCTACATGGTCTGGTGGTTCATCATTGCCGTGGTTGTCATCGGATATTTTATAGTCTCATGGATGTGGTCATGAACAAGCGATCAGAACGTGAACGAGGGGAGAGACAGGCTTCGCCGCGAGCGCTCCGATATTTTCCGCGCTTCGTATTAGTCATAGTGGCAGTTCTGCTCCTTCTCCTTCTCGGGTGGAGCCTGACCGGTGGTGGATCGGTAACGCAAAAGCAAGACATCCAGACACCTCCCGCCATAGGTTCCGCCGACCAGAAGACCAAGCCGCCGGTAGAAAATGACCGACCAGAGACCGGCACGGGCGGCGACCAGCCGGTGCAGGCGCCCGCTCACCAGAAATGAGGATCAATCATGAACGAGAAATCAACCACCCCGCTGACGGATGATGAAGACATCAAGTTCCTGGCCGAGAACTCGGATATTTCTCCGCTGCAAGCTAGCCAGTTGATCGAGCGGTTTGGAAGGGATCGGAAAAAATTGCTTGAAGAAGCGAAGAAATTTAAAGCGGAAGGGTAGAACCATGGCTCAGATCACACGTGACCACGACAAGATCCGCCGGTGGGCGGAAGACCGAAACGGGCGGCCCGCAATGGTGGAAACCGGCAGCGAAGGCGGCATATTGCGTATCGATTTCGCAGAAAAAGACCACAATCTGGAGGAAATCAATTGGGATGATTTCTTCACCATCTTTGACGATCGAAAGCTCGCTTTCCTCTACGAAGAAATGGGCGATAGCCGCTTTAACAAGTTTATAGACGCCGAGCAGAATTCGTGATTGCAACTAACCCGTGTCGATAGGCGAACTCTAGTTGGGCTGGGAATTCAGGAAGGGCCCTTCGAGCCGGGCAGAACGTTCACATTCGCTGCGACGGGCGCATCAGGGTGACGCTCCATATATCTCTTGTGGGCAAGTCCCGACGCCAATTCCGCAATGTAGTTCAAATCCCTCAGCCCGTTTTGGTAAAGCATAACGATTGCAGAAGAAAGGTCGGTCGCAGCATATTCCCTGTCGCTTTCTTCAAGAATGATCGCGGCGTTGGAAAAGCAGCTGCGCATAAAGTTCACTTCTTCTGGCTTATAAATGCGGCTTGCTTCGTTGAAGAGCGGCATCTCATTCTCCTTTCGCAAGCATCAACGATATGCTTCCTGACTGTTTAAGATTGCCCCATTTGATCACTTCATGTTTTGGGGCGCGCTTAGAAGTCACGGCAAGCGTCCACTGCCGTCTTCGGGGTGGCGTTCAAGATTCTGACGGTTGAGATGCTCGAGAACCCGCTTTGCCTCTTCTTCGTTCAATGCGATTTGCAGCTTGCCTTCGAACGTGATCGGATTGCCCTTGAAGGCGTCAATCACCGACCAGGTGCCATCGCCATTTTTGTGAAGTTTGTATCCGTTTTCGATCATGGTCTTCTCCCGTTCTTCGCGGCCCAAATCATATCAGTTCATGTCGGGCCAAGCCCTGTCTCCCACAAGCGGTACGAACATCACGCCGCCGAGATCTTCCTCGTCGAATTCCTCCGTAGATTTACGAGTGATGCACAGAAGGCGCTGGGCACCCGCCATACTGCCGACCGGTATGATGAGCCGCCCGCCTGGTTTGAGTTGCTCCTTGAGGGGTGAGGGGATGTCCGGAGCGCCTGCTGCAACAATGATCGCATCGAAAGGAGCTTCTTCTGGCCAACCATTGCTGCCGTCGCCCGTACGCACATGGATATTATCGCAGCGAAGGTCTTCGAAGCGTTGTCGCGCGGCTTCGGCAAGGGAGGAATACCGTTCGACGGTGAATATCTGACCGGCTATCTGTGCCATGATCGCCGCGGCGTAGCCGGAGCCTGTTCCAATTTCGAGGACGCGTTCAGCCCCATCTAGCTGCGCCGATGCAATCATGAAGGCGGTCATATATGGTTGTGAGATCGTCTGGCAATTTTTGATTGGTAGAGGTGTGTCTTCATAGGCAAACTCGATAAAGCCTTCATCAATGAATTTCTCACGAGCCACCGTGCCCATCGCTTCCAGCACGCGCGTGTCGTGGATACCGTGATGGATAAGCTGCTCCACCATTTGGGCGCGAGCTTTCTCAAGATTTCTCATTGTCGCTCTTTCGGGTCGAAATGGACCCAATCCATTCTCTGTAGACATCAGCATGAAAGGCAGAGAAACAGGAAAAACGAAAGGCCCGTCCAAATGGTTCCAATGAACGGCTCAGAACCGGGCGTGGCATCAGTATTACGCTCATCAAATGTGATGTCGCATTTCAAGAGAAGTGCCGAACGCTGATTGCGAGCATCTCGACCGGCAATGAGATGGCTCGATCAACGCGTCAGTGACGACCGCTTCTGAGTTCTTGTTAGTTAAAACCCGATAATCTCGTATGAATGTTGCGATTGAATGCCGATCGTTAGAAGGACGGCCAAGGAAAATCAGCAGTGCTAAGGAGTCGACGTTTGCCTATGTAAGTACAAAAAAGCCATCATGATTTTGAAGCTGCTAGCCTGTTGCTAAGCTAAACTCATTCTTGGAGCAAACGATTAGTTTGTGCAAATTATCTTAACAATTTCAAGGAGATCGAATGGTGGGCGTGACAGGGATTGAACCTGTGACCCCTACGATGTCAACGTAGTGCTCTCCCGCTGAGCTACACGCCCATTCGATGTGGCGCATACACCATATCACGTTGCGCCCGTCAATGCCCTTTTATGAAGTTTTTTCGTCTTTTTGTTGATGATAAAACAAAGGGCCGCAAATCTGCGGGATCGCCTCATGCGGCGATCAACATTTTTTCGATTTCGTTTACCAGATCACGCAGGTGGAATGGTTTGGAAAGTACCTTTGCGTCGCGCGGTGCGTCCGAATCGGGGTTGAGTGCAACAGCGGCGAAGCCGGTAATGAACATGATCTTCAGGTCCGGATCGATTTCTGTCGCGCGGCGCGCCAGTTCGATGCCGTCCATTTCCGGCATGACAATATCGGTCAGCAGAAGGGAGAAAGGTTCTTCCTGCAATCTTTCATAAGCGCTCGCTCCATTGTCGAAGTGCGTTACGTGATAGCCGGCTTTTTCCAACGCCTTGACGAGGAAACGGCGCATATCATTGTCATCTTCAGCTAGAAGGATTCTCTTCATTGTTCCGTCCGAATTCTGTGTCGTGTTCATCGCCCGAAAGCTGATCCTTACGACTCGATATCCACCGTAGAAAACGCTTCTTTGGTAAATATGAAATGAATACTCGCGTGAATGTTAATTGTTATGGCGCGTATTTGGCAACAAGCTGTTTAGTGTGACAGGATTGTCGCATATGCATGCCATGCGAAGGCCGGAAGATTCGGCTTCCAGCCATTTGCACGCATGGGCCGTCTGACGTAATTTATTGCAATACTGACGTGGATCGTCGTCGAATGGCCTGAATGATCAGGCCGAAAACGGGTGAAGAATGAGTTTGGAGCGCGATTTTAGTCTGATACCGCCCTTCGAGATCTGCGCTCCGGCGGAACAGCGTATTCCGTTCGTCTTTAATTCACCGCATAGCGGACGCTATTACCCGCATTCTTTCGTCGAAGCGTCGCGTCTCGACGCCTTGAGCATACGTCATTCGGAAGACTGCTATGTCGATGAGCTTTTTGCTTCCGCCATGCGGCTCGGGGCGCCCTTACTCAAGGCCCATTTCCCGCGCGCTTTCCTCGATGTGAACCGTGAGGCCTACGAACTTGACCCGCGCATGTTTGCTGAGCCATTGCCGCCTTTCGTCAACAGCCAGTCGGCGCGCGTTGCCGGCGGGCTTGGTACGGTGCCGCGTCTGGTCGGTGAGGGGCAGTTGATCTATCCGGGGCGCATTCCGCTCGCCGAAGCATTTTACCGTATAGAAGACCTCTACAAGCCCTACCATCAGACGCTTGATACATTGCTTCAGTCCACCCGTCAGCGTTTTGGTTATGCGGTACTGATAGATTGTCATTCGATGCCTGGTGGTTCGCGGCCCGGTGAAGTTGGATCGCGTCCGGATTTTATCGTTGGTGATCGTTTCGGTCGGTCATGCAGCGAAAGGCTGACGCAGGCTGCCATCGATCTGCTACAGGATCTGGGCTATACTGTTGCGCACAACAAGCCCTATGCGGGCGGGTTTATCACGGAGCATTACGGGCGACCCGCCATGGCTTGCCACGCTCTCCAGATCGAGATCAATCGCAGTCTTTATGTGAATGAGCAGAGCCTGCACAAGCTTGCCGGTTTCGAAACGCTCTGTGCTGATCTGCATGGTTTTCTGAGCGACCTGACATCCTTACCGGACGATCTCTTTATTACGCCGCCTCTGGCAGCAGAATAATTCGTTCCGTCGAGCGCTTCTCGCAAATAAAAAGAACCGCGCCCGAACGATACGAGCGCGGTCAAAGACTAGGGAGGAAATGCCCCGAAAGGCATCGACAGGAAAACCTGTCTGGGATTTAAGTTACGTCCGAATAGCGGTAACGTCAAGAAAATGCGCACATTTTTTGGGCTTATTCTAGTGTGCTCGTTATGTAGGCAAAATTAGCATGGTTTGCATAAGTATGCGCCATGTCTTGGAAACAGGAGTTCGGGGTTGCTGATCGATAAGGCATTTTTTTCCGAAGTGGCTGCAGCTGCATCTGCTCAGACGCTTCCACGTTTTCGTCAGCTGACGGAAATAGACAACAAATATAGTGTCGGTTTCGATCCGGTGACCGAAGCGGACCGGGCGGCAGAGCGTGCGATTCGTGCGGTTATTGGCAGCGTTTTTCCCGACCATGGTATTCTTGGGGAAGAATACGGGCCGGAGAATATTGACCGCAGCCATGTCTGGGTCATCGATCCCATCGATGGAACCCGTGCTTTCATTTCCGGCCTGCCGGTTTGGGGCACGCTTTTGGGGCTGACAGTCGACGGCGATGCCAAAGCGGGAATGATGTCGCAACCCTTCACCGGCGAGTTGTTCTACAGCGACGGCAATGGCGCTTATCTCATGCGTAATGGCGGCGAAGACGCGCCTCGCCGTTTGTCGGTGCGCAAGAATGCAACCTTGGCCGATGCCACGATGTTCACGACGACGCCCGCTCTTTTCAAGGGTGAAAGCCGCAAGGGATTTGATCGGCTGGAAAGCGCTGTTCGGTTGTCCCGCTATGGAGTCGATTGCTATGCGTTCGCGATGCTGGCAAGCGGCTTTGCCGACATTGTAGTTGAAGCAGGTCTGCAGCCTTATGACATCGTCGCGCTTATTCCGCTGATTGAGCAGGCTGGCGGTGTGGTGACGCAACGCGATGGCGGCCCGGCGGAAAAGGGCGGCGATGTTGTCGCCGCCGCTTCTCCTGAACTGCACAGGGCAGCGCTTGATCTGCTGAATAGCTAGCTAAATACCGGAGGCCATCGGTTCAATGGTCTCCGGCATGGTTTCGACCTCGGACGAGCCTGGAATGAAGGCATCGAAGGCGGCCCAGAGCTGCTCACGATAAAAGTCAGCTTCCTGAAGCATCTCATGACGTGCGCCGGTAATTGTCGTCAGCGAGACATTGCGCGTGCGGGCGACAAAACGCTCGATCACCGACGTGGAAACCACGCGGTCGGCGCCAGCGGCAATGATGAGAACCGGTACCGTTGATCCGCTGTAGAAATCCGGTTGATTTATGCGTCGCGAGGTCTCGAGGGCGCTCCAGAGCCACCGGGCGGTCGGACCGCCAAGTGCAAGATCCGGGTGAAGCCGTGGAATTTCCATATTACGCATGAAGCGTGCCGGATCGCTGGTCAGCGGATTGCCTGCAAAAGGACGCGAAGCCAGCCTGCGTCCGCCGGAGGCATAAACCCGGCTGAGGCCGAGCCATCGAAAAGCGGCGGCGATACGACGTACATTATCGTCGCTAAGTTTCTGTCCATCGAGCCCCATGAAGGGCGCGCACAGCACCATACGGCTGATGCGCGATGTCAGCCTGTCCATCGATGAAAGCGCCACAAGTGCACCGGCGGAATGGCCGAGAATGTAGAAGGGCGGACGACAGTCGGGCAAAGCGATCTGGTCAAGGATAAGGTCGAGATCGTCCGAATAATCGTCGAAACTGCGGACATAGCCGCGCTGGCGGTCCTTCAGCAACCGGTGCGAGCCGCCTTGCCCGCGCCAGTCGAAAGTTACGACCGTGAAGCCGCGTGCGCTCAGATCGGTCATGGTTTCGAAATATTTTTCGATGAATTCATTGCGCCCCTGAAGCAGGACCACCGTTCCTCGTATCGGCCTTGTTTCGGCTTTCAGAATGGCATAGCGCAGGGTCTTGCCGCTCTTCGCTTCGAGCAGTCCGGCCTTAATCCCGTGCGGAATCGGATTTGCGTCGGTTTCGAAAAGTAGTTCCGACATCCAATTGCGAACCTTTCTGTTTCAGATCGTGATATGGGGCTCCAGCATAATGGGGCAATTGATGATAAAAAGTAACCGGAAGTTCGAGAACGAACTTCCGGCTCAAAGAACAACCGGTGCAAGGGACGTTACACCAGCTGGTCTATAGAGAAACTTGAAGAGGGTAGAGCTTAGTACCCGCCTGGGCGGCGCTCGCCGACAATGCGGCCCGAATAAGCATCGACCATGACGATGACGCGGCGACCGTTCGGCCTTGTGGCGCGCACGAAATAGGTGTCGCGGTTAAGGCGCATGTCACCGACATCATAGCCGCGGCGTTCCAGCGAGCGTGCGATACGGCGCGGTCCCATGATGTCGCGACGACCATAATCGTCGCCCCAGCGCGGGCGGCGATCCTGGCCACCATCCCAATCAGGGCGTGGACCCGGATATGAACGCGGCGGACGATAGCCGTCATCATCGTAATATTGAATCTGAACGCGCAGGCCGCTATCGGCTCCAAGGGTGGGTGTCGCAATCCCTGTCGCGACGGTAGCAAGTGCGGCGAAAGCGAGAACAGCTTTTCTCATAACCGTGATCCTTTAGTGAACCCGCTTTGCAGCAGGCATAGTGGGACATTAGCCCCAAGCAGCTGAACGCTCGCCAAAGATGATGTTCATTTTGGGTTCATTGTGCGGCGAATCCCCCAAAATGTAGGCCCCTATTGATCAGGAGTTATTACGCCGCGTGACAGCCCGTGTTTCGCAATCTTCGCGGGCAAGCGGCCTTGAAATGAAAAAGAACCATTCCCAAATGAGTTTTGCGGTCGCCTTGAAGGGGTCGCCGGCATCAAGGAATTCGCCATAAGGGAGTTTCGCCGCCGTGTATGGTCCCGAATGCGCTCAGCGCTCTTCGGAACAGACCATGCTGAAACAAGCATCATGTCGCTCTAAAGGAGGGCTAATACATGCGTCACGTAGATTTTTCTCCGCTCTATCGTTCCACGGTCGGTTTCGATCGGCTCTTCTCCATGCTTGACACGCTCGCTTCGCCGGAAGGTAACCAGTCCTATCCGCCGTATAATATCGAGCGCACGGGTGAGAACACCTATCGCATCACCATGGCGGTCGCGGGCTTTTCCGAAAGTGAACTCGAAATCGAAGCGCATCGCAACCTGCTGACGATCAAGGGTCAGAAGGCGGACGAAAATGCTTCCGATATCGGTGAAGTTCTCTATCGTGGTATCGCCTCACGTGCTTTCGAGCGCCGTTTCCAGCTTGCCGACTTCGTTGAAGTCGCCGGTGCGAGCCTCAAGAACGGTCTCCTGCACATTGATCTCAAGCGCGAGATTCCTGAACAGATGAAACCGCGCAAGATCGAAGTTGCCAAGGCTGGCTCCGACAGCGCTCAGCAGATCGAGGCAAAAACCGCGCATTAAGCTCGGTTGAGAATGAACAAGAGAGGCGGCGTTTCAAGCGCCGCCTTTTTCGTTCTCATAGTCATTAAAAGTGTCAGATGATCAACTCGGCGAACTGATCCACATCCTCTTCCGTATTGGCAAAACTCGTCACAAAGCGGGTGAAAATTTCGCCGTCGCTGATGCGGTTCACTTCTGAATGCGGCGGGTTCCAGTCGTAGAAGATTGCTCCGGCATTGCGCAGGCGATCATAGACCGACTGTTTCATGATGGCGAAGACTTCATTGGCCTCTGGCTTCCATGCAAGGCGCATCTGGCTCGACGCATTGATTTGGCCAGCGAGGCGCGCTGCAAGTGCGTTCGAATGTTTTGCCAGCTCAATCCAGAGATTGTCCTGCAGATAGGCATCAAACTGCGCTGCGACAAAGCGGGTCTTGGAAAAAAGCTGTGCTGCACGCTTGCGGATGAATGGTAGGTCCTTGGCGCGGGCCGGGTCCATGAATACCAATGCTTCGGCGCACCAGCAGCCATTTTTCGTTCCACCGAAGGAAACGATGTCCACGCCCTGTTTCCAGGTCATTTCGGCTGGCGTCATGTCCAGCGAAACAAGCGCATTGGCAAAGCGTGCGCCGTCCATATGCAGCGGCAGACCAGCATCGCGGCAGATATTGGAAATGGTGACGATATGTTCGGGCTGGTAGAGTGTGCCAACTTCGGTCGCTTGCGTGATACTGACGGCCATGGGCTGTCCGGCATGAACGAAAGCAGGGTTAAACCTCTTCAGTTCGCGCTTGAGAAGTTCGGGGTCGATACGACCGTGCGCGCCGTCAATCGGGTGGAGGCGCGCCCCACCGGTAAAATATTCAGGCGCGCCGCACTCGTCCTCGATCACATGTGCTTCACGGTGCACCAGCGAAACCCCGCCGGGCCGGTTGACGCTGGCGAGCGCCAAAGAGTTGGCGGCTGTTCCGGTTCCGACAAAGAACACGGCAACTTCGCGCTCGAACAATTCGTTGAAACGTTGTTCCACGCGCTTGTCGATTTCGCTCGCGCCATAGGCTGGCGCAAAACCCGCAGCATGCAACGAAAGGCTCTCGGCGATTTTCGGGTGGGCGCCTGCCCAATTGTCTGACGCAAAATGCACGTGTTCCTCCAGATGGGTTGCATGGGCTGTCGCACAGTCGATATTTCTATAACCTGTCTGACAGAAGCGGTTAAGGCCCGGTTTGCGCGAAAAATGTCATCAAACTGCCTATTTTTTAGGCGCTTCAGGATTGAGCGAAAGCGCGCCAAACTGACGCAATGGCGGCTAAACGTAATTAAAATCCAGTAAAATCACGGCTTTTGATATTTTATTACGGAAGATGATGAGAAAAATTGCGTTTCCATCTTGTGAGGCAATTTGAATTCTGTCATACGTAATTAGGACAGCAATGCTGTCCAATTAAACGCTGATGCAAACGGAAGTGACGCAACGCTCTCCGAAAAGTTTCAGAAAGAGGCGCCGTACTGGCAGGCACATAGCCTGGCGGTAACAGGCGCCCCGACCGCGACGGGAGGAATTCTAGTGCGCCATTTTCCGGTGGGCTGAGTGTCGTCTGTCCAAGCCTGATGAGAATAAGGCGCTAAACATCGTTCCTCGCACCGGCTTTGCCGCACGCCCGGAACCTCGTCCAACGCCTTGTCGATAAGGCTTCCTTTATACGTAAAGCAACGGCGGGATGGTTGTCACACCATCTCGGTATATACTGATCGCGCACCTCATGATGAGGGCCAAACGGAGGGAATGACGATGACGCATTTGACGCCATCTGTATTGAATGTGGTTTCTCACAACGTACAGAACGGAACGGTCAAAGCTGCGACGACCGCTCCCAACCGAACGACGCGAAAAACGACGGCGGCGGGTTTGCCCGCAGCGCAAGGACTTTACGATCCGCGCAACGAGCGTGATGCGTGCGGCGTTGGCTTTATTGCGCATATGAAGGGCAAGAAGTCGCATCAGGTCGTGGAAAACGGCCTCAAGATGCTCGAGAACCTGACCCATCGCGGTGCGGTGGGCGCTGATCCGCTGATGGGCGATGGTGCTGGCATTCTCGTGCAGATTCCGGATCGCTTCTTCCGCGAGGAAATGGCGCGCCAGGGCATCGATCTGCCGCAGCCCGGCCATTATGGCGTCGGCTATCTGTTCATGCCGCGCGATGCGGAACTGCGCGCCCATATTGAAGAAATCATCAAGGAGGTCATCACTGCCGAAGGCCAGACCTTTATCGGCCTGCGCGAAGTGCCTGTCGACAATTCATCGCTTTCCAAGGCGCCGGATATTGCTGCAACCGAACCGTTTCACGTTCAGGTCTTCATCGGACGCAATCCGATGCTGGAGACGGACGACGATTTCGAACGCCGCCTGTTTGTTCTGCGCAAGGTCATTTCCAACCGTATCTATCAGGAAAACGACGGCGACGATAAGGGTTTCTATGTCGTGTCCATGTCGGCGCGCACGGTTGTCTACAAGGGCATGTTCCTAGCCTATCAGGTCGGTGCCTACTATCAGGATTTGAAGGACCCGCGTTTTGAAAGCGCGGTGGCGCTGGTGCATCAGCGCTTCTCCACCAACACTTTCCCGTCCTGGCGTCTGGCGCACCCATACCGTATGGTAGCGCATAACGGCGAAATCAACACGCTGCGCGGTAATGTCAACTGGATGGCTGCGCGTCAGGCTTCGGTCGACTCGGAACTGTTCGGCAATGACATTTCCAAGCTCTGGCCGATTTCCTACGAAGGCCAGTCGGACACGGCCTGCTTCGACAATGCGCTCGAATTCCTGCATCAGGGTGGCTACAGCCTTGCTCATGCGATGATGATGCTGATCCCGGAAGCATGGTCTGGCAACAAGCTGATGTCGGATGAACGCCGTGCGTTCTACGAATACCATGCGGCGCTCATGGAGCCGTGGGATGGCCCTGCGGCTGTCGCTTTCACGGACGGTCGTCAGATTGGCGCGACCCTCGACCGTAACGGCCTGCGTCCGGCGCGCTATATCGTGACGGACGACGATTTTGTCATTCTGGCTTCGGAAGCCGGTGTTCTGCCGGTCGAGGAAAAGAAGGTCGTCAAGAAATGGCGCCTTCAGCCGGGCCGCATGCTGCTGATCGATATGGAAGAAGGTCGCATCGTTTCGGACGAGGAAATCAAGTCCCAGATTGCGCAGAAGCATCCCTACAAGCAGTGGCTCGCCAACACGCAGCTCATTCTGGAAGACCTCAACCCGGTTGAACCACGTGCGCTGCGCAAGGATGTGAGTCTTCTCGACCGCCAGCAGAGCTTCGGCTACACGCAGGAAGACACCAAACTGTTGATGTCACCCATGGCCACGACGGGTCAGGAAGCCATCGGTTCGATGGGTACGGATACGCCGATTTCGGCCATGTCCGACAAATCGAAGATGCTGTTCACCTATTTCAAGCAGAACTTCGCGCAGGTCACCAACCCGCCGATTGATCCGATCCGCGAAGAACTGGTGATGAGCCTTGTCTCTTTCATCGGCCCGCGTCCGAATATTTTCGACCTTGTCGGCACGTCACGCCGAAAGCGTCTGGAAGTGCGCCAGCCGATCCTGACCAATGGCGATCTGGAAAAGATCCGCTCCATCGGTCACACCGAAGACCGCTTCGACACCAAGACGCTCGACATCACCTACAATACAGGTGAAGGCGCGGCCGGTATGCACGGCGCAATCGAGCGCCTTTGTGACCGTGCCGAAGCGGCCGTTCACGGCGGCTATAACATAGTCATCCTGTCGGATCGTCAGGTTGGCCCGGATCGCATTCCGATCCCGGCCCTTCTGGCGACGGCAGCCGTGCACCATCACCTGATCCGCAAGGGTCTGCGCACTTCGGTTGGCCTCGTTGTGGAATCGGGCGAGCCGCGCGAAATACATCATTTCTGCTGCCTCGCCGGCTACGGCGCCGAGGCGATCAATCCTTACCTTGCCTTCGACACGCTGCTCGACATGCATCGCCGTCGCGAGTTCCCGCCGGAAGTGGACGAGAATGAAGTCGTCAAGCGCTATATTAAGTCCATCGGCAAGGGTATCCTCAAGGTCATGTCCAAGATGGGCATCTCGACCTACCAGTCCTATTGCGGTGCGCAGATTTTCGATGCCGTTGGCCTGCAGACGGGCTTTGTCGACAAATTCTTCTTCGGCACGGCAACAAGCATTGAAGGCGTTGGTCTCGATGAGATCGCAGAAGAAACCGTGCGTCGCCACACCGATGCTTTCGGCAATGATCCGGTTCTGCTTACCTCGCTGGAAGTGGGCGGCGAATATGCCTACCGCATGCGCGGCGAGGCTCACCTGTGGTCGCCGGATGCGGTTGCCAGACTGCAGCATGCAGTGCGCACCTCCAACCCTGAAACCTTCACTGAATATACGCGCATGCTCGATTCCAAGTCGGCGCAGGCGAAGACCATTCGCGGCCTGTTCAATATTCGTTTCGCTGAAGAGCGCGGTCTGAAACCGGTTTCCATCGATGACGTTGAACCGGCGACGGAAATCGTCAAGCGTTTCTCGACGGGTGCGATGTCGTTCGGCTCGATTTCCAGAGAAGCTCACACAACGCTGGCTCGCGCGATGAACGCCATTGGCGGCAAGTCGAACACCGGCGAGGGTGGTGAGGAGCCGGATCGCTTCTATCCGCTGCCGGACGGCACGCCAAACCCGGAACGCTCTGCCATCAAGCAGGTAGCTTCGGGCCGTTTCGGCGTGACGACGGAATATCTGGTCAACTCCGATCTGATCCAGATCAAGGTTGCGCAGGGTGCAAAGCCCGGCGAAGGCGGCCAGTTGCCGGGTCACAAGGTCGATGCGACTATCGCCAAGACCCGTCACTCGACGCCGGGTGTCGGCCTCATTTCGCCGCCGCCGCACCATGATATCTACTCGATCGAAGATCTTGCACAGCTGATCTACGACCTGAAGAACGTCAATCCGGCTGCCGATATTTCGGTCAAGCTGGTGTCGGAAGTGGGTGTTGGCACGGTTGCTGCCGGTGTTGCCAAGGCACGTGCCGACCACATCACTGTGTCAGGTTATGATGGCGGTACAGGCGCTTCGCCGCTTACCTCACTCAAGCATGCCGGAAGCCCATGGGAAATCGGCCTTGCCGAAACCCACCAGACGCTGGTGCTGAATGGGCTTCGCTCCCGCGTGGCGTTGCAAGTTGATGGCGGCTTGCGTACCGGTCGCGACGTCATCATTGGCGCGCTGCTCGGTGCGGATGAGTTCGGCTTCTCCACGGCTCCGTTGATTGCCGCTGGTTGCATCATGATGCGCAAGTGCCATCTGAATACCTGCCCGGTGGGCGTGGCAACACAGGACCCGGTTCTGCGCAAGCGCTTCAAGGGGACGCCGGAACACGTCATCAACTTCTTCTTCTATCTGGCGGAAGAGGTACGTGCTTTGCTGGCAGAGATGGGCTTAACCAAGCTGGAACAGATTATCGGCGAGACCGAATTTCTGGAAAAGCAAGCCATGATCGACCATTGGAAAGCAAAGGGTCTCGATTTCAGCCGCATCTTCTACAAGCCTGAGGCGGAGAAGCACGAAATCTACTGGACCGAGCGCCAGCATCATCCGATCGAGGACGTTCTCGATCGCAAGCTGATTGCCGAGGCTATGCCCGCGCTGGAAGACCGCCAGCCGGTCAAGATCGACATCGACATCAGGAATGTCGATCGTTCTGCCGGTGCCATGCTTTCCGGTGAAGTTGCCAAGCGCTTCCGTCATAAGGGTCTGCCGGAAGACACCATTGCTGTTACCTTGCGCGGTACGGCTGGCCAGTCTTTCGGTGCGTTCCTGGCGCGCGGCGTCTCGTTCGAACTGATCGGCGATGGCAACGACTATGTCGGCAAGGGCCTTTCGGGCGGTCGCATCGTCATCCGCCCGCCGGAAGATACGCGTATCGTTGCCGAGGACTCCATTATCGTTGGCAATACAGTGCTCTACGGTGCGCTTGAAGGCGAGTGCTACTTCCGCGGTGTTGCTGGCGAGCGTTTCGCCGTCCGCAACTCCGGCGCGGTCACGGTTGTCGAAGGTGTGGGGGACCACGGCTGCGAATACATGACCGGCGGTGTCGTCGTGGTTATCGGTCAGACGGGGCGCAACTTTGCGGCAGGTATGTCGGGCGGCGTCGCCTATGTGCTTGACGAAGAAGGCGATTTCGCCCAGCGCTGCAACATGGCGATGGTCGAACTGGAACCGGTTCCGGAAGAGGACGATATCCTCGAAAAGCTGCATCACCATGGCGGCGACCTCATGCATAAGGGCCGTGTGGACGTTTCGGCCAACATGACCCATCATGATGAGGAACGTCTGGTGCAACTGATCGCCAATCATCTGCACTACACCGGCTCGACGCGGGCGAAGGACATTCTCGACAATTGGGAGAGCTATCGCCCGAAATTCGTGAAGGTCATGCCGGTTGAATACCGCCGCGCTTTGGAAGAGATGGAGCGTATGCAGATCGGTGTCGCGGCTGAATAGGACATCATCCTGAAATGTGGAACCCGGCCTTTGGGTCGGGTGCCCTTCGCCACGTGAGAGATAACAACGCCCTTGCATGCCAGCGCATTGGAAGATGATGCGGCAGACAGGGCAACTTCCGGCAAAGCCGACCATGCGCTGGTCGCCGGCCGAGGGGAGTAAGAGAATGGGTAAGGTAACTGGGTTTCTTGAAATCGACCGGCAGGTAGCGAAGTACCAGCCAGCGTCGGATCGTATCCGTCACTTCCGCGAGTTCACTATTCCGATGACGGACGGCGAAGTGCAGAAGCAGGCGGCACGTTGTATGGATTGCGGCATTCCGTTCTGCCACGGCCCAACGGGCTGCCCTGTCCACAATCAGATCCCTGACTGGAACGATCTCGTCTATAACGACAACTGGGATCAGGCGATCCGCAACCTGCACCTGACCAACAACTTCCCGGAATTCACGGGTCGCGTCTGCCCGGCGCCTTGCGAGGAAGCCTGCACGCTGAACCTCGAAGACACGCCGGTTGCGATCAAGACGGTCGAGCAGGCATTGGGCGACAAGGCGTATGAGCTTGGCCATATCGTGCCGCAGCCAGCCGCCAACAAGACAGGCAAGTCAGTCGCCATCATCGGGTCTGGCCCGGCTGGCCTTGCGGCTGCACAACAGCTGGCTCGTGCCGGTCATATGGTCGATGTTTACGAGCGCGAAAGCCGCCCCGGCGGTTTGCTGCGTTATGGCATTCCCGACTTCAAGATGGAAAAGCACCTCATCGACCGCCGCGTCGCCCAGATGGAAGGCGAAGGCGTTCGTTTCCTGTGCGGGGTGAATATTGGCGTCGACAAGCCGCTGCGCGGCCTCCTCGATACCTATGATGCTGTGCTTTATTCGGGTGGATCGGAAATGCCGCGTCCGGCTGGCATCCCGGGTGCAGATTTTGAAGGCGTGCACGATGCCATGCCTTATCTGGTGCAGCAGAACCGTCGCGTCGGTCGCGAGAATATCGAATCCGTTGCCTGGACTTCGGCTCCGATTCTGGCAGGCGGCAAGCATGTCGTGGTGGTCGGCGGTGGCGATACCGCGTCGGACTGCGTGGGCACGGCGTTCCGTCAGGGTGCGGTCAATGTCACCCAGCTCGATATTCGTCCGCAGCCGCCGGAAAAGGAAGACAAGCTCAGCGTCTGGCCTTATTGGGCGACCAAGATGCGCACCTCTTCCAGCCAGGCGGAAGGCGCTTCCCGCGAGTTTCAGGTCGCAACGCTGGAGTTCATTGGCGAAGATGGCCGTCTCACTCATGTGAAGTGCTGCCAGGTCGATGAAAAGCGCAAGCCGATTGCTGGAACGGAGTTCTTCATCAAGGCTGATCTCGCCTTTATCGCAATTGGTTTTGCCGGACCGGCAGAAGACAGCGTGGTCAAGGAACTGGGCGAAAAGCTCGACATCGTTACCGACCGTCGCGGCTCCAAGTCGGTCAAGGCCAATGAGCGTGACTACCGCACCAATGTCGACAAGCTCTATGCCGCCGGCGATGTGCGCCGTGGCCAGTCTCTCGTCGTTTGGGCGATCCGCGAGGGCCGCCAGGCAGCGCATGCAATCGATGCGGATTTGATGGGGAGTTCGGTTCTGCCGCGCTAAGAGAGGCATATAGAAATGAAAAGCCCGCCAGATTGGCGGGCTTTTTGTTTTTAGCCTTGGCTGCGTCGTGACTTCATCACCAGATAGGCGATGGCGAGAAGCACGAACCAGAACGGTGTGACTTTCAGCGCGGCTGCAGTGTCCGGCTCTTGCGCCAGCGCCCAGAGAATGAAGGCGAAGAAAGCGAAGACCATCACGACGGCTGGGCGTCCGCCGGGCATCTTGAAAGTAGACTTTTCATGGAGGTCCGGGCGCTTGCGACGATATTGCAGATATGAAGCCAGAATGACCGACCAGATGAAGATGAAGAGCAGCGCCGAAATCGTCGTGACGATGGTGAAGGCTTCGATGATGCTCTGGCCGGCATAAAGTAGGACCACGCCCGCGAGCAGGAAAACACACGAGAAGAACAGCGAGTTCACCGGTACTTGCCGCTGATTGAGTTTGGCGAGCGCTTTTGGCGCGAGCTTTGAAGTGGCAAGGCCGTAGATCATACGCGAGGTCGAGTAGATGCCGGAATTTGCACTCGACGTTGCCGAAGTCAACACTACAAAATTCACGACATGAGCGGCGATGCCGAGACCGGCCAGCGAGAACATGGCGACGAATGGGCTCGAATTCGGATCGACCTGATCCCAGGGAATGACGGTGATGATGACGAACAGTGCGCCGAGATAAAACAGCACCACACGGATCGGAATGGAGTTGATCGCCTTGGGCAGATTGCGCTCCGGGTCCTTGGTTTCCGCAGCGGCGGTCCCGACCAGTTCGATACCGACGAAGGCGAAAACCGCGATCTGGAAACCGGCAACGAAGCCAAGGAAACCATTGGGGAAGAACCCGCCATGGTTCCACAGATGGGCGACCGATGCCTGGCTGCCATTGGGCAGGGTAAAACCAGTTGAAAGCATGTACACGCCGGCAATGATCAGCCCGACAATGGCGACGATCTTGATGAGGGCGAACCAGAATTCGATTTCACCGAAATTGCGCACGGTCGGCAGATTGAGCGCCAGAAGCGTGAAGATCAGGCCGAGTGCCGGTATCCATAGAGCCAGTTCCGGGAACCAGAACGAGACATAGCCAGAAACGGCAACCACGTCGGCCACACCGGTCACAATCCAGCAAAGCCAATAGGTCCAGCCAGTGAAGAACTGCGCCCACGGCCCGAGATAATCGCCTGCGAAATCCGCAAAGGAACGATATTCGAGATTGGACAGCAGGATTTCGCCCAATGCGCGCATGACGAAGAACAACATGAAGCCGATCACGGCATATACGAGCAGGATCGAAGGGCCTGCCAGCGAAATGGTCTTGCCTGAACCCATGAAAAGGCCGGTGCCGATGGCGCCGCCAATGGCGATCAGTTGAAGGTGTCGGTTAGACAGATTGCGTGCAAGATGGGGTTCCTCCTCCCGATGTGGATCGACAGAAGGCTTTGATGCAATATTCATTCAAATGCCTCTTGTTTCTGGCGGACGCTGAGAATTACTCCTGCTCGCGCGAGGAAAAGCACCCTTCCTGTACAGCCTTTTTCAGGCAGACAGCGCCTTCTGATAGACGATGCGAACGCTCCTGTGAACAGCGCAGAATGTAGCAATTAGAATCATATTGGGTAGAGAAAGGTGCTGGCTATCAATCAGCTGATAGCTCAATCCTATTGAGGAAGGGCAATAATTTAGGGATTTGTGCTCTTCTGCGGCCAGGAAAAGTCGTCGGCTCGTCCAGGTGTCGGTTTGCTATCAGTCCGGGCTGGCCGTGTGGCTTGCGGACGCGCTGCGATGTTGCCACCAAGCAAAACGCCGCTTTCATCCTTGTCAACGTCGCGAATACTGACTGGAGCCACGCGATCAACTGGCTTGGACGGGTCATGAGTGCCTGCCGCAGGCAGGGGTTGGTCCTCTTCCTTTGCACCGCCGAGATAGGCTCGGAGCGGCTTTTCTGCGTAGAAGGCGAGTTTACGCTTACCTGCCGAAGTTATGTTGATGCCGTCATTGCCGCGCAGACGAGCGGTCTGACCGTTAATGTCGAAACCCGTCTGGGTGAAATTCCCGTCCTCATCGACAAAACCATCCCAGACATCGGCAAATTTGCCGCCTGCTTTCTCGGTGGTGGTGCGATAGATTTCATTGAGCGCCAACATGTCTTGTGACATGCCTTTCGGACGGAAAGGTGGTTGTCCGATCCACACCAGCGGAAAATGCTTGTCGTTGATCACCTTGATGAAGGCGGCGACGCGCTTTTGATATTCTTCATTCCATTCCGGGGATCTGGCCGGCAGACTCACGCCTTTCTCGGTGATTGCCTGTCTGTCGTTGGAGCCGATCATTACGACGACAGCTGCCGGCTTCTCTTCGTCCAGTATCTTGCCGATATTGTCGGGCCAGTCAAAATGATCGTTACGCACAAAGCCGGAAGAGCCATTTATCCGGGTTACAACCTGGAGATCGGGGTCCGACGCGAAAGCAACATCAAGGCCTTCGGCCAGACCGTTGCCGATGAAGTCACCGACAACAAGAACCTTTTTGGCATCTGGTTTTTTCTCGACGAACTCGACTGCCGGGGTCGCCGCCGGTGGTGGCGTCGGTCGTGAAGCGGGAGAGGCGGTCTTGGGCCGCTTCGCCTTTGGCCGGGCGCGTTGTGGAGCGTGCTGTTGATATTGGCGCTGTGGCTGTGCTTGCCGCGAGCCGAACAGGAGATCGAAAAGTGTGCGTGGACGTTCCTGTGCAGAAGCTGTGGCAATGCCTGATAATAGAAACGCTGCTACCGCCAGCATGACGCAAGCAGCATTCACCAGTGGTCTCCCCGTCCGATTTTCGCGCATCAGTCTTGCCTTCATGGCCTTTATATTAGCTTGGCTGCTTGGAAAAACAAAATGGGACGCACTTAATCAGAAGTGCGCCCCATTCGATAATTTAACCCGCCAGTCTAGCGGCGGCGCAGGACCGAGAGAACTTCCTTGCTCGGATGACCGTCCGGCTGAAGTCCGTTGCGCTGCTGAAAAGCTTCGATGGCCGCTCGCGAAGTGGAGCCGATCTTTCCATCGATATTGCCATCATAATAGCCAAGTGCTTTTAGATGCGTTTGCAATTCCTGCCTCTCGTCCATGGTAATCGGCGTGAATGGGCGATTCCAGTCCTGACGAAGCCCCTGATAACCGCCGATGCGGTCAGCAAGCAGGCCGACAGCAAGTGCGTATTTGTCGGCGTTGTTATAGCGCTTCAAGACGAAAAAGTTCTTCGTCATGAGGAAGGCAGGTCCCTGCCGGCCATCCGGCACTTTCAGGGTTGCCTTTTCGCTAGGATCGGGGAAGGCGCGTCCGTTGGCGCGAACGAGACCAATTTTCTGCCATTCGGAAATCGAGAGTGAGCCGGAAGGGAATTTGCGTCCTTTTGGCAGGGCTACTTCATAGCCCCAGCTACGGCCCGGCTGCCAGCCATTGCGATGCAGGAGGTTGGCTGCAGTGCCCAGCGCGTCGGGAACCGAGTTCCAGATGTCACGCTTGCCATTGCCGTCCATATCGACGGCATAAGCCTGATAGCTCGTTGGGATGAACTGTGTGTGGCCAAGCGCACCGGCCCATGAGCCGGAAAGATGGCCGCGGTCGATGTCGCCAGTCTGGAGAATCTTCATTGCGGCAATCAGTTGTGTGCGGCCATATTTGGCGCGACGCTGGTCTGCATAGGCAAGAGTCGCCAGTGAGCGCACAGCATCGCGCATGACGTCATCGCGCTTGAGAATTTCGCCGTAATTGCTTTCCATCGACCAGATGGCGAGCAGGATATTGCGATCTACCGAGAACCGCTGTTCGATGCGCTGGAGCCACGGCCCCCATTTGCGCGCCATGTTCTGGCCGACCGAGACGGAATGTTCGTTCACGCGGTTATCGACGTAGTTCCAGACTGGTTCGGTGAACTCGGGCTGATAGCGTGCCTTCTGCAGGACGACCGGGTCCGGCGCATCCACGCCGCGAAACGCGCGGTCGAAAGTGGAAGGTGAAACACCCGACTTTATGGCGACAGGACGGAAGTTGGCGACCCATTGGCGAAATTTCGCATCAGCCAGTGCGGAACCGGTTGTCAGCGTTGAGGCGAGCACAGCTATCGCAACCGTTGCAGCTGCTTTCAGCTTCATCGTCTGGCCCACCGTGAATGGAAATCGCAGCATTCTGTGTTTCCCTTATGCAATAAAATTTAGCCGATACCGGCGCGTTTCCCTTCGATCTGGATTCTGCCCGCTCCGGATTGCATTAATCAATTAATACCATCCTGTGTTGAATTTGAGCCAGCAGAAAATTCCGGATCGAACCGTTGAATGTTCAAATTAGAACCTGTCGGTTAGCAATTGGTTTACCATCGCGGGTCTGCAATAAAATTTGCCTGAAGTTTCGAAAAATTTTTGAATCAAGCAACATTAAGGCCGGGTCATTGAATGTGATGGGATGGGTCACGCAATTTCGTCGTTCTTTAATGAAAAGGCCTTATTTGAAATTCAGTCGTTTCAATGCTTTGATAGTAAATCTGAAATAGTGAAATCGAGGAGAGGAATGAGTTCGATCCGAAAAATTCGCAAGGCCGTGTTCCCTGTCGCAGGTCTTGGCACCCGCTTCCTGCCCGCCACCAAGTCGATCCCCAAAGAAATGCTGACAGTCGTGGACAAGCCCGTCATTCAGTATGTGGTCGATGAGGCGCGCGAAGCTGGTATCGAACATCTGATTTTCGTCACCGGACGCAACAAGGCGGTCATCGAAGACTATTTCGATGCGCAGGTTGAGCTTTATTCCACGCTCGCCGAGCGCGGCAAGAAGGCCGAACTGGAGCATCTTCAGGATATCCAGCCGCAACCGGGAACGACCAGCTTCACCCGCCAGCAGGTGCCACTCGGTCTTGGCCATGCGGTCTGGTGCGCTCGCGAGCTCGTCGGTGATGAGCCCTTCGCTCTTCTGCTGCCGGATATGGTCATGCAGTCGAAGAAGGGCTGCCTGAAGGAGATGGTCGAGCTTTATGAAAAGACCGGCGGCAATGTGATTGCCGTGCAGGAATGCGATCCGGAAGAGGCGCATAAATACGGCATCGTCGGCAAGGGTGCAGCCATCGGCAGCGGTTTCGAAATCACGCAGATGGTTGAAAAGCCTGCCAAGGGCACGGCGCCTTCCAATCTTTACATCAATGGTCGCTATATCCTGCAGCCGGAAATCTTTGAGCTTCTGAGCAAGCAGGAAAAGGGCGCCGGCAACGAAATCCAGCTGACGGATGCCATGCTGAAGCTTGCCGACGCACAGAAATTCTTTGGCTTCGATTATCAGGGCCTGACATTCGACTGTGGCTCCAAGGCTGGCTTTATCGAAGCCAACGTTGCCTTCGCGCTATGGCGCAACGACATTCGGCCTTCTGTCGAAGGCTCGATTGGCAATCTGCTGAACACCATTAAACCAGCTTGATATAACCAGTCTGATCTCTGGTCACGCCCCCTGCAAAGGGGGCGTTTTTTTATGGTCGTGGGTATCATTTCCGTGAAACTTGCCTTTTTTGACAATGACAATAGGCTTTTGGCCTAGTACGTACCCAAAACAGTGTGAAACATCTTTCGTGTGCAATCAATCAAACAGGTTCCTCCCCTCATAAGGAATAAAGCATGCAGGAATTCCAGCAGACGATGGGTGCAGGCGCGCTCATCTCGATCGCGGTGGGCGCTGTTCTATTATTGCTTTTGCTCATCATCCGGTTTCGTGTCCATGCCTTCGTAGCGCTTATAATCGTCAGCCTTTTGACGGCCCTCGCGACCGGTATCCCGGCAGGCAATATTCTGACGACAATCACTGCTGCCTTCGGGTCAACCCTTGGCGGGGTGGCACTTCTGGTCGGTCTCGGCGCAATGCTGGGCCGGTTGCTTGAAATATCCGGTGGCGCACAGGCGCTTGCCGACGATCTCATCCGGCGGTTCGGTGAAAAGCGCGCGCCCATGGCGCTTGGCATCGCGTCACTCATCTTCGGCTTCCCCATCTTTTTCGATGCGGGTCTGGTGGTGATGCTTCCCGTGGTCTTTACCGTTGCACGACGTCTGAAAGGAAGCCTGCTTCTCTATGGTATTCCGGTTGCCGCGGCCTTTTCAGTGATGCACGTTTTCGTGCCGCCGCATCCGGGTCCGGTTGCCGCATCCGAGCTTCTTGGGGCGGATGTGGGACTTCTCATCCTCGTCGGGATCGTGGTCGTCTTACCTGTCTGGTTCATTGCCGGGCACCTTTTTGGCGCATGGATCGGCAAAAAGATTGTTCTTCCGATCCCCGACAGTTTTGATGCTGGTAAAAACGGGGAAGCAGCTGTCAATCCTCCGAGTTCCGGCCTGGTCATGCTTCTGCTTCTGCTGCCGCTGGTTCTGATTTTCATTAACACGGGTCTTGATTTTGCCCGCGCCCAAGGCTGGGTCAGTGCCGATGCAAACTGGTATCAGTTGGCGCGAATGATCGGATCTACACCTGTCGCGCTTCTGATTTCGGTATTGGTGGCTTCCTATGTGCTGGGACCAAGGCGTGGCAGAGATACAGCCAGCGTTGAACGCATTCTCGACTCGGCGCTCGGGCCGGTATGTTCCATCATCCTGATTACGGGTGCAGGCGGCATGTTCGGTGGTGTCCTGCGCGCGTCCGGAATCGGCGACGCCTTGTCAAACGCGTTCGCAGATACAGGACTCCCGGTCATTGTGGCAGGCTTCCTGATCGCAACGATTTTGCGCGTAGCACAGGGCTCGGCAACGGTGGCGCTGATAACGGCCGCAGGGCTTATCCAGCCTGCCGTTCAGGCAGCAGGATATCACGGGCTAGAGATTGCGGCGGTGGTGATCGCCCTTGCTGCAGGGTCGGTCATGCTCTCCCACGTCAACGATTCCGGGTTCTGGCTCGTCGGTCGTTTCTTCAATATGGACGTCAAGACAACGCTGAAAACCTGGACGGTTCTGGAAACCCTTATCGGGCTTCTCGGCTTCGGCTTGGCGTGTATTCTGTTCTGGCTCGCTTAAACTCACGATAATACGGCATCCCGAAAAGGGGTGCCGTTCTATCTCCACACTAGCGCTGTACCTTCACGCCGAGATAGACGCTGTCGGCGGTATATTCGCGATCGGAAATCTTGCTCGTCAGGAATTCGTGACGCAGGCGTGCATCCAGCCCCACAAACCGGTTGATCCAGTAGGTTGCCCCGATCTGCGCACCGATTGTGTAGTCGGTTCCGGTGCCATCCTTGTTTTGCCGGATATTCGCATCGAGCCTGCCATTGAGACTCAGGTCGGAGCGTATGCGGTGGGTGACATCGAGGCTTGCAAAATGCAGGAGCGACCCTGCAATGCCGGGCGTGGTCGAAGTATCGACCATTGTCTGCGCATAGAGGCTCACATCGGTTCCGCGCAGCGGTGACCAGTTGAGCGCTGCATTGATCGACGGTCCGCTGATGTCGCCAAGACGAGAATCATCGCTGTTGGCGCGCATGTAACCGGCGGCGAATTCGCCGTTCAGTTTCTCGCCCATATCCAGCATCATGCCGCCGCGCAGGGCAAATTGCGATCCGCTGCGTTCATAACCGTTGTTGTCTGTCTTCTCGTCGAAGATGCGCTTGCCCAGCTCAACCTCAGTGAAGGGCTTGATTGCCGGGGACAGGCTGAAACCGCCGCGCAGCGTAATGCTGGCATAGGTGTTGTCGCGATCCTTCTGGCTGACCGTGCCACCAGAGGACAATTCCGCATCGCCATACATATTGTGCTCGACCCGTCCGATTGCGCTGCCGAAGATCAGGCCCATGTCGCGTTCGACGCCGAGGCTTCCATTGAGTGTGTGAACCAGAGGCCGTTGCAATGCGCCGACGACCCCGTTTGGGCTCGACGCGCTTTCGCGACGCAGCCGGTAGCCTGCGCCAGTATTGACGGTCGTCTGGTCACCGAGATCGAAACGAAGCTTTCCCTGAATATCAACTTGCGGTTCGGAAACGTCTTCTCCCGAAATGGACTTGGCCCAGGTGCCCGATGCGTCAAGCGTTGCCTGATGGCGTACCCAGTCCGACTGTGCGTTGAGCCGCAATGTGGTTTCGTTGAGAACGGCGCTGGAACCGCTTGCGCTGTTGTCGCCATTGGTCGTGACACGGATACCTTGTTCCAGCGACGGTCGCAGGATAAACGAACCGGTGCGAATGCCGACCGGCGCGAACGGATCGGCTTCCTGCGTGGAGCTGCGCCCTTGCTCAGGCGATTGCCGAAGATTTTCGCGCTGTGCCCCGCCCGTTTCGTCGCTTGCGTCAGTATCGACCGAGCCAACACGAATATTGTCGGGCAGAAGTGGCTGACTGTCCTGTGACACGGGAACCGTCGGAGCGGTTTGTGTTGTGGTGGTCGGGTCTGCTGCTGTCGTGTTTTCAGGCGGGGTATAACTGTCGTCTGTCGTCTCGCTGGTACTGTCATCAAATCCGGGCGCGGCAAGCCCGCGATTTGCGAGCGTTTCCGGCGAGGAGGCTGAAAGTACGTCCTCGGCAACGCTTCCGCGCAGATAGGCCCCCTGAGCAAATGCAGAACCATGACAGATTGCCATCGCCACGCCCGACAAAAACAGGCATCGCAGCCTGCGGGCAATGGGCGTCGAACCGCCAGAAGGGGCCTTGGCAAATAGCATGTCGTGTTTTCAAACCGTCGCAACGTGGTAGATGAACGGTAAAGGCACATGGTTAATTCTTGGTTGCTGTGGCTGAATTCATGGCGATGCTCGCTGCACAAATGTTTGGACAACCGACTGTGAAAAAGCTAACCCTTGCCGCCATGGAAAAGCTCGATCAGATCATCTCTCCGGCAGATGCGGAAGCGACTATCGCTTCGGCGCTGCGCACTATAAAAACCGAAAATGCGGGCCTCGCTGCGCTTGAAGAAGCACTGAATGACGGACTTTCCGGCCCCTTTGTCGAAGCCGTGAAGCGTATCGTCGCCTCGCGCGGACGTCTAGTCGTTACGGGCGTCGGCAAGAGCGGCCATATCGGCTCCAAGCTCGCTGCTACTTTTGCCTCGACCGGTACTTCGGCATTCTTCGTTCATTCGGCGGAAGCCAATCACGGCGATCTCGGCATGATCGGCCGAGACGATGTTATTCTGGCCATCTCATGGTCGGGTGAAACGGCAGAATTGAAAGGGATCGTCAATTATTCGCAGCGCTTCCGCATTCCATTGATCGCGATTACCTCACGTGAGGATTCTGCACTTGGTCGTGCTGCGGACGTCGTGCTGCTCTTGCCCAAAACTGCTGAGGCTTGCCCGCATGGCCTGGCGCCTACGACCTCAACCATGATGCAGCTTGCCATCGGCGATGCACTGGCAATAGCACTTCTGGAAGCGCGCGGCTTCACCCCGAGCGACTTCAAGACCTTTCATCCCGGCGGTTCATTGGGTGCAAGTCTTATCCATATTCGCGATATCATGCATCGCGGCGAACGCCTCCCGCTGGTGGAAGTGGGCACCTCTCTGCCAGACGCGATGAAGGTTCTGGCGCAAAAGAGTTTTGGGTGTGTTGTGGTTGTCGACAGTGGTGGTGATCTGGCTGGCATCGTCACAGACGGCGATATATCGCGCAATCTGAGCCGAAACCTTGCGGCTTTGGCGGTTGACGACATCATGACACGCAAGCCGAAGACGGTTGACCAGAACATGCTGGCGACCGCGGCACTCAACACCATCAATGAAAATCACATCGGTGCGCTGATCGTCACCGACGCCGGACGCCCGATCGGGCTCGTGCACTTCCATGACCTCCTGCGGATCGGCGCTGCTTGATACTGCATTGAGGCATTATATTTAGTAGGGCAGACATGCTGCCCTACTGCCTTACTCTGCGATTTCAATCTCTAGCGAAACCGGATCGAAGGCTACTACCCGGACTTCTGTTCCGGTTGGCAGGTCAGGGCCTTTCACGCGCCACATCGTATCATTGATGCGGATACGCCCGCGACCATTGATGATCGGTTCGGTCAATGTCGCGCGCTGGCCGACCAGCTGCTCGCCGCGACGATTGAGCAAAGGCTCGTCGGCGTCGCTGCTGCGTGAGCCAAAAAAGCGACGCCCCACCAGCACGAAAATGATGGCCAAGACCAGAAACACAACTGTCTGAAACTGCCACCCAAACCCTGTCGTTGAAGACAAGAGAAAGGCGAGCGCACCGGTTACCAATGCCGCGAGCCCGAACCAGATGAAGAAAAAGCCGGGCGCCGAGATTTCCAGTATCAGCAGGATCAGCCCGAAAACGAGCCAGTTCCAGATGCCGAGGCCGGACAGATACTCAATAATCATGGCGCCTTCACTTCCTTTTGTTGAGCAGCTTTAGCGCCCTGCGGACGGAACGCTGCGCGGACGGGAAGGAGTCGGTGGCTGCGGAGCCGGGTCGACTGGCCTGCTGCCATCACCAAAGACTTCCTTGGCAATTGCGCCAATGCCGCCGAGCGAACCAATTAGGGAGCTTGCCTCAAGCGGCATCAGTACGATCTTCTGGTTCTTGGCGCTGGCGATATTGCTGAGCGCTTCCGTATATTTCTGCGCAACGAAGTAGTTAAGCGCCTGCACATTGCCGTTGGCAACGGCATCAGAAACCATGGTGGTGGCTTTCGCTTCGGCTTCGGCAAGGCGCTCGCGTGCCTCTGCCTCGCGCTTGGCCGCTTCCAGCTTACCTTCAGCTTCGAGAATCTGCGACTGCTTCTGACCCTCAGCGCGCAAAATCTGTGCGTTGCGGTCGCCCTCGGCTTCAAGAACCTGCGCACGCTTGTCACGCTCGGCCTTCATCTGGCGTGCCATGGAGGTGACGATATCTTCTGGCGGATTGATATCCTTGATTTCCACGCGGGTCATTTTGAGGCCCCACGGATGGGCAGCTTCATCGACGACCCGCAACAGACGATCATTGATCGCATCGCGGTTCGACAGCAGCTCATCGAGATCCATCGAACCCATGACGGTACGGATATTGGTCATGGTCAGATTGAGGATCGCATATTGCAGGTTCGCCACCTGGTAGGCCGCCTGTGCTGCGTTCAGCACCTGATAGAAAGCCACGCCATCAACGCCGACGATGGCGTTATCGCGGGTGATGACCTCCTGCGTCGGCACATCGAGCACCTGCTCCATCATGTTGAGGCGCGCGCCGATACGATCAAAAAAAGGCACGATCAGATTGAGGCCGGGATTGAGGGTGCGCGTATAGCGACCGAACCGCTCGACCGTGTAGTTAAACCCCTGCGGCACGGTCTTGATACCGGCAAACAGCGTTGCCAGAACCAGTACGGTCAGAATGAGCAGCATGATATCGAAACCGGTCATTGATTGTTTCCCTTTTAAGGCAGTAGGGCAATATGACAATAGATGCTTTAGCGAGGCAAACATATTGCCCTTATCACCTATTGCTTACACCCATCCTTGCAATTCGCGGCGCACCAGTGTCTCGATGACCTTCATGCCGTCTTCACTGTCGTTAAGACAAGGAATATGGCTGAAATTCTCGCCGCCGTTTTCCAGAAATTCCTCAGCGGCCTCATTGCCGATTTCATCCACGGTTTCCAGACAGTCGGCCACGAAACCCGGATTGAGAACTGCCATGGATTTTACCCCGTGCTTGGCCAGTTCTTCCACCGTTTCGTCGGTATAGGGCTGGAGCCATTCTTCCGGGCCGAAGCGCGACTGGAATGTGGAGCGAAACTGACTGTCATCAAAGCCCAGCCGGGCCTGCAAAAGGCGCGACGTTTCAAGACATTGCTCGCGGTAGGGATCACCCTTGTCCGAATAGCTCTTCGGAATGCCGTGGTAGGATGCAAGGACCACTTCCGGCTTGAAGGAAAGCGTTTCCAGATGCTTCTCGATGGAGCGGGCCAGCGCCTCGATATAAACGGGCTCCGTTTCATAGGACGGCACGATGCGGACTGCTGGCTGGAAGCGCTTTTTCATGAGTGCTTCGAAGAACTTGTCGTTCACCGTGGCGGTCGTCGTTGCCGAATATTGCGGGTAGAGCGGAAACATGACGATCCGCTCACAACCTTGCTGCAGAAGACGGTCGGTCACGCTTTCGATGGACGGCTGACCATAGCGCATCGCCCAGTCCACCACCACATTCGGATAGTCGGCGAGCGCCTTGGCAAGCTTCTCGCCCTGGGCGCGCGTATAAGTCCGCAGTGGAGATTCGTTTTTCTCGCGGTTCCAGATGCGGTCATAAAGCTTACCGGAACGTCTCGGACGGGTATTGAGAACGATGCCGTAGAGGATCGGGTACCAGATGAGGCGCGGCCATTCGATGACGCGGCGATCGGAGAGAAACTCGGCCAGATAGCGACGCATCGGGCCATAGCTCGTGCCATCCGGTGTGCCGAGATTGACCAGCAGAACCCCAACCTTGGGCAGCTTTGCCTGCACCTCCGGCTTGGTTGTCTGGCTGGGTTTCTCCTGCACTTTATCCATCTCACTCATCTTCCGACTCCTGTTCAGCCGGAAAACTAGAGAAAAAAAGACAAATTACAATCCTGACAATTGCCGCTGGCGAATTTCTATCGGCGCGGGTGATTTCCGCGCCGTAAATATTTGAAATTTACGCAAGATATCGGGTGCTTATGCTGCCGCGCGACGCGTCAGGGAGAAGCGTGAGCCCGATGACGACGTGCAATTGAGCTGCGACGGCGAAACGAGTGCGCAGTTCACTTTCGACGACGTGCCGCGCACGATGGAGCGCATGTCAATCTCGACAAGCTGCGGCGACTGGTAACGATAGTTGCCTTCGGCAAGCTTTTCGTTCGTGTCGGTGGCGCGTGTCTCGAAAATACCACCGTTGAACGACGAGACAATGCCGTTTGGATCGACCCAGTTGCCTTCAATGCCTGCAGGGTTGCGGGATACTGTCGGGACATTGCCGCCGACCGGGCCAGCCGTTTCACACGCGGCCAACGCCAGCGACATGACTGCAAGAGGGGCAATGATGCGGAAGCGTTTCATATCCATGCTCTCCATTAAGGCATTTTCGGGCCAGAACTGCGAAATGGCTGGCGTTTGAAATGCGTAAAACCAAGTATTTAGAGCGGCTTCAACGATTCCGTGCTGATTGGAACCGCTCGGGGATGGTTAGTTTGATGTATTGAAACTTGCACGAAAACAAGCCCTCATTGTGAGGAATGGGCTTCCGACTGTCGATTTGTTGGCGATGATGCAAGATCGCCGCGCAGAGTGGAAGGGGTCTATTCGATTTTTCCGTTCCACTGTCACGATCTGAAAACGAGTATTGCAGATATCAACATTATGATGGCGACGATGACCGACGACGCTGAAAGTATGCGACGAAGATAGTGCTTGAGCACAATATTGTTCTTGAGCGAGACCATGGAGGCAGCGGATTTCGCTATCTGGTAGAGAACGAGATAGAGGACAATGAAGACAAGTCCGATCGTCCATCCAAACTGTACGGTCTGGCTGGGATGGCCCGGCACACCAAGAATCCAAGGCAAGACCAGAAGTCCGCAGATCAGAGCCATTAGATCAGGAAACCGGCTTACAGCTAGCCCTATCGTATTGCGGGCAAACATCGATAAACGCACATATTCCTCACGTAATGGCCCGGTCAAAAACCGGGCCAGATCGATTAGCGCACCAGAATATTCCGGAATTGCCACGGATCTTTGGTATCAAGATCTTCCTTGAACAGATGACCGCGACCTTCTAGCGGCGTCCAGTCGGTGTAATAGCCGTTCAACGGACCAAGGTATTGCATCTGGACTTCGAGGCAGCGACGGTAATCCATCTCGTCGGTCTCTACGATGCCGCTGCGCGGATTTTCCAGCGCCCAGACCATGCCCGCCAGAACAGCAGAGGAAACCTGTAATCCGGTTGCATTCTGATAAGGTGCGAGCTTGCGCGCTTCCTCGACGGTCAACTGCGAGCCATACCAATATGCATTCTTGTCGTGGCCATAGAGCAGAACGCCGAGTTCATCGCTGCCGTCCAGAATTTCATGTTCTTCCAGAACGTGCTGCACCGGTTGTGCCTTGCCGCTTGCGCCGAACATTTCATCAAGTGCCAGAATGGCATCGTTGCTCGGATGATAGGCATAATGACAGGTCAGGCGGAAGTCGAGCTTGCCCTTCTTGTCGCGCAGTGTGAAAAAATCGGCGATGGAAATCGCTTCATTGTGGGTGACGAGCAAGCCATATTGTGCGCCGAGCGACGGGCACCATGTGCGGATGCGGGTATTACCACCCGGCTGTTCGAGGAATATGGCGGCCTTGTTGCCCTTCTTCTGTTTGCGGGCGTTCTTGGGCATCCATTTTTCATGGCTGCCCCAGCCAAGCTCAGCCGGTTGCAGGCCTTCGGCGATGAAGCCTTCGACGGACCATGTATTCCAGAACGTGTTGAAAGGCTTCGGCTCTTTTGCGCGTTGGGTGTCGCGTTCCGCGATGTGGATACCCTTGACACCAGCCTTTTTCATCAGTTTCGCCCAGCCATGGCGATCATCCGCTACCGGTTGAATGAAATCGAGCTTCAGGTCGGACGCAAGGTCGACGAGTGCTTTCTTGACGAACCACGAGACCATGCCCGGATTGGCGCCGCAGCAGGAGACGGCGGTTGGACCGCCGGGGTTCTTGCGCTTTTCAGCTCGAACCGTTTCGCGCAGCGCATAGTTGGTGCGCGAGGCATTGTCAGCTTCTTCATCGAAATAGAAGCCGAGCCAGGGTTCCACCACGGTGTCGATATAAAGCGCACCATGCTCTCGGGCGTAACGCATCAGATCGAGCGATCCGGTATCGACTGAAAGATTGACGATGAAAGGCTGGCCTTCCGCTTCCTTCAGCAGAGGACCTAAAACCTTCTTGTAATTATCTTTGGTGATCGCTTCCTTGATGAAGCGAATACCCTTGTCATCGAGAATCTGGCGATTGGCTTCGCTCGGATCGATCACGACCATACGCGATTTGTCGAATTTGAAATGACGTTCAATCAGCGGCAGGGTACCGCGCCCGATCGACCCAAAGCCGATCATGATGACGGGGCCGGTTATCTCACCATAGACTTGCCATTTCGCTTTCGCCATTTTCTTCCTCTTGATAGCCGCAGAATTGCGGTGTTGGGTTATCCTTAGCCCGGTTTAGCTTATGCGCGGGAACGATAACACAACTTCATAGAAAGAAAGAAACGTCACAAGCCTATGACATCAATACATGTTTAACGTGTTTTGGCTTTTTAAGCTTCGACCAGCTGTGCCCGGACCATGCCACGCAGCGAATTACCGACGAGAATGTTGCGCGCTTTTTTTAGCGTTTCGACGGTAACGATACCCTCTTCGACAACATTGTTGTTCAGCAATTCACGGCGCAGCACACCGTCGAGGAGGCCGCATGACAGAGCGGGTGTTGTGCAGGTCGTGCCGCCAACATCGAGAAATATCGACGTAATGGTTCCCTCACAAACTTCGCCGCGATCATTGAGTAGAATAACTTCGTCGATCTCGGCTGGAGAATATTCTTCGCGCGCTGCGATATAGGCCTGCCGTCGCGTCGTCTTGTGACGCAACAGAGAATCATTGTGATCAAGGTATGTGCGGGCAATCGCAATTCGCCAGAGCGTCTGGGAGGGCAGCGGTTCGTAAGGAATGCTCGCTACGGTGGCTACTCCATCTGGCGCTAGCGTCAGCCGCAGCTTCAGGGCCTGTTCGCCGGTGCCACTTTCTGAAACCGTCTGTCGGATGTTCTCCATACTGCAGGCAAAACCGAGCTCACGGGCGGAATTTTCGAGGCGCGCCATGTGTAGATCGAAGCGTAGGACGCCGGAGAGCGGTTCCCAGCGCATGGTTTCGATCAACTGATAATCCGGCTCCATGATCACGGCCTGTGCCCCGTGTGGCTCGACATTGTCGCGAACCGTGCTTTCAGAAGACATTCCTCGTACTCCGCTTGCGCCGTGGAATCGAAGACCACGCCACCCCCGACATTGAAGATCGCACGATTTTCATCCAGAAGCGAGATCGTGCGAATGGCAACGTTGAAACGCATCCGTCCGCTTGGCTCGATCCAGCCGAGCGAGCCGCAATAGATGTCGCGCGGCTCCGCCTCCAGCTTACGCAGGATTTCCATGGCGCTGATCTTTGGTGCGCCGGTGATCGAGCCGCACGGGAAAAGGGCTGCAAAAAGCGAGCGCAGCGGCAGGTTTTCTTTTAGTCTGGCCCGCACGCGGCTGATCATCTGGTGAACAGTGGGATAGGTTTCGATGCGGAAGAGTTCCGGCACGTCGAGTGATCCCACTTCGCTGACGAGCGAAATATCGTTGCGAAGCAGATCGACGATCATGCGGTTTTCGGCCTGGTTCTTTGGATCCTTCAGCAGAAACTGGCGGTTTTGCTCGTCTTCTTCAGGCGTCGCACCGCGGGGCATGGTCCCTTTCATCGGATGGGTTTCAATCCACCCGTCGCCGTCGACTTCGAAGAAAAGTTCCGGCGAGCGCGACAGGACAATCGGCCCACCAAGATCGCAATAAGTCGCGTAGCGAACCGGCTGGCGCTTTGCGAGCATGTTGAACAGGATCAGCGGGTCGCCGCCCCATTCTGCATGGATCGGAAAGGTGAGATTACCTTGATAGCAGTCGCCTTGACGCAGGTGCTGATGCAAGCGCTCGAAGCGCGATACGTATTCGTCAAACGACCATTGTGCGACCGGATTGCGCAGAAAGGTGGCATTGTCTGCGTCGCGGCCCTGCATGTGCAGGTCGGAAGGGCCATCGAACACGCCAAAGCAGAGAAGCGGGGCATTGCGCCCTTCGGGCAACAACGGCCTCAGCTTGGGCTCGAGAAGATAGCCGGCTTCATAGGACAGATAGCCCGCGAGCCATTTTCCGGCATCGTGGGCTTTCTGTATTGCATCCCATGCGGGTTCGAATTCATCCGGTGTGTCGGCGCGGATGATCGATGAGGGGGCCGTGAAAAGCACATCGCGGCCCGCCTTGTCATCCCGAAACAGGATAAGCGGTTTGTTACCCGGTTGGGTCACAGGTTTGCTCAGTCTTCCATCGCTTCAAGCTCATCGATGATACCTTCGATCACCGACAGGCCCTTGCTCCAGAAATCCGGATCGCTTGCATCCAGACCGAACGGCGCAAGCAATTCCTTGTGATGCTTGGTACCGCCAGCTTTCAGCATGTCGAAATATTTCTGCTGGAAGCCCTTTTCCGAGTTCTTGTAGACCGCATAGAGCGAGTTCACCAGGCAATCGCCGAAAGCATAAGCATAGACATAGAACGGCGAATGGATGAAGTGCGGGATATAGGTCCAGAAGGTTTCGTAACCCGGATTGAGATTGATGGCATCGCCAAGGCTTTCGCGTTGCACATCCATCCAGATTTCGCCGATGCGTTCTGCGGTCAGTTCGCCTTCGCGGCGCTCGGTGTGGACGCGACGTTCGAACTGGTAGAAGGCGATCTGGCGCACGACCGTGTTGATCATGTCCTCTGCCTTCTGCGCCAGCATGGCCTTGCGCTCGCGTTTGTCCTTCGTGCGCTCCAGAAGCGAACGGAAGGTCAGCATTTCGCCGAACACGGATGCGGTCTCGGCAAGCGTCAGTGGCGTTGAGGCCATCAGAGCGCCCTGACTACCCGCCAGAACCTGATGCACGCCATGGCCCAGCTCATGTGCCAGCGTCATCACATCGCGCGGCTTGCCCATATAGTTGAGAAGCACGTAAGGATGCGCTGACGGAACGGTCGGATGCGCAAATGCACCGGGCGCCTTGCCGGGGCGGACCGGCGCATCGATCCAGTTCCTGTCGAAGAACTTCTTCGCAATCTCGGCCATTTCCGGTGCGAAATTGCCATAGGCGGAAAGCACGGTTTCGCGCGCTTCATCCCAAGGGATAAGCGCCTGCGGCGTTTCCGGTAATGGCGCGTTGCGATCCCAGTTTTCAAGCTTTTCAAGGCCAAGCCACTTGGCTTTCAGGGCGTAATAGCGGTGCGAAAGGCGCGGATAAGCGTCTTCCACCGCCTTGGCAAGCGCGTCCACCACTTCCCGCTCGACGCGGTTGGCAAGGTGGCGGCTGTCGGCAATATCCTGAAAACCGCGCCAGCGGTCGGAAATTTCCTTGTCCTTGGCGAGCGTATTGGTGATCAGCGTGAAAGTACGCAGATTTGCACCAAAAGTTTTTGCCAGTGCATCGGATGCCTTTTTGCGCACAGCGCCATCGGCATCCTGAAGCATGTTCAGCGTCGGCTCGATGCTGAGTTCCTTGCCGTCGATTTCAAAGCGAAGACCGGACATGGTTTCATCGAACAGCCGGTTCCAGGCGCTATAGCCGGTAATCGACTTTTCGTGAAAGAGCTGCTCCAGCTTGTCATCGAGCTGGTACGGCTTGTCCATGCGCAGATCGGTCAGCCACGGGCGATAATGGCCGATGGCTGCATTGTCGCTCATAGCCTTTTCGAGAACTGCATCATCGATGCGATTGAGCTCCAGGCCGAAGAAAATGAGATGGGTGCTGGCGTCGGTCAGCTTTTGCTGCATATCGCCAAAAAGCTTCATGCGCTTCGGATCGGCCGTGTCGCCATAGTAATATAGGCCTGCGAAGGAGCCGATACGGCCCATCAGTTCGTCCAGAGCCTCGAATTCCTTGATCGCATCGGCAAAATTGCCGCCATTGGCCTTGGCTGCGTGGTCACCGAGCTTGCCCTTCCAGCGTTCCTCGAAAGCCGCCGCATCTTTCAAGGCCTTTTCGATATCGTTCTTCAGTTCTGCGCTGTCTGCAGACGGATAAAGATCGCCCAGATTCCATTCCGGCAGGTTGCCGAGGTCAGTTTTTTCCGCAGCAACCGTATCGCCAGCCGGTGCGTGCAAAACCTTGTTGAAGAAAACGGATTCTGAAAATCGGGTCATGAACATTCTCCAAGAGCATCTCCAGAAAAAGTGCGAAGCGGTTTTTCGTCGGATAATGCGTACAAACAAAGAGATAGAGCGGTTCTACGATTTCGTGTTAACCGGAACCGCTCTATTAAGCCCCTTCTCGCATGTCTTGCCAGGATCGCCAAGAGGTGGGAAAAGCGCCTCGAAATTTTGTGATGGCCTGTCCTGCGGTGGATTGCAGAAAAGCAAATACCTGAACCGGGAAGTGGATTCAGGATACAATTTTTGTGAATGGGACGCTCAGGCACATTTAGTACCTTGCATTCAACGAAGGCTTGCCTCCAAATAACGCGCCTGGAATATGAGACATTTAAACTGTTTAAGTATTTTGGGCGCGGGAACTCCATAGGTTGATGATAGCTGTCAATGGCCACGCGCATACTCATAGCGGATGACGATCCGATTCATCGACGCAATCTTGAAGCGATAGTCATGCGCATGGGCTATCGAACGATTCTTGCTGACGGTGGGGCAAGTGCACTCGGCTTCGTAAGCCAGCGTAAGGACATTGTCCTGATGCTGCTCGATCTATCGATGCCGGATATGGATGGCCTGACCGTATTGCGCCGAATGCGCGAAGCTGGAAATAATGTTCCCGTTATCGTTCTCGTTCAAAATGATGATCTCCAGCCGGTTCTGCAGGCAGTGAAAATGGGCGCGGTCGATTTCGTGACCAAGCCGGTCACTTTCGAACGTGTGCAGGTTTCAGTTTCCAATGCGCTGAAGATCGATGCGCTGACGCAGGAAATCCGCCGCGCGCGCTCATCGCTGAAGGCCCATCTGACGCTTTCCGACATGGCGATCAAAAGCCCGGAAATGGAACGAGTCAGCATTCTGGCACGTCGCGCTTCGGCGCTTGATGCGCCGCTTTTGATTGAGGGAGAACCCGGTAGCGGCAAAGAAACGCTGGCTCGAGCCATCTGCAGCGGCGGTGCACGTTGGCGTGGCCCTTTCGTGGCCGTCGATTGCCGCACCTTGACCGTGGACAACGCTGACGAAGTCTTTTTCGGCGTTTCGACTGCACGGCGTGATCGCCGCGATGATGACGCCATTCGCAGTCTCGGAAAGCTTGCGGAGGCCGATGGTGGCACACTTTTCCTGGATGAGGTGGGTGCGCTGCCACGCCATACGCAGATCAAGCTTTTTGCTGCCATGCAGTCCGGCCAGTTCGAAACTGGCGGGGGAGGCGAACGCGTGCTGTCCAACGCCCGCATCATGGCATCGAACAGCCGTCCTCTGGCGGATCTCGTCCATATGGGGCGTTTCCATGCAGGGCTTTACCATCTGCTCGGCTCCTTTGCCGTTGCTATGCCGCCGCTGCGCAACCGTCTGGAAGATATTCCGATCCTGCTGCATCAGTTCATGATGCGCTATGTCAGCGAAGAGCGGATGGGGCACATCACCGGCATCACCACGCACGCGTTGGAAAAGCTGAAGACCTATCATTGGCCCGGCAATGTGCGGGAGTTGAAAAATGCCGTTTATCGTGCCGTCCTTCTCTGCGAGACTGGCGAACTGACAGCGGTCGACTTTGCACAGATCGGTTCGGGGACTGAGGCGGCAAGGGCAACACAACAATCCGCTCGGTTCAACCTTGTCGACCACGATCCGACGGTGAGTGGTCAGTCAGGCTTGTTCAGCGGGATCGACGGGGCAGGCGAGGTGCGCACCCTTGCCGCAGCCGAAGAAGAAATGATCCGGTTCGCGATCGCCCATTATGACGGGCAAATCAGCGAAGTTGCCCGTCGTTTGGGCATCGGAAGAACCACGCTTTACCGGAAGCTGAAAGAATATGGCATCGATGTGACGTCTATTTCCGGCAAGGGACCAAGTGCCGATGATGAAGAGGAAGCTACCCCTTTCAGCCGTGCAGCCAGCTGATGAAACTCTGTGTAACTGTTTGAATTTTAGTAGTTTATAACGGTTTGGCTGTCACGCTTTGCGGGTACTGTTGCCGATTAAAGACTGTTAATAGTTTTTTAACCATGACAAAAATAGATGCACGTGTGTGGCTTTTTTGCCATGGTGTTTCCTCATTTGTTGTTCACTAAGCGTCCATTAACCATTAAACCCGACAATCGGAGCTCGAGCGGAACTGGGACGCAGGCTTTTGGTGGCACCAAAAAGAAAGTCCCGAGGGATGCCTGGAGAATGCTTCTGGGGCGGAAAAACGGTAAGGCGATACGATTCGATGAACAGCATATCGACCATTAAAGCGCGCTTTGCGAAGGTTTGGACCGGGATGAAGGCATTTGTGTCTGTTCCGTCTGCCCTTGCCGCTGCTGCGGTTCTCATGGCGCTGTCTCCTTCGCAGGCTTCGGCTGAAACCCGCTCTCTCAAGCTTTATTACGTTCACACCGGTGAAAAAGCGGAAATCGTTTTCAAGAGAAACGGTCGCTTTGACGCCCAGGGTTTGAAGAAGCTGAACGTTTTCCTGCGAGACTGGCGCCGCAATGAGCCGACCAAAATGGACCCGCGCCTGTTCGATCTGGTATGGCAGGTCTATCGCTCCACTGGATCGAGCCAGTATATCACCGTCGTTTCCGCTTATCGTTCACCTGCCACCAATGCCATGCTGCGCTCGCGTTCCGCGAAGACCGGCGTTGCCAAGAAAAGCCAGCATATGCTCGGCCGGGCGATGGACTTCTACATTCCTGGCGTACCTCTGGCAAAATTGCGCGGCATCGGCATGCGCTATCAGATCGGTGGCGTTGGCTATTATCCACGTTCCGGCTCGCCATTCGTCCACATGGATGTTGGCAATGTTCGCTCCTGGCCACGCATGAGCCGCCGCGAACTGCTCGCACTCTTCCCGGATGGCAAAACCGCTCACCTTCCCGCAGACGGTAAGCCGTTGCCTGGCTATGACCAGGCATTGGCCATGATCGAGAAGCGCAAGGCTGGCGGTGGCCAAATCTTGATGGCCAGCAATTCTGCGCCGCGTCGCAGCAAGAGCCTCTTCGGCGCACTGTTTGGTGGCGGCGCCGATGAAGAAGAAGATACTGGTGACGCGAGCGCCCCACCGGCGACAGCGCGCCCAGCTCGCGCGGCGCCTGCGCGTCAGGCTCCGGCAGCTGTTCCGGAACAGCCGGTCGAGCAGCCGCGTGAAACCATGGTTGCAGCTCTGCCTGCCCGCGATGCTCCGCTTCCAGTGCAGGCCCCGCGTCCAGAAACTGGCCTTGATGCTCAGGCACAGACCACAGCCGAAGTCCCGGTCGCCGCGCTAAACGTTCCTATCCCAGCTCGCAAACCGACGATGGCGCCTCAGGATGCCGTTGCACTCGCCGCAGCCGAACCTGCCGCCGATGCAGCAGCTGCCGCCCGTGCTGCCGTGGATGCGAATACGGTTCAGGTTGCCGATGCCGGTACGCCTTCGCCGCTGATGAATGGCTTTGTGCCAATCCCGTCGGCTCGCCCACAGCTTGAGACGGATAATATGCAGCTTGCTGCTGCGGTGGTCCCGTCGGCGCGTCCGGCGCGCCCGGGTGAACATCCTGCCGCAAGCGGTCAGGATGCAATTGCCGCGCTGGTCAATAGCCAGCAGACCGAACCGACACAGCTTGCTGATGCAGGCAATGCGGCCGTGCCGCAGCCGGGCGAAACGGCAGCGTTCCCGCTGCCGAAGGAAGCGCCGCGTGCCAATACGCAGCTTGCCCTGCTTTCCAAGAGGGATGAGATCGGCGAACTGATCGCACCGCCTTCTGACGATGATTACGACAGCAAGCCGGTTGCAGACGCTGCGCCAAAACAGGCTCCAGCAGCTGTGCAGACAGCGTCGGTTGCCCGCACGGCACCGGCAAAGCCCACAGCTACTGCTTCTGCCGCAATCCATAAGCAGGTTGCAGCGATTGGCAAGGCAGCAGAAACTGGTGTTCGTACCACCGCGAAGGGTGGGCGTTATGTAGCCAAGGCCCAGTCCAAGCCGCGTGCAGTTGTCCAGCCTGCGGTAATGCCAACTTCGGAAGTCGCCATGTCGACGGAATCGGTGTCGAGCACCATACCGGTGACCAATCCGGTCCTCCGCAACGATGCGCTGCGCTCCGCACCGGCCATGGTCTACACGGCAGGTTTCCAGCGTGGCAATTTGCCTACCGAGCGCGCCAACCAGTTCAGCGGTAATGCCGTTACCTTCCTGACGGTGGCCAAGTTCACGGAAACCAACTGATCGCCATCCAAACGATGGCAAATCAAAAGAATAGGGGCCTTTGGGGCCCCTTTTTTCATTCGCGTTTGATCTTACTCAGCTTTTCAAATCAGCTGCTTCGCTTGCAAGGTCGGTAATGGCATCCCAGTTACCAGCTTCGACCAGTTCTTTCGGTGTAACCCACGAGCCGCCGACGCAGACTACGTTCGGCAGCGACAGATAATTCCTGGCGTTTGCAAGGCTGATACCGCCGGTCGGGCAGAAGACGGTTCCAGCCAGCGGTGAGGACAGCGCCTTCAGGAACGATGCGCCGCCAGCCTGTTCAGCAGGGAAGAATTTCAGATGGGTATAGCCTTCCTCACGGAGCGCCAGCATTTCGCTCGGCGTGATGGCAGCGGGCAGAAGTGGTACGTCGCTGTCATTGGCTGCGGCGACGATATATTTTGTCGCGCCGGGGCTAACGATGAAGCGCGAACCAGCCTTTGCTGCATCCTCATATTGCTTGGCATTGAGGATCGTGCCAGCACCGACGATTGCTTCCGGCACTTCCGACGCAACCGCGCGGATGGCATCAAGTGCCGCAGCCGTGCGCAGGGTGATTTCGATCGCAGGTAACCCGCCCTTGGCAAGCGCACGCGCCAGCGGAACAGCATGCTCCACCTTATCGATCAACAGAACCGGAATGACCGGCTGGCCTGTCATGATGGGAACGAGAAGATCGGTTTTCTGGGACATGGCTTGCTCGGCTGTTTGAGTTTATTAATCGATTTAAATCTCCTTCGTCGGTTTGTCCACCATTGAAGAAGGTTTGTTCATGCGGCTCTTTTAAAACTGTCGAGTTGCTTTTGCCAGCGCTGATAGGCTTCGGCCATCCGCTTGTCATATTCGTTGCGGGCAAAAGCAGGGCCGTTATAGCGCTGGGCGAATTCGCTCCAGTTGCGGGCCCTCAGCACATCCAGAAGCTCTGCCTTTTCAATAAAGCGCAGCATCAGCCGCGCCTGCCCGGCAACCGATCCGCGTGCTTCCGTCACAAGTTCATCGACCGTAGGATAATTAAGCCATTCCCAATGCGCGCCCATGACCTGCCCGAGCCCCCAGGATGTGGATTCAAGCGCTGCCTTTCTGCTCAAGCCCATAGCGCGTTCAAGCAGAAGCCAGCGCGCTTCTTGCGATTTTGGATTGCGTATCCGGCCTGCAACCGGTGCGGACAGGCCGTTGCTTCTCGCATAGTCGCGCAGACGGCCGGATAGTCTGCGGTCGAAATAATGCCCTTCGAACCGGATCGCTGGTTCCTTGGCTCCGTTGATATCGAACAGCGCGCGCCCGCCGCTTTCCACTTCCGCAATTGCCAGCAAAGCCGCCGGGTCGATTTCTGTCTCATTTGCTATTGTCGTCAGGGCTGCAATCGTCTGGCTGTCGAACATATCTCTCTCCTCAAAAAGGTGGTCTTCGAGGCCGATTTTGGGGCGTCTTGGTCGCATGAGGATAAAGTTGACTTGAATTCGCCGTTTGTGGGGGCTAGTTGCGGGATAGTTTTCAAAGAAGATAGAACCGATGAGCAATTTGCCTTTCACCGTTGCCGCCCTTTATTGCTTTGCGCGGCTCCCGCAATATGAGAGCTTGCGCGAGCCGTTGGCGCAGCTTTGCTGCTCGAACGGTATCAAGGGAACGTTGCTTCTGGCGGCGGAAGGCATCAACGGGACGGTCGCAGGCACACCCCAGGCAATTGAGAAGCTCGTGCAGTACATCACGGCTATCCCTGATCTGGCTCAGCCGGAGCTCAAATATTCCCATGCGACCGAAATGCCGTTTCATCGCATGAAAGTGCGCTTGAAGCGTGAAATCGTCACGATGGGTGTCGATGGCATCGATCCGCTGAAAAGCGTCGGCACCTATATCGCTCCGCAGGACTGGAACGCACTCATTGCCGATGAGAACACCGTCGTGGTCGATACGCGCAATGACTATGAATATGCCATCGGCACATTCGAAGGGGCGCTTGATCCACAGACCAAGACTTTTCGTGAGTTTCCCGAATGGGTCGAGCAGAATCGCGACAAGCTGGAAGGCAAGAAGATCGCGATGTTCTGCACTGGCGGAATTCGTTGCGAAAAGGCGACGGCTTTCGTCAAGGGGCTGGGCTTCGACGATGTCTTTCATCTGAAGGGCGGTATTCTGAAGTACCTTGAGGAAGTCCCGCGCGAGGAAAGCATGTGGAACGGCGAGTGCTTCGTGTTCGATGAGCGCGTTGCCGTGGGTCACGGCCTTGCTGAAAGCGACGTTGAACTTTGCCGTGCGTGCCGTCGTCCGATTTCGCCGGAAGACAAATTTTCGCAGTTCTTCGAGGAAGGCGTTTCCTGTGCCGGTTGTTATGACGAACGCACCCCGGAAGATCGCGCGCGCTACGCAGAACGCCAGAAGCAGGTGAAGCTCGCCGAACTGCGCGGGGCGCGCAGACATATCGGCAGCTGACGCGATTTTGCGGCAATGCTCCAAAGCTCATCCCGAGAAGTGTGAAGCATTTCTCGGTTAAGATGCGCGTCAGAACAGAACAATAGAGCATTTCCAATGTTTTTTTCAAAACAGGAAATGCTCTATTGCCGCATGCTCCCCATAGGGCTGGTCAAACAGATTTCATCGCATTATGTTGGCTCTGGTTCCGGAACGATCTGAATTCGTTACGGAATTTGGGCGGCTTTTGCATGGACGCCCGTGCATCAAGGGTCTGACGGCATCCGGGTCGCGTTTGCCTCCATCACACCCATCATCGCAAGTCGGGGCATAGGAGATCTCCAATGCTCATACAGAAACAGCGCCGGTTTTCCGGCGGATGATGGTTTTGTCCGTTGCTACGGGCGATATGGAGGATATTTATGAAAAAACTGATCGCTGCATTTCTCATCATCGTTGCTACGGGTGCTGCCTCGGTTGCCCATGCTGCCGAGAAGGTGACTGTTTTCGCCGCCGCCAGCATGAAAGACGTTATCGAAGAAGCCGCCAAGCAGGTGAAGGCCAAGGACGGTACCGAAGTGGTCGCGTCGTTTGCGTCTTCCTCGGTTCTGGCCAAGCAGATCGAGCAGGGCGCTCCGGCGCAGATTTTCATTTCCGCCGATCTCGACTGGATGGATTATGTCGAAAAGGCCGATGCCATCGACAAGGCTTCGCGCAAGGTTATCGCTGGCAATGCTCTGGTGATTGCAACGCAGAAGGACACGCCGAAGGGTGACGCCAAGGAGCTTTTGAGCGTCGGTCGTTTTGCCATGGGTGACCCGTCGAATGTCCCGGCGGGCAAATACGGCAAGGCAGCGCTTGAAAAGCTCGACATCTGGAAAGACGTCGAGAAGAATGGGGTGTTTGCCGAGAATGTACGCGTTGCGCTGCAATATGTCAGCCGTGCGGAAGTGAAGGCCGCGATCGTCTACGCGTCGGACCGTGCCGCGGCACCGGAACTTGTCGAAGCCTATCGCTTCCCTGCAAGCAGCCACGCGCCGATCCTCTACCCGGCGGCGCTTGTTGCGAAGAACGAAACTGATGCCGCTAAGGCTTTCCTTGCTTTCCTTGAAAGCGATGCCGGACAGGCGATCATCAAGGACAAGGGCTTCGTGGGAGCTGCGGAGGCTGCCCAATAATGATGGAAGGCAATGTCTGGCAGATTGTGTCTCTGTCGCTCCGGGTTGCCGGAATAGCTATCATTGTCGCGCTGCCAGTTGCCTTTATCGTCGCCTGGATTCTTGCCCGGTTCAATTTTCCGGGCAAGTCTCTGGCACAGGCCATAATCACCATGCCGCTGGTCCTGCCGCCCGTGGTGACGGGCTATCTGCTTTTGATCCTGTTTGGCGCGCGGGGCGCTCTGGGAGCGCCATTGCAGGAATGGTTTGGCCTTTCCTTCTCCTTTCGCTGGACGGGGGCGGCACTTGCTGCTGGTGTCATGGCGTTTCCGCTGCTCGTCCGTCCGATCCGGCTTTCGATAGAGGGGTTGGATCGCGGGCTGGAGGAAGCGGCACGCACGCTTGGCGCTAACCGGTTCACGGCCTTCTTCACAGTCATTCTGCCGCCCTTGCTGCCCGGTGTTCTTGCAGGCGCAGTGCTTGGTTTTGCCAAGGCGCTGGGTGAATTTGGCGCCACGATAACCTTCGTTTCCAACATTCCGGGCGAAACGCAGACCCTTTCGCTTGCCATCTATGCCCTGATGCAGACCCCCTCCGGCGATGCCGAGGCGTTCCGCCTGATCGCCATATCTGCAGCTATCTCAATTGTGGCCGTAGTCCTTTCCGAATGGCTTCAGCGCAAGCTTGCGGGAGCAACGAAATGAGCGGGCTTTCTGTCTCGATTACGGGCCGCAATGGCAGGTTTCCTGTTGCCGCCGATTTTGCTGCCGACTGGGGCGTGACCGCTTTGTTCGGCCATTCCGGTGCGGGCAAGACAACGCTTCTGAAAATGATTGCCGGAACACTCCGTCCAGAGAGCGGACGCATTGCAGTGGGTGATTTCACGCTGTTCGATGCCGAAAAGGGCGTCAATCTGCCACCGGAAAAACGCCGCATCGGTTATGTGTTTCAGGAAGCACGGCTTTTCCCGCACATGAGCGTCAAACGCAACCTGACATATGCGCGTTGGGCCGGGCACCGGCAGGCGACGCGCAGCTTCGATGAAGTTGTGGCGCTGCTTGGCATTGACCATCTTCTCGACAGGCGGCCATCGACACTTTCCGGTGGTGAACGACAGCGTGTCGCCATTGGCCGCGCGCTCTTGTCTGATCCCGCACTTCTTTTGCTGGACGAGCCGCTTTCTTCGCTCGATCACGCGCGCCGGCAGGAAATCCTTCCCTTCATCGAGCGTCTTCGCGATGAAAGCCATGTGCCGATCGTCTATGTGAGCCATGAAATCGATGAAGTCGCGCGGCTTGCAGACGAAATCGTGCTTCTGTCTGCTGGCCACGTGACGGCAAGTGGTGCGGCGGCGGATGTGTTTCCGCTGATCGACGCAGAGGGCGAGGGCGGCGGTGTGCTGCTGGAAGGGACGGTTTCGTCCTATGATGATCGTTACAAGCTGGCCGAGATCGACCTTGGTGGCGCGTCATTCCAGCTCAGCGATGCAGGGCTGAAACAGAATATGCATGTGCGGTTGCGCGTGCGAGCACGCGATGTTTCCATCGCACGCAAGGTGCCGGAAGCGATCAGCATTCGCAACGTACTACCGGTGACCGTTACTGCCATTACTACGGATGATGGCCCGAACGCCTATGTTTCGCTGGACTTCCAGGGACGTCGTCTCGGTGCGCGGCTGACGCGGCGCTCGGTTGACGAACTGGCGCTGCAATCGGGTGACCATGTGGTTGCGCTGGTGAAGGCGGTTTCGGTTGATCGGGCGGCTATTCGGGAAAAATGACGCGGGGACAATAATCCGGTTTTCGCCCCGCTTGTTTTATGCTCCTGTCTCTGGTGATTGGGAGAATATGCATGACTGATTTGCAGAACTGGACGCCGCGCCCCAAGCCGGAACGCAAAGTGCTTGAAGGCCGTTATGTGCGGTTGGAACCGCTGGACCCGAAGAAGCATGGGGACGAGCTTTTCGCTGCTTCTTCGGTCAACGATGCAGATCAGCGTTTTACGTGGCTGTTCGAGTTTCCACCTGCAACCCGAGACGAATTCGAGCCCTGGCTGGAAAGGGTGTCGAAGAGCGAAGACCCGCTGTTCTTCGCTGTCATCGACAAGGCGAGCGGCAAGGTTGCCGGGCGCCAGACACTGATGCGCATCGACCCGACCCATGGCGTTATCGAGATAGGCAGCATTTATTGGGGGCCGCTGATTTCGCGGAAGCCTGCCGCCACGGAAGCGCAGTTCCTGTTTATGCAGTATATTTTCGACGAGCTTGGCTATCGCCGGTACGAATGGAAATGCCACAACGAAAACGAGCCTTCCAAGCGGGCTGCCGAGCGTTTCGGCTTTTCGTTCGAGGGAATTTTCCGCCAGCATATGGTGGCGAAGGGCAAGAACCGCGATACGGCGTGGTATTCCATTCTCGACAGTGAATGGCCTGCCTTGAAGAAAGCCTATCAGGCATGGCTTGCGCCGGAAAACTTTGATAGTGACGGTCAGCAGAAGAAGAAGCTGGAGGAGTTCCGTGATCTTGGCTGAGCGTAAGAAAAGCAATCCGGCAATTGCCGCTGCCATTATCCTGATCGGCTTCGGTGTGCTTGCCTATTTCGTGCCCAGCATCATGCTGGCACTGGGCGAACGCTCGCAAATCGCGGCGATCATCTTCCCGATTGTTTTCGTTCTGGGCTTCTTTGCCATTTTCTGGCTGCGCTCGCGCCGTCAGAACAAGGACTAACTAACAAGCGAAGCGCTGAGCAGCAGAGCGCCAGTCAGCGCGATGAACAGGGCAGCGGCGACTTCGATTGCCGCCTTCAGGCGACCCGACATGGCATTGCTGCCTGCAAATCGCAGAGCCGTATTCTTTGCGGTGACGGCCAGCGTGGCAAGAACAGCCACGGTGATGAATGTGCCGAACGCCATGGCGAAGACAGAAAGAAGCCCACCGACCATCAAGCCATTCAAAAGCGCAAACGTCAGCACGATCAGCGCGCCGGAGCAGGGACGCAGGCCCACCGCGAAAATCGCCGACCACGCCGTCTTCCAGTTGAAATCGTCGCCGAGCGTCGACGGATCGGCAATATGGGCATTGCCGCATGCGGCGCATACATCCCCTTCGCCGATGAAAATATGATCCGATGCAGCGGCAGTTGCGGGTTTGTAGTTGAGTTTTACCGTGCTTCCGACCGCTGCCGCGCGTGTGGTTTGCGAAATGCTGCCCTGCCATGCAGGACCGGAGGCCATTGCCTGTGCGGGTGTTGCAGCAAAAAGTGATGAGACCGGCTTGCGGTTTGCATTGTCTTGCTTTTTGAAAAGCAGTGGCAGTTTGCGCGCCAGAAGCCAGAGGCCAAAAAACAGGACAAGCGCAAAACTCGCGATTTCCATATAGCGGGCGGTCTGGTTCATGGAAATGCCGGTGCCGCGCAGCAGAAACCATGCGAGGCCAACCACGGCGATTGCCATGATGGCCTGTAAAAGCGATGAAATGAACGACAGGAATATGCCGCGCCTGAGCGCTGTTTCATTGGCGATCATGTAGGACGAGATGACCGCCTTGCCGTGGCCGGGCCCTGCCGCATGAAAAATACCGTAGACGAAGGAAAGTCCGACCAGAACAGAAGCCTGCCATGGATCCTCGCGCATGGCTTTCAGCGCGTTGGTCATGGCGAGATAAAACGAGCGCTGCTGCTCGTTCATCCAGAGGATGATATGCGCGAAAGTCCCGGTCGGCTTCATCGCCACCTCATTCGCGCCAATGCCGAGAGATGATTGCGCATAGGCTTGCGCAACGATCATCGTAAGGCAGAGGGTTAGAATGAAGGCAGCCGGTTTTCTCATCAGCCTGTCTTTCCTTTCGGTTCACAGTCTATCTCAAGACGGGTTGCGAATATTTTCGACATGTCCGTACCCGTTGGGTCGTTGAAGAAGGCATCGGTCAGTGTCGCCTGGTTCTGGGCGAGTGCCTCATCCGGATCGGGTCGCACGACCTTGGAGGTGCAGCCTGCGGGCAGGCCTTTCACAACCAGATCGCTGTCGTCCATGTAATCGATGGCCGTGTAGAAGGTCGGGTCATAGACACCGAAGCTGATTTTATGGCCAGCGGCAAGCTTCAATGGCTTTTCAGGCTTGCTGGTAAAAACGATCAGCAGGCGATTGTCGGTGAAATCGGCTGCGAGGTCGGTTGGCCTCGCCATTTTAACGTCCTTGCCGTTATCCAAAACGGTCTGGAAATATTTGAACTCCGCAATCGAACCATTGATGACATGGCCGAGGTCGATCAGTTCATTCTTGTCGAGTTGCAGGTCACCATTCTTGTCAAATTCCATCAGCACAGTCGAGGAGAAAACGTCGTCGAAGCGCCAGACATGAGCAAGTTGCTGCACGGTGCCGTCAGGTGCGACAGTCAGTTCCAGTCGGGCGTCGGCAAAGACATGCGGGTGAGCGAGCACCGTCGTCGGCACGAGACTGGCCAGCAGCGCAGTTGCGGCAGCCCGAACGAACCTGCTTTTGAACCAAGACGACGAAACCAGCATAAAATTTTCCGTTAGAGTTTTCTCACGCTTATGCCCGAAGGCGGCGAAAGTGCGACATTCTAGTTGTTTTATCGTGCATCTTAGTCCCGAAAACCGTTTCACCCTTTTCTGGATGCGCTCTATTCCCGTTCCTTGAACCATTGGGTCAGAAAATCGACCAATGCCCGGATTTTTGCTGGCAGATAGCGCCGATGTGGATAGACGGCATAGATGCCGCCATCCTTCACGATGAATTCGTCCAGACAGGCTACGAGCCTGCCGCGTTCGATTTCTTCTTCGGCGATGAAGGCGGGCAGCATACAGAAGCCGAGCCCGGCGAGTGCAGCATTCTTGGTTGCAACCGGACTGTTCACCTCAATCGGACCGTTAACGGGAACCGTCATCATCGAACCGTCGGTATTGCGGAAATGCCAATTGTTGCGTGAGCGTGCGTTGGTGTCGATGATGCAGGGCCGGTCGGCCAAGTCTTCCGGACGTTCGGGCTTGCCTACGCGGGCGATTAGCTCGGGCGCGCCGCACAGGATTGAATGGAAGGGCGAGAGGCGCTTGGCAATGAGGGAAGAGTCCTGCAAGCGCGTGATGCGGATCGCGAGATCAAAGCCTTCTTCCACTAGATCGACAAACCGATCATCCAGCCGAACGTCGAGCACGATTTCCGGATGGGCGAGGCAAAAGTCGATCAGCGACTGGCCAATCACGGCATCGGCAAAAGTGCGCGGGGCCGACAGTTTGATGCGCCCGCGCGCGTCTGAACTGGTTTCGCTGACAGCATCTTGCAACGCGTCGATCTCGCGAATGATTTCAACTGCGCGGTGATAATAGGTGTGCCCGGCTTCGGTCAGCGAGAACTGACGGGTTGTGCGGTTGAGAAGCCGTGCGCCGAGCTCGTCTTCCAGTTCCCGCACATATTTGGAAAGGAGTGCCTTGGAGCGCCCGATTTTTCGCGCGGCGGCGGAAAAGCCTTCCGCCTCGACCACGTCGATGAAGGCCCGCATACGTGTGAGGGTGTCCATAGTCTAGCCCCGCTTCCCGACGATGTTTTTGGCCAGTGCGATCAGCGCCCGGTCGCTGCCGCGTGGTCCGATGAAGGAAATGCCGAAAGGTGCGCCCTGCACCTGTCCCAAAGGTAATGTGATCTGCGGCAGGCCGGAAAGCACCGAAAGGCAAAGCAGGCGCAAAGCCTGTTCGCGATAGGCCTGCAACGCCTCGAAAGGCTCTTTTGCCAGCGGAGCAGCACCTGGTACGGTCGGTAGCGCCAGCACTGCATCATTGCCGACGATCTGTTCTAGTTCCTGCGTGAATTGTGCCCGGCGCATACGCTGGCTGGTAACGAGATCAGCGGCGATTCTCGCTCCGAAGGCAAAACGGTCTGCGACGCCGGGGCCGAGCTTGCGATCACCCGAAGAAATCCAGCCGCCGTGCGTCGCCCAGGCTTCCGCGCCCTGTATGTGGCGGAAGGCCAGATAGAGTTCGTCTATCGAGAGCGTCGGCTGACTTGCCGCCTTCAGGGTGGAAAAGTGCGGGCGCACTTCGGAGAACATGGTGCGATAGGCGTCAGTTTCTTCCTGGCCGAGCAGAAGCTGTTCCAGAACCGGCATATAGAGAAGCTGCGTCAGCCTGAATTCTCGGGCGTCGTCGCCAAGCAGGATAGAGCCAACGCGGTCGTAAAGGTCGATATCGCGTGCAAACCATCCAATCGTATCGAGCGAGGGCGCAAGCGGCATGATACCTTCGAGCGGAATGCGGCCATGGGTGGTGCGCAAGCCGATAAGACCGCAAAAGCTTGCAGGCGCACGAATGGAGCCGCCCGTATCGGAGCCGAGCGCAATATCGGCGAGCTTGCCTGCTACTGCCGCTGCCGAGCCGGATGATGAGCCACCAGTAACGCGGTCCGATGCTGCGGGATTGATCGGATAGGGGAAATGCGAATTCTGCCCCATCAAGGAGAAGGCAAGTTCGTCGGTCTGCGCCTTGCCGACAAATTCGGCACCGGCGGCGAGGAGTTTCTCCACCACCGGAGCTGATCTTTCGGCGCGAGGTGATTCGGCCTCGATTTGCGGATTGCCGCATCCGGTTGCCATTCCGGCGACGTCATAAATGTCTTTTACGGCCAGCCGTTCGCCTTTGAGCGGTCCGTCCGCTGTGTGAACGGGTGACCTTTCAGGTTTTGCAATGATGGCGTTGAAGGGATCAAAACTGGCCATTGTTCACAACATGCAGCAATTAACGGTCTATTTACGCTCTTTCGAGGCAGGTCTGAGCTGCGAATGTTTCACTTATATTGAACAATGGCAAGCGCGCCGTTCAGCGCGAGCCTGCCAAAATAAATTCGTCCGGAGAAATTTTTGTCATTGAATGGTCACGACTTTGCGCTTATATCGCGCTTGCCCAAAGTCGCACGTGCCTGTGGGTGTCCGCCGATCCTCGAATGGTGAGGAATTCGGTACGGTACCTGGACCTAACCGCTCCAGTCGATCTGTTGGCCAACCGCCAGATCGAGGACATCTTGAAGCAACGACGGTGCGGGCCTTTCTAGTGTCTTTCGGCTGTCCAAAAGCCGAAATTACTGAAGAGGCACACCTTCATTGCCAGAAGTGCGGATGCGGTTCTCCAATTCCAATCCAAGGCAGACAAAGCGGAGTAACGCGGGTTTAGCGTTGTTCCATCGCCGCATGAGTTTTCGCGTGACATCAGCACCTCCAAAGGCTGACTTCACGGCGGATGCGTTCATGCACACTTTGTCCCTTAGAATACGGCAACAGATAAGCCGTGCGGGAGAACGACCATGGCAACGCAGCGTATCATCGACTTCCTCAACACCCGCCGTCCGGACGGTCCTTGCCTCGTCGTCGACACCGACGTCGTGCGCGACAACTATCAGAGCTTCGAGAAGGCTTTGCCCTATTCGCGCATCTTCTATGCGGTGAAGGCAAATCCTGCGCCGGAAATCCTGCGCCTGCTCGCTTCGCTCGGCTCGTGCTTCGACACCGCTTCGGTTGCTGAAATCGAAATGGCTCTGGAAGCTGGCGCAACGCCAACCCGCATCTCCTATGGCAACACCATCAAGAAGGAGCGCGATATTGCGCGCGCCTTCGAGCTGGGCATTCGCCTTTATGCGGTTGACTGCGTTGAAGAAGTCGAGAAGGTTGCTCGCGCCGCTCCCGGCAGCCGCGTGTTCTGCCGCGTGCTGACGGATGGCGAAGGCGCCGAATGGCCGCTGTCGCGCAAGTTCGGTTGCGTGCCTGCGATGGCCATCGACGTTCTGCGTCATGCAAAGTCGCTCGGTCTCGATTCCTACGGTGTATCGTTCCACGTCGGCTCGCAGCAGACGGACCTTTCTGCATGGGATCGTGCGCTCAGCGATGCGGCGTCGGTGTTCCGCATCCTTGCTGACGAAGGCATTGTTCTGCGCATGGTCAATATGGGCGGCGGGTTCCCGACCCGTTACCTCAAGGACGTGCCGACTGCTCAGGCCTACGGCATGGCGATCTTCGATGCGCTGTCCAAGCATTTCGGCAACCGTATTCCGGAAACCATTATCGAACCGGGCCGCGGCATGGTCGGTAATGCAGGCGTGATCAAGACTGAAGTGGTTCTGGTCTCGCGCAAGGCAGACAACGACAATGTGCGCTGGGTCTATCTCGACATCGGCAAGTTCGGCGGTCTCGCCGAAACCATGGACGAGGCGATCCGCTACCAGATCGTGACCCCGCATGACGGCAGCGAAACCGAACCATGCGTGCTGGCTGGCCCGACCTGCGACAGTGCCGATGTGCTTTACGAAAAGACGCCGTACCCGCTGCCGGTCTCGCTGACCATCGGTGATGAAATCCTCATCGAAGGCACGGGCGCATACACCACCACCTATTCGGCGGTGGCGTTCAACGGCTTCGAACCGCTGCGATCCTACGTCATCTGATCATTCAGACTTGGTATGATCCCGAAAAGTGGGAACCGGTTTTCGGATTAGATCATACCTTTAAAAGTCCCGAATGATCCTCTCAATCCGCCCAGTGCTGCAAGGCGCTGGGTGGGGTGTGCTGCTGCCGCTTTGCGGGGATAGATGTCATGAACGTAACTCTTGAAATTCAGGAACATACTGCAACCATCGTCGCTCCGGCTTTTACAATAGCGGGCGAAACGCTGGAGCACGTGCTTGCGCGTGAAGCGCTGCTGGATCGCGCGATGGGTGAAGGCCGTCGCCGGAAGTCATCGGAAAAGCTGCGTCGCGGTCGCCTGCATGCGGACGGGCTGGCTTTCGCTGCGCTTGGCGAAGACGGCCTGCTCGCAGGTACTGTGCGGTTGTGGAATGTCCATGCCGGTCTCGATGCTTTCGGCTTTCCGGTGTCTGCTTTGCTGCTCGGTCCGCTGGCCGTCGATCCTTCGGCTGCCGGTTGCGGAATCGGTTCGGCGTTGATGCGTCATGCGATTGATGAAGCAAAAGACCGCGGCCATGGCGCGATCATCCTTGTCGGCGATCCGGAATATTATGAGCGTTTTGGTTTCACCGCTGAAAAGACCGGCGAGCTTGCCATGCCCGGCCCTTACGAGAAGCGTCGCTTTCTGGCGCTTGAGCTGAAGCCGGGCCATCTTGACGGGGCGCACGGCATTCTGCGCGCCAGTGGACGCAAGGTAACGCGCGTTGAGGCCTCGTTGCGGCAGTCCGCGTGAATTAAGATAGACGCAGCAGCCGTCCGAAGTTGCGGACGGCTGTTATTGCAAGGCCTGCAAGGAAGCCTGCAATCAGCCCCGCAATGACGATCAGTTTGCGCGATGTGCCTGCCGGATCGAGCGGCGGGCGAGCTTCCGACAGAACCCTGACATTGGCCGTATTCAGGCCTTCCTGTTCGTTCGTCTCACGTGAACGCAGGAGGAAGGCTTCGTAGACCGAGCGCCGCGCTGTTGCTTCGCGTTCAAGCTCACGCAATTTCACCAGATCGCCGCTATTGTTCGCCTGTTGGGATTTTAGCTGCGCCAGGCGGGCGCTGAGGTCCTTTTCCTGCAGCGCGGATCGGGCAACCTCGACCTGCAACGAGGAGCGGATGCGCCGTAATTCGGCATCGATGTCGTTCAGGACCGTGCCTGCCTGCGACTGCGCCTGAATGAGCGCCGGGTGACGTGGGCCAAGCTGGGTAGACAGGCCGCTTGCAGTCTGGCGCGCCTGCGCATATTGGGCGCGCAGCGCGGTCAGCGTGTTGGAACGCAGGTCTTCCGGCAAGGTCCCGGATACCACGCTGTCGGAAGTAGCACTGCTGAGCACCTGCACGCGGGCCTGAAGCCGCATCGTTTCGGCGCGCTGGTTGGTCAACTGGTCGTTGAGCCGAGTCAGGTCGTTGTCGCTGATCAGCTTGCCGTCGACATTGACCAGATCGTGCGACGCGCGGAAGTCGGCTGCTGCGCGCTCCGCCTGTTCGACATTGGCGCGCATATCGGCAAGACGGTTCGACAGTTCATCCGAAGTGCGCCGTGCAGCGTCGGATTGCACGGATGCAAGCTCGCTCTGGAACACGGAGCTGATCGTGTTCGCAAGCGATGCCGATTTCTGCGGGTCTCGCGTTTTCACCGAGATCGAATAGATGAAGGTCTTGGCATCACGGCCAATGGCGATGTTCTTGTGGAGATTGTACAGGACGCGGGTTTGCAGTGTCTGGCTGTCGCTGGCCTTTTGGGGCGACATCATATCCCTGATCTGTGTAAACAGCCCGGCAATGCCGGTCGGAACCAGAGTGCCGTTGAATTCGGGGTCTTTTGTCAGGTCTGTCTTGTCGATCACTTTAAGCAGCACGCTGCTGGAATCGATGATACGTGCCTGGCTTTCCGCAACGGCAAGTGACGCATCGGTCGGGAGCTGACCCGGCGTCAGCTCGTCTCCCACGGTCTTGATATTGCGCGGGTCGACCAGAATATCCGTCGATGCGACATACATCTGTGGCAGGGACAATGCATAGAGCGCAGCGACCACACCACCCAGTATTGTACTGACAAGCAGGAGCTTGCGCGATCCGCGCAGCACGTCGATAGCGATGCGCGGATCGATCAGCGGTTTCCACTCCGCATCAGGTGCCGGTCCGTCAATGACAGGGCGTTCGCGCCGTACCGGTTCGCCGGTCGGCTCGAATGAGGGAGCGGGAGTTTCAACTGCGACCTTGTGGCGTTCGCGTTCCTGAACCTTGCGTTCCAGTTCCGCCTCGATCAGCGCGACGCGCTTTTGCAGCTCGGCGACATCGGCATCATCCAGTTCTTCTTCGAGAACGGGTTCCGCGGGTTCTGGTGTTTCCTGCGCAGTATGATCGCGCTGGCGGAAGAACGCGGCGCGTTCATCCGGTGTCGCGGGGGGTGTCCAGGGTGGTGCGGTTTCGCTGTCAAGACGATCAGCCGGGCGAGCGTCGGAGAATGCGAGAAGAGGTTTCTCAACTCCCGCCTTTCTGCGCTCCTCGTGATCCCTCATTGCTGAAATCGTCCGTGTCTGTAAGCCGTCTCAACCGTTCCCGGCGCCAGCGGCTGCTTTGAAATTCATAAGCCAAGGCTCCCGCCTGCCAAACGGGAGTCCGGTTGGCTCGCACCTCAAGGCCGAATGTAATTTTTTATAGAAAACAAAACGTTAAAATAATGTCGAGGTGGAGTGTCAATTCCTTGAATCTACAACTTTAGCTTTTGCTTGTTTACTCTTTGAGCTTGCAAAGAAGAGTTTAAGTCTTTTTAGCTAAACCCCGATTATGTCTCCGTTCCAATGGAAAGGCACATGCACCAGACTATGATAGACGAGGACCCCTGTTGATAGCAAAAGCGCTCCGGAAATTGTCAGGCAACAATGCCGGAATGGTGCGTGATTACCTATCCCTGTTTTCCGGTTCCGCCGGCAGGCTGGTTGTTTCGCTCGTCTATTTCATCGCGCTCGCAAACACACTCCCAACCGGTGATTTCGGCATATTTGCCACCGCATCGGGCACAGGCGTGGTTCTGTCACGTATCATTTCTCTCGGCTTCAGCTCACCGCTTTACCGCATATCGACGGTGAAGCCGCGCCTGCTCGGTATCTATACGGCGGGTTTTCTTGTCGCCCTTCTGGTTTCCCTGCCGCTGTTCGCGCTGGCGTCCTGGCTGATCTATTTCGTCTTTTTCAGCCGCGACATTTCCTTTCTGCCTTTTGCCGTGGTGGTATTTGCTGAAGCCTTGCTCTGGCGTTCGACGGAAATCGTCATCATCATCAACAACGGCCTGCGCCGGTTCGGTATATCTGCAGGACTGGTGATTTTCGGGACAGCCACGCGCGCCGTGGCGGCAGTCCTGTTCATGTGGTTGGCGAGTGTTCATGACATCGCCCATTGGGCGTGGTGGTATGCGGCGGCCAATGGTGTTGCGCTGCTGACGGCGCTGAAATTCTATCCGTCTATCCAGCTCCGCTTCAAACCGGCGCTTTATATACGGCGGCTTTCCGATGCGATTGCAGTCATGGGGGCCGAACTGCTGTTCTATATTCAGGCCGAGCTCGACAAGCTACTTGTGCTGACCGTCGGTGGGCCTGCGACGGCGGGCCTTTATGCGATCATCATGCGGCTTGTCGATCTGACGGCTTTGCCGGTGCGGTCCTTCAACATGATGCTGGTGCAAAAGCTCATGCGCACGCCGGACATGCTGTCCTCATTGCGCATCCGCGCCGGGCTGGAACTTGCAGTCTTTGCCGTTTCGGTGGCAGGCCTCGGCGCGATGGTTGTGTTCCTGCAAATCTTCCCGAACGCACTCGGTTCAAGCGTTGCACCGATTGTCGGGCTGCTGCCACTGGTGTGGCTCGTGCCGGGGTTTCGCAATCTCATCGAGTATCAGACGGAAATTCTGTATGCGCGCGGCCAGTCCGGTCTCAGGACGCTGAGCATGGTGTTGATGACCGCCGCCAAAGCATTCTTTGTCTGGCTTCTGCTCGTGAATTATGTCGATGACAATGACTGGATTCTCGGGCTCAATGTCGTATTCGCCGGACTTTATCTGCTGTCTCTGGTTTTTACCTATACGAGCATTCGTTTACCGGCAAAGCGGGTTTGAGATTTAGGTTCCGATAATGCGGCGAATGTCATCAACCGAAAGACCGAGGAAAGACTGCATACCGATTGCGACCTGATGTGGTTCCATTTCGGCGATGAAGGTGCGGAATTCCTCTTCGCTCGGTGGCGGTGCGAACCATTGCATCCGGCACAGATCATGGGTGTCGCTGTAATGACCGGAACCTTGCAGTACATCATCGACATAGCGGCCATAGATGAAGCATTCGGAGAAACGGCGTATGTTGCCAAGGGCTGCCACCCAGTGCTGTCCGGTATGGGCTTCGATCCTCTCGCACATGGAAATCACGCTATCGCGCCGCCATGAGACAAGCTGGCCGATATAGTCGTTCAGGCCGCTTTTCCCTTTCCTGATGCCGAGCAGCTTTGCCGCGTTGGCTGCCCAGACCGGATGCTCCGGCCATTCCGGATTGGCAAGCGCATTGGGACGTACAAAGAGCCGAAGCTTTTCGTGGTGCCAGAGCGTGCCACAATCGAAGGGGCGCAGAAAAGCCGTGTCGGAATCCGTATAGAGAAATCCGTCTTCTTCCACGGCACCGGCAAGCGCGATGCGGCGCAGCTGTTGCACATGCCAGCCGCGCAGCGGCTTGGTTCTGAGTGAGAGCCAAACGCGCCTGCGCCACAGATAGGCCGGGTCCCAAAAGGCGTGGAGCCATGAGGGTAGCAGATCGCGTTCATCAATGATGACGCGTTGTGTGCTTTCGAGCTTGCGGAACAGGGCAATGTCCTTGCTGTCGACAAGGATATAGTGCTTCGTGAAACCGCTGACATATTTGTCTATGGTTTCGCAAAGCAGCTTGCAGCGCTCGAAATCCTGATCCCAGCTCGCTGTGACGATTGCGGTTTTCACCGGGGGGCTCCCTTCATCCAGCCTTTGGCAACGCGCCACAGAAATACGGGATTACCGATGAGATAGCGTTTTGCGAGCCGTCGCGGTTCTTGTAGCAGCCGGTGCACCCATTCCATCTGGATCTTGCGTACCCATTGCGGGGCGCGTTGCACACGACCTGTATGCAGGTCGAACAGCGCACCGACGGCACTCGCCACCGTGCAATGTTCCTCCGTGAGATGCTTGTCGATGAAGAGTTCCTGGCGCGGAACGCCCATGGCGACGAGCAGGATATCGGGATGAAATTCCTTCAGCTGCGCCAGAATACCGTCGAGATCGGCGGGCTTGAAGAAGCCGTCTGAAATCACATGATATTCATGGTGCGGTATCTGCTGCATGAAGAGCTGCGCGGTATCGGCGGCGACGCCTGGACCTCCACCGAGAAGTGCAACCTTCAGCGGGCGTTTCATATGCTGCAGAAGGCCCGGAATGAAGTCTGTCCCGTTGAGATTGGCGGGGAATTTGCTGCCATAGGCGACCTTGCTGGCAATATCGACGCCTACACCGTCGGGCAGGATCAGGAAATCCTGCAATGCAGTGCGGTAAGTTGGGTCAGTATCCGTAATGTTGGAATTGTTGGCATTGAGCCAGCCCTGTTTCATGAACCGGCCTTCATTGATGCGGTTCTCGAAAAAGGCAAAGGCGCTGTCCCAGTCGAAACAGGCGACCTTCACGCCAAGGATATTCCGGTAAGTGACATTTTCGGTATGCATCATGCCTGGTCCGTATTTTTGTCTTTGCCATGAAGTGCTTGCAGACCTCTGGCAACTGCGCGGTCCATGCCTTCGATTTGTGACCCTGTAAAGGCTTTGCCGTCCAGTCTCTGGTGATCCCCCGATCTCATCTTTTCAATTCGCTCGACGACTGCCGCAGCGAAAGCCTGCGGGTCGTCGGCAATGGTGCAATTGTCCGGGATATTGCCGATACCGCGCACGGAATGCGCTGTGGCGACACTTGGCATGCCCAGTTCGAACGTCTCAACAGTCTTGAGCTGCACGCCGGTGCCCGCACGGCTGATCAGCGGTACAAGCGCGCCGCTTTCCACAAATTCGGTTGCGTCCGGCACTTTGCCGACGAAATTGATGCCGGACCCCACACTCGACCATGTAGCAATCAGATCGGCAGGCGTGTTGCCTGCAATCGCGATGGAAATATCGTCGGGAAGATGTGGCTTTACCTCGCGCAGGAACCATTCGAGCCCGATGCGGTTCGGATGCCATGTCCATGTGCCGATCAGGGCAAGGTCGTATTTTGTCGGGCGCTGCCGTGCGGCTTGCATCCCGCCCGGCGTGACGAGCGGCATTGTCGCAAACCGATCAGGGCCAAGTCCAAGTGCTGGTCCGTCATCTTCGGCAAAAGTGAAGACGAAGCGGGCACTTCCGACGAGGCGGCTTTCCAGTCCTTTGAGAATGCGAGCCTCGCGACCGAACAGAAATTTCTGGATGAAACTTCCTGCGTCGGCAGCGTTTTCTTCCGCTGAGCGATATTCCACATTATGCGCTACGAACAGCGAAGGCTTGTCCTTGAAGATGTCTTCGAACGCGCCGGGCAAGGTCACGCCGTTCAGCACATAGGCATCGAACGGGCCGATCTTTGCGATCGCTGCACGCAGTGTCTCAGCCGGTATAACCCGCAGCTTCGCGGAGGAAACCGTAAGACCGGTCAGGAAGGATTTCAGCACCCAGCCGATCTTGCGCTTGATGCCAGCGCCTTCGGTCCGTACTTCGACTTCACCCAGAACGACTGTATCTGCAGCATCGGCTTTCACGCCCGGCCATGTGAAGCCAAAGACGGTCACTTTTGCTCCCGAACGACGCAAGCCATCGACCACGGCGGCATTTGCCACTTCGTAGCCGGTGGTCGGTACTCCGTGCGGAACAATCGATGTCACGAAAACAAGGTGAGGGGACGGCAATTCAACTCCTGAACAATCATTCTGGCACGCGCAGCATGAAAATTGATGGGCTGCGCTCAAGCTTTTCCTAATGCATTATTCATCTTAAAACCCTTAACATTTCGGGTCGATATGCTCTATGCTAGTTTTGATCAGTGTTTATAGTCCTGCGGTGAACTTTTCTTTAAATGTTTTTCAATAGTGGCGGATAAACAAATATAGAAGTTCGAAATATCCGGTAGCGTTATGTCTGATTTACCTAGTCATATACAAGTAATTGCTAAAACTCCTGGGCTTCAATTCGATGAAGTCGAGGTGGTGGTAACGCTGCCGACATTCCGCCGTCCGGAGCATGTCATCCAGACGCTGGATACGCTCAATGCTCAGGTCACGAGCCGTCGCTTTGCGGTCGTCTTGATCGAGAACGAGGCGGAGGACCGGGAAGGTGCCAAGGTCGCGGCGCCGCAGTTCGAGGCCGGAAAATATACCGGCATGTTGATCGTCGAATCCCATCGCGGCAACTGCAACGCATATAATGCGGGCTGGCTGACGGCGATGACTTTTTTCCCGAACTTCAAATATGTCGTCGTCATCGATGACGATGAACTGGCTGATCCCGCCTGGATCGAAAACATGGTGGCCACCGCCGAGCGTTATAACGCCAGTCTCGTCGGCGGCCCGCAATATCCGATCTTCGAGAAGCCGGGCGCGGAAAAATGGGCGAGACATCCTGTTTTCCTGCCGCATTACAACAGGACCGGCCCGGTTCCGATCATCTATTCATCCGGCAACCTCCTGATTGCGCGTCCGGTGCTGGAAGCCATCGGCTATCCGTTCATGGACCTGAAGTTCAACTTCACCGGCGGCGGCGATTCAGATTTCATCAATCGTTCGCGGGCCAAGGGCTTCAATATCGCCTGGTGCAATGAAGGCATTGTCCGCGAGACCATTCCGGCGCGGCGGCTGGAGAGTGACTGGATCACGGCGCGCGGCTTGCGCAACGGTGTTCTGTCGACGCTGATTGAACAGCGCCAGCGCAAGGACGAGCCTTTCGGTCAGGTGCGCGTGTTCTTGAAGAGCCTTGCACTTCTTGGCTATTCTCCAATCAAGGCCGTGCGGCGCGGATTCGCGGCGCGCTTCGTGCCGGTCGGGACCTATTTCATCCATATCGGGCTGGGCCGGGTTATGGCCCATTTTGGATATCTGAATGAGCAGTATCGCAACCCGGACAAGAACTGACACCCGTTCCGACGTTGCGGCGCAAACCGATATGCGGGCGACGATCCGTACGATTGCGCTTGTTATCGCCACGATAACGTTCTGCATCCTGCTGATTTCGTTCCGTCCGTTCAATCCGCTGAGTGCCGCAGCCGATGGCGACGCATCGGGCGGCGGCGACGTCATCAATCAGCTTGGTTTCGGCTGTCTCGGCGCGGTGGCGCTTCTGTCGCTTGCGATGTTTGCCGACCCGAAAAAGGTGGTCAAAATCGTCAGCCCCGGCTGGCTGCTGATGTTCGCCTTCCTGTTTACCTCTGTTTTTGCAAGCCCTGATCCGTCAACCGCCATACGCGGTGTGCTTTTGACCATGATCGGCATTCTGACGGTCATCGCTGTTTTGAGCCTGCCGCAGGACGGCGACGCCTATTCGACGATGCTGGTCACGGTGGCTTCGATTGTGATCGTCGTTTCCTATGCGGGCGTCCTCCTCCTGCCCAATCTCGGCACACACGGCGCCGATGCTTTGGAGCCGCAAAACGCCTATCTCTGGCGCGGTGTCTTCACCCACAAGAATATTGCCGGACCGGTCATGGCCGCCTTTGCCTTTGCCGGTGTCTATCTGTGGCGGCGCGGCTGGCGCATAAGCGGTTTTCTGATTGCAGTTTCTGCGTTGATCTTCGTTTCGCAGACCGGATCGAAAACCACTGCGGCACTGGTACCGCTCGCCATGCTGCTCGTGATCGGCCCTGGTATTTTCGGCCTCCGTTTCCTTGCACCGGTGGTAGTTTTCACGATCCAGTTTCTGCTCGCGCTGTTCACCTTCGGCACGGTTCTTTTCGAGCCGATACACCAGCTCGTTCTGCAGCTTGATGTTGATCCGACCTTCACCGGACGCACCTCCATCTGGGCCTTTGCCGTTGAGGCGCTTTCCCATCGCCCTTGGACTGGTTTCGGCTATGAAAGCTTCTGGGGCACGCCGATCGTAAAAGAGGCGGCGAACCCCTACTATCTCGATTGGGATGTGCGCGGCATCGTGCATGGACATAATGGCTATCTGGATATTGCGGTATCGATGGGGATTCCGGCGCTGATCTGCGCCATCTTCGTCATCATCATCATGCCACTGGTCAATTACCTGCGGTGCCGTCCGGTGCGCGAAAATCTGCTGCTTGCCGATTTCTTCCTGATGATCGTCTTCTTCGGAACGTTGAATGCCATGCTGGAAAGTTTTTTCTTTCGTCGCATGGACCCGGTCTGGCTTACGCTTGTCTTTGCGATTTTCGGCCTCAGGCTGATCGCGAAAATTATCATTCCGAAACGATAGAGCAATTCCAGTTAAAACAGAATCGTAGAACCGCACTATCTCTTTGTTTATACGCATTATCCAACGCAAAACCGCTTCGCACTTTTGCTGGAAATGCTTTTAGCCGGAGCCACTTCATGAATATCGCAATCGTCGGGACCGGGTTTGTTGCCGACTATTACATGACCACGCTGCGCAATTATCCCGAGTTGAAGTTGCGCGGGGTCTATGATCGGTCACCTGAACGAATGAAAGCGTTCTGCGAGCACTATTCCGTCGGGGCTTATGACAGTTTTGAGGCAGTGTTGGCCGATCCTGACGTGCAGATCGTCGTCAATCTGACCACGCCCGAAAGTCATTTCGAAATCTCGCATGCAGCGCTTTCCGCCGGAAAGCATGTCTATTCCGAAAAGCCACTGGCCATGAATTATGAGGATGCGGAAGCGCTGGTCGCCTTTGCACGGCAATCCGGCCTCACGCTGGCGGCAGCCCCGGCTAACGGTCTCAGCGAAGCCTATCGTCTGGTAGCAAGCGTGATAAACGGGATTGGCATGCCGCGTCTCGTTTATGCCGAAATGGAAGACGGCCCGGTGTTTCGCGACAAATGGTCGACCTGGCGTTCGCAGTCGGGAGCGCCATGGCCGGGCCTGCACGAGTTCGAGATTGGTTGTACGCTGGAACATGCAGGCTATGCACTGTCATGGCTGGTGTCGTTGTTCGGCCCGGTCGAGAGCGTTTCGGCATTTTCCGCCATAACCTTTCCCAACAAGGGGCCGGGGACCGAACATCTTCACATGGCGCCCGATTTTTCGGTCGGCTGCCTTGTTTTCAAATCGGGACTGGTGGCACGCCTCACATCGGGGCTTGCGATGCCGAAGGATCGCAGCCTGACAATCGTTGCAGACAAGGGCTCGATTGTGGTGGACGATCTTTGGGATAATCGCTCGACTGTTCGTCTTGAGCGCACGGAGGAGAAACGCCGGTTTCTGGCGCGCCTGTTCGGTATTCTGGAAATGCGTATCGGCAAGTTCCTGTCATGGAAGCCGACCGTTGGCACAAAGCTACCCTATCAGAGGGCCGACAAGCGGTCGCTGCCGATGTATCCTTCTCAGATTGATTTTGTGTGCGGCATTGCCGATCAGGCACGCGCTATCCAAACCGGCGATAAGGCATTCTTTTCCGGTGATGTGGCGCTGCATATCACTGAAATCGCGCTTGCCTTGAACAATGCTGGCGAAAATGCACAGCCCTACAGGATGAGAAGTAGCTTCTAACCTTTAGCCAGAACCTTGCGGACAATGTCGGCAACGGCTGCACTCTGGTCAAGCGGCATGGTCGCATTGGAGATTTGGCCGCTGCGCACTGCATCGCGGACCGCTTCGGCCTGAAACTGCAGCCCGTTGCCGGAAAAGGCATAAGTCTCGATTGTGCGGCCTGGCAGGGGCAGGCGGTTCATAATCTTGCCGATAACGCCCTTACCACTATTCGGTCCGAGCGATGACCGCGCGGCAAAGGCTGAAAACAGCGTCAGCCTCTGGGCTTTCAGAAACGGTGCGTGGATCAATATCGTGCCCCCGGTTCCCTCGATCAGCACACGATTGTCGCCGTCGCGGTCGAAACCGCAGGAGAGGCTGGCCGTGGCGCCCTGCCACCCAAGCTGGAACTCGGTGCGCATGTCCACGCCGCTTTTGGCGCGCTGCCAGCGGCCATCGACATGCTCCGGCAGACCTAGAAAATACAATGCCAGCGAAATAGGATAGACGCCCAGATCGAATGCAGCGCCGCCGCCAAGGTCCAGGCTGAAGAAGCGGCTTTGCGGGTCGTAGGCACGTATATAGGAAAGTTCGGCTTCGATGCGCGTTACGGTGCCGATGCGACCGCTATCGATATGCTGTTTGGCGGCGCGGATCGCTGGCAGAAAACGGCTCCACATGGCTTCCATGGCGAAGACGTTTTTTGCTTTTGCCGCAGCTTCGATCTGACGTGCGCCAGCGGCATCCAGCGAGAGCGGCTTTTCGATCAGGCAGGGCTTGTCCGCTGCGATTGCCTGCATGGCCTGCAGCACGTGCATGGCGCTCGGGGTTGCAATATAGATGGCATCAATATCCGCGTCGGAAAGAAATGCATCTGAATCATTGAACGCCTTGTCTGCGCCGATACGTCGCTGGAATGTTTCGGCGGTTTCTGACGCCCGCGAGCAGACTGCGGTAACGCGCATTCCGGTACTTGCCTGAATATCGCCAGCAAAGGCGGCGGCTATCGTGCCTGTGCCCCAAATGCCCCAGCGGAAATCCGTCTCTGTCTGCTTATCGCGATTCACGTGCTTGCCCCGCCGTTTCATACAGGTGCTATATAACCCATGTAATGCGGCTAACGAAGTTTGTTTATCCTGTCAGGAGAGGTGGATGTGATGCGTGGATTTGTCGTGGCTGTGGCGCGGGATGGCGAGCACCGCTTTTCAAAACAGGTCGTGCCGGAAATCCGCATCGTCACAGGACTTGGCGTCGAAGGTGATGCCCATCAGGGCGTGACGGTGAAGCACCGTTCACGCGTGCGGGCCGACCCGACGCAACCCAATCTGCGACAGGTGCACCTCATTCATGCCGAGCTTTTCGACGAACTGATGGAAAAGGGCTTTGATGTCGCGCCCGCCGATCTTGGCGAGAACGTCACCACGCGCGGCGTCGATCTTCTGGGGCTGCCGCAAGGCGCGTTGATCAGGATCGGTGATGAGGTCGTTCTGGAAATAACGGGCCTGCGCAACCCTTGCTCCCAGATAGAGAATTTCCAGACCGGGCTTCTCGATGCCGTGTTGGATCGCACGCCCGATGGCGAACTTATTCGCAAGTCCGGCATTATGACCGTCGTTCTTGCAGGCGGCACGGTGAAGGCGGATGACGCGATAATTGTCGAATTGCCACCGCTGCCGCATCGCAAGCTGGAACGGGTCTGAAAATCGCAGAGTACCGGCTTTTGAGGTGAGCTAACCGATTTAACGTGGCGCTTGCACGGGCAAAACCGGTGATTTTCATCATGGGAGGTCTATCAACTTTGCGTCATATGCCCTAGATCATCCCACAATAGGATACAGATTGACATGCGCTGCTGCCGAAATCCGGCTGCAGCCTATTCTTATCGGTTCGGCTTGTCGGCGTTCGATGTTCTGCATGTGTCTAGACGACGGCCGGTCGGTTGCATTTCTGAAGGGCACAAAATGGAAAAAGCAGATATCGGAATGGTCGGACTTGGCGTCATGGGCTCCAACCTGGCGCTGAACATAGCCGAGAAAGGCTACACGGTAGCCGTCTATGACCGTGATGAGCCTGTGCTGAAAGCTTTCATGGAAAAGGCTGGTCCGCTGCACGACAAGATCATCCCTTGCCCCACGTTCGAGGACCTGGCTGCCAATATCCGCAAGCCGCGCCCGATTATCTTTCTCATCAAGGCAGGCGCTCCCGTCGATACTGAGACCACCCGTCTCAAGGCTTATCTTGAGAAGGGCGATATCATGATCGACGCTGGTAACTCCGATTACCGTGATACGGTGCGTCGTCTGAAGGCGCTTGGCCCCAACGACCCGACCTTTGTCGGAATGGGTGTTTCGGGCGGTGCGGAAGGCGCACGCCATGGCCCATCGATGATGGTCGGCGGCACCGAGGAAGCTTATGAGCGCATCGCGCCGATCCTGCTTGCTGCAGCCGCCAAGTACAAGGGCGAGCCCTGTTGTGCGCTGGTCGGACCGGATGGCGCCGGTCATTTCGTCAAGACGATCCACAATGGCATCGAATATGCCGACATGCAGATGATCGCCGAAATCTACGGCATCCTGCGCGACGGCCTCGGACTTTCGGCTCCGGCCATCGGTGATGTGTTCGAGAAGTGGAACGACGGTCCGCTCAACTCCTATCTGATCGAAATCACAGCCAAGGTGCTGAAGGCGACCGATCCGGAAACCGGTAAGGCGATGGTCGACATGATCCTCGATGAAGCCGGTCAGAAGGGCACGGGCCGCTGGGCGGCCATCGAAGCGCAGATGCTCGGCGTTCCCGCAACGGCAATCGAAGCTGCAGTGGCTGCCCGTTCGCTATCCTCGCTGAAGGCCACGCGTGAGCTTGCCGCGAAGGCCTACAAGCCGGGTTCGCGCAGCCTCGACATTTCCGATCAGGCAAAATTCCTTGCCGATCTGGAGCAGGGCCTGCTTGCTGGCAAGATTGCTGCCTATGCCCAAGGCTTCGCGGTGATGGAAGCTGCCTCGCAGGAGCATGGCTGGAACATTCCGCTTGCCGAAACGGCGCGCATCTGGCGCGCAGGCTGCATCATTCGTTCACAGCTTCTGGACGATATTGCCCATGCCTTCGAAGACAGCGAAAGCCGCAATCTGCTGCTGGCACCTGCTTTCGTGGAGCGCATGAGCAAGGCTTCCAAGGGCCTTCGCCAGATCGTCGCCAAGACGGCGCTTGCTGGCCTGCCCCTGCCAGCACTCGGTTCAGCGCTCAGCTATTTTGACAGCTTCACGCGGGCGCTCGGGACGGCCAATCTCATTCAGGGCCAGCGCGACTTCTTCGGTTCGCACGGCTTCAAGCGCATTGATAAGGATGGTGATTTCCACGGTCCCTGGGGCTGATATCTTTCGGTCCCTGACCGCCTGCAAATGGCGTCTTTCCGCAATCCGGTTCTCGAAAGCCACCATTTTCGGCACGTCATGAACCGAAATCTCAACAGCCCGTCGCGCACGTGACAAACAAAAAAGCCGCCCATCGGGCGGCTTTTTTGTTTAATCTGCCAGCACGAGCAGGTCATGGGAGGCGAAATGCACCGTCACCTTGTCGCCGCGCTGTGGTGGAGGCTGGGTCGGGTCGTTGAACGTGTCGAACGACAGGCGGTTCTTGCCAAGCGCCACACGTGTACGGATGACAGAGCCGAGGAAGTGCACGTCCTCGATAGTCGCGTCGAGCGAGGTATCGTGGCTCTTGCGTGCTTCGAGGCTGACAGCTTCCGGGCGCAAGGCCAGTGTCAGCGGCTTGCCTTTCGGATGATGGTCGAGCTTTTCCTGCACGGTGATGGTGCGGCCGTCGAGCTCGATGCTGTTCTTGTAGGGTTCGCTGACCGAGGCTTCCAGCATGTTGAGCGTGCCGACGAAGGATGCCACGAAGCGCGAGGCAGGACGGTTATAGATGTCGAACGGAGAGCCGATCTGGTCGGCGCGGCCTTCATGCATGACTACGATGCGATCAGAGATCGACAACGCTTCTTCCTGATCGTGGGTGACGAACACGGTCGTAATACCGAGCTTCTGCTGGATAGCGCGGATTTCTTCGCGCAAGGATATGCGGATCTTCGCATCCAGCGCCGATAGCGGCTCGTCGAGCAGAAGAACCTGCGGCTTGGTGGCAAGCGCGCGGGCCAATGCCACGCGCTGCTGCTGGCCGCCGGACATCTGATAGGGATAACGATCCGCCAGATGGTCGAGGCGGATGAGGCCCAGCATCTCCTTCACGGTGGCGTCGATTTCCGCCTTCGGTTTTCCGGCAACACGCAGGCCGAACGAAACATTCTGCGCCACCGTCATATTGGGAAACAGCGCATAGGCCTGAAACACCATGCCAATATTGCGCTGGTTGGGCTTGAGATCGACCACATCCTTGCCGTCGATCTCGATGGCGCCGCTGTCAGGTATTTCGAAACCGGCGATCATGCGAAGAACGGTTGTCTTGCCGCAGCCCGATGGGCCGAGAAAGGAGACGAATTCACCCTTCTCCACGGCGAGGTTGAAATCGTGGACGACGGTATTGGCGCCGAAGCTCTTTTTCAGGTTTTTGATATTAAGAAAAGCCATGAATGTTACCCGGCGGTTGTCTTGAATTTATTGAGGCGCGAGACGAGCTGCAGCATGATGATGCTGAGCCACGTGATGCCGAACGAAATGATCGCCAGGGCTGACGGTTCGTAGGCGCGATTTGCGCCGACGAGCTGCAGATAGGGACCGAAGGCCGGACGGTTCAGAAGCGAAGCCAGCGTGAATTCGCCGATGACGATGGCGAATGTAATGAAGGCACCGCTCATCACGCCGGACATCACGTTCGGGAAAATCACCTTGAACATGATGCGACCCCAACCCGCGCCGAGGCTTTGCGCGGCTTCCGTCAGCGTATTGACGTCGATGGTCCGCATCGCCGTATCGACGGCGCGGTACATATAGGGCAGCGACAACGTCATATAGCCGAACATCAAAAGCAAGTCGGTTGCCTGCGTCGATGCCGTGAACGGCAGCCATGAGGACGAGTTAAAGATGCGCAGATAACCGAACACGATGACAATAGCCGGAATAACCAATGGCATCAGGGTGATGAATTCCATCACCGGACGCAGTTGCGGCAGGCGCAGGCGCACCCAATAGGCCGTTGGCACCACCAGCAACACACCGAAAACGATGGTCAGCAGGCCAAGCAGGATAGAATAGCCGAAGGTGGCCTGGAAATTCGGATCGGAGAACACGACCCGATAGGCATCGAAGGAATATTCGCCGCGCCGCATGCGCAACGAGAATTCGAACGTGCCGATTAGCGGGACGAGGAAGTAGATTGCGCCGATCAGGAAGGCGATCCAGGCACCAATCTTCTGGGCATTAATGCCTTTCTTTTTCATCGCTGCCACCTCTCGGCGCGAATACGCAGCCAAATATAGATGAGGTTCGAAACACCTGTGATCACGATCATGCCAAGTGCCAGCGCGTAGCCGAGGTTCTGGTTATGCAGAACATCGCCGCGAATTTGGGCATAGAGCAGGATCGGCACGATGTTGAGCGAAGAGCCCGTCAGAGCGTAGGCTGTTGCAATCGCCCCGAAGGCATTCGCGAACAGCAGAAGCGTCGTGCCGAGCAGGCTCGGCCACAGGATCGGGAAGGCCACCATGCGCCAGTATTGCGCAGTGGTCGCACCCAGAATGGATGAGGCTTCCCGCCATTCCTTTTTCAGACCATCGAGCGCGGGCGTCAGGATCAGCACCATCAGCGGTATCTGGAAGAAAAGATAGGTCAGCGTCAGGCCGAAGAAGGAGAGCAGGTTGAAACCTGTCGAATAAAGATTGAAACCGAACCATTCCCTGAGCAGGATCGTCACAAAGCCGGTTCGTCCGAGTGTCGCCAGAAAGGCGAAGGCAAGCGGTACGCCTGCAAAATTCGATGCCACGCCTGAGAAGGTCAGTACCGTCGGACGCAGCCAGGAGGGCAAATTACCAAGAACGACCGCCCAGGCCAGAAAGAAGCCGATGATCGCGCCGCCAATGGCCGATGCGAGGCTGACCTTGATCGATACCCAGTAGGCGCTCATGATCTGTGGCTGGAACAGATCGTGGATGTTCTGGAGCGTGAAGTTTCCGGCCGGGTCCTGAAATGCACCGATGATGAGATACATCGTCGGCCAGATCAGGAACAAAATGGCGAAGATGAAAAACGGTGTCACGCCAAGCCAGGACAACGGAAGCCGGCGCTTGCGCACTCCGCTGGGGGCTGATGTTTCGGCTATTGAACTCATACGTTCTTTCTTTAGACCGGTTCCCGCCAGAACGGAACTGACAGAACCGTTCCGACTTTTGTTTTTATTTTTTGCGATCGGCAGGCTGCCATTCGCCCCTGCCGGAAATAGCTAGAGCATTTCCTGTTTGCCAAAGAGCTTGGCGCTGTTTGGAAAAGAGGATCGGCGGCTCAGATGAAAGCCGCTTTGATATCGCGCCGACCGCCGAGATACACCGATCTGAATAAACCAGATCAATGTATTTCAACTTTTGTTCCGCACCGCGCATCCCGAAAACCGTTTCACACTTTTCGGGATGCGCTCCAAGGCCGACGCGATATATGTTCGATGCGACAAGTGTGTACTTGGCGCTTGCAGAACCTTACTGGACGTTTGCGCCCACGACACTGTCCCACTCCTTGGTGATCGTGGTCTGTGCGGCCTCGATCTGTTCAAGGGTCGGGAAGATAGCCTTTTCATAGGCTTCTGCCGGTGGCAGCTTGTCGAGCAGTTCCTGCGGGATCTTGCCAGCCTTCGCCATTGCATTGAAGCGGATCGGGTGGCAGTAGCCCTTCAGATAACCGAGCTGGCCTTCATCTGAATAGATGTGTTCCATCCACAGCTTCGCAGCGTTCGGATGCGGTGCGTAGGCGCTGATCGCCTGAACATAGACACCAGCGATAACGCCGGTCTTCGGAATGACGGTTTCGATTTCCGGGTTGCCCTTGAGCGTGTCGCGATCGGCAAGAGCATTATAGTCCCAGCGGATGACGATCGGGGTTGAGCCCTGTGCCAGCGAAGCGGCCTTGCCGATGACTGGAACGAAGTTACCGTTGGCATTCAGTTCCTTGTAGAAATCAAGGCCCTTCTTGCCTGCGGCTTCGCCCGGTTCACCGCCACGTGCGATACCGGCCGCATGAACGCCGAGGATGGCCTGTGCGGAAACGCGCGGATCGCCCGCAAGCGCAACGGAGTTGGCATAGTCGCTCTTGAGAAGGTCTTCCCAATCCTGCGGGATGTCCTTGACGATGTCCTTGTTCACTTCGAAGGCCAGAACGCCGTAATAATCGCCGTACCAGTAGCCTTCGGCATCCTTGGCGCTGTCCGGAATTTCGTCCCAGGTTGCGACCTTGTAAGGCTGGATGAGGCCGTCCTTCTTGGCCGATGCGCCGAAGGCGAAGCCAACGTCGATAACGTCAGGAGCCTGCGGGCCCTTGTTGTCCTTGTTGGCTTTGATGGCTTCGATTTCATCGCCCGAACCGGCGTCCGGGTTCAGTTCGTTGACCTTGAGGCCATACTTGTCCTTGAAGCTCTTGATGATTTCGCCATAGCCGCACCAGTCATGCGGGAGTGCGATGGTGGTCAGTTCGCCTTCTGCCTTGGCTGCGGCGATCAGTTCGGCTGACGGTTCGGCAGCGGCGATGGAAACCCCGGCAACGGCGATAGCCGTCGAAAACGACAGCAGACGCGCTGTGTAAGCAAGCATTGTTTGACTCCCCTGTTTAAGTCCGGCGAACGCCCCCGGCCGATTCCGGTGCTCGCGCATTCCCGATACCCGCCCTACATGACGGTTGGATGACAGTTTATGGCTTGTCACAAACTGTCAGCGGTGGAAAGTGAAACACGTTTTCAGGGACTTAGCAATTCATCCGTTAGCGGGAGCAGCATTTTTATGACAGGAATTGTGACAGCAAATTCGTCGCTGTCATAATTCTGTGAGAGGCTTTTCCCTGCGCGACAAGGGTTTGTCCCAGCGCGGCATGAATGTCGGATATCGGGGATAAGCGAAAATTTCCGAAAGTGGAATGAACCGTCATGGGTTTCGTATGAAATTGTGGGGTGGAAGGTTTAATGCCCTCCACCGCCACCAGCGACCTGCTTCGGTTTGCGCAGCATGACGGCGCAGACAGCAAGCGAGCAGAACATCATCGTGAGAATGAAGAACACGTCGATAAAGGACAGGAGAGTGGCCTGCTGGCGCACCATGCCGGAGAGTTTGGCAATGGCGATTGTTGCGCCGTCCATGCCAGCCGCATTGTACTTGGCCGTCAGACTGGCGATCATCTTTTCGGCTTCGGCATTGCCCCAGCGAACATGCTCCGCCAGACGCTCATAGTGCATGTCGCCGCGACGGGTGAGGATCGTGTTGATCACGGCAAGGCCAACCGCACCGCCCAGGTTACGGGTCAAGTTGAAAAGACCCGACGCATTTTTCAGCAAGGCAGGCGGAAGCGTGCCGAGCGCCAGATTGTTGATCGGCACCATGCAAAGCATCAGCGAACAGCCACGCAGGATCTGCGGTAGCAGCAGTTCGTAGAAATCCCAGTCTGCAGTGAGGCCGGTCACCATCCATGTGCCTGCAGCAAAGCCGAGGAAGCCAATCATCATCATCAGACGCGGATCCATGCGGTTTGACAGGAAGCCCGCCAGCGGTGCGGTGAAAAACATGGCGAGGCCGCTGACAAACAGCGCTTCACCAATCATCAGGGCATCGTAGCCGCGTATGCTGCTGAGATAGAGCGGATAAAGATAGGTCAGACCGTAGAGGCCGACACCCATCACGAACGAAAACAGCGAGCCAAAGGCAAAGTTGACGTTCTTGAAGGCGCGTAAGTCCACAATGGGTTCTTCAGCCGTAAAGGCCCGGAAGAAGAAGAGAATACCGCCAATGATCATGACGCCGGTCAGAATGAAGATGGCTTCATCCTGCAGCCAGTCGTTACGTGGGCCTTCTTCAAGCACATATTCCATCGAACCGAGGAAAGCTGCCATGCCGGCAAGACCCCACCAGTCGAATTTGCTCAAAAGCGAGCTGTCGCCTTCGTCGAAGTCGATGAGGTTCCATGCGGCGATGGTGACCAGTATGCCGGGGCCGACATTGACCAGAAACAGCCAGTGCCAGGAGAAGGCGTGGCTCAGATAGCCGCCCACCGTCGGGCCAATAGTGGGCGCAAGCGTTGCCACAAGGCCAATCATCGGCGAAACGATTGAGCGCTTGGAGGGCGGGAATATGGTGAAGGCGGCTGCGAAAACGCTGGGGATCATGCCGCCACCGATGAAGCCCTGAATGGCGCGATAGACGATCATCTGTTCGATGTTCGTCGCTGTCGCGCAGAGCATGCTGGCGAGGGTGAAGCCTGCAGCCGAAATGGTGAAGAGAACGCGCGTCGACAACAGGCGACCGAGGAAGCCCGATAGCGGAATCATGATGACTTCCGCGATCAGATAGGATGTCTGAACCCAGGAGATTTCGTCGGAACTGGCGCTTAGACCCGCCTGGATTTCGGCCAGCGATGCGGAGACGATCTGGATGTCCAGGATCGCCATGAACATGCCGAACACCATGGCCAGAAAGGCAACAGCCTTCTTCGGGTCGATGCGATCGTCTGCTGGAGCCATTGGCCCCATTGTCGTATCTGCAGCCATGACGGCGCACTCCGGAATGGAAGAGAAAGGCGGCGCGAAATCCGTTTCACCGCGCCGCCATGTGTTGTTTCAACAGGATCTGCCGATTACGGTCAGTCAGCTTTTTCTTCGGGTGCCGTACGCGTATCGATATCGACTACGACACTGAGGCCGGCACGAATCTTGCCCGATTCGAGTGCTTCCTTCGGGATCATGATGCGAACAGGAACGCGCTGCACGATCTTGGTGAAGTTGCCGGTCGCATTTTCCGGCGGCAGCAACGAGAACACTGCACCCGATGCCGGGGCGATGGACGCGACCTTGCCGTCGAATTTCGTGCCGTCGATTGCGTCGACATAGATATGCGCAGTTTCGCCGGTCCTGATCTTTGCGAGCTGCGTTTCCTTGAAGTTCGCATCGATATAAAGCTCATTGACCGGGACGAGTGCCGCGATCTTCTGGCCGGGCGAAACGAGATCGCCCTTCTTGCCTGCAAGATTGCCGATCACGCCGTCGAACGGCGCGCGCAGTGACGTGAAGGAAAGATCACGCGCGGCTTTATCGCGGGCAAGTTCCAGCGATTTCATCGTGCTGTCGGCTTCGTTATATTGAGCGTTGAGCACTTCGATATTGGCCTTGGCGGAAGCGATCTGCGCATCGCCGCCAGCGACCTTGGCGCGAGCCTGATCAAGCGAGGACTGCGCCGTATCCAGATCGGCCTGTGCGACAAACCGCGTTTCATGCAGCTTCTGCACGCGCGCAATCGTGTTCTGCGCATTGGTCAGGACAGCTGTCGCGGCCTGCTTGTCGGCATTGGCCTGCTGGAGCACAGCCTGTGCGGCATCGGTCTCCGCCTTGATGCGGATGAGCGTCTGCTTCTGGGTCGCCAGTTTGGCTTCTGCTTCGTCGAGTGCGATCTGGTAGTCGCCAGCATCAAGCTGGAAGATCACATCGCCAGCCTTGACCTGCTGGTTCGCGACCACCGGGATGTTTTCAATATAGCCCGTCACCTTCGGTGCGATGGACGCAATATCGCCTTGCACATAAGCGTCGTCGGTTGAAACCATGAAACGTCCGACCGTCCACCAGTCATAGGCGAACCAGAGGCCGCCAGCGACCGCGACCGCCAGAATGCCGGGAAGAAGGACGCGTTTGCCAAAGCCCTTCTTCTTTGCGGGTTCTTTGGCAGTTTCCTTTGGGGCGGCTTCCTGCGGGTTCGGTACAGTATGGGGCTGCGATCTCTCGTTCAGAGGCGCCTCACTTGTCGCCGGCTGGGTTGCCGAGGCGAAGTTCTTAGCGTTGGGGAACGGATGAATATCGGCCTTATCAACGGACTTCGGGGCGGACATAGGGGAAACTTTCTGCACATCCTTCGGATTGAACCGCTCGGTTCGATGTTGACATAGATCAATAAGATGCGCATATCAAGAGGATATCGAACCGCTTGGTTCGAAAAAAGTTAAGAGTCTCGAAGAATGAAACCTGATCGCAACACCAAAGGAACACTGAATACGATGATGCATGACCGGAACCGGCATGATGAAAAAGGTGTCGGCCGATCCGGAAAAAGCAAATCGTCCTGCTCCGAAACGGAATGCGGTCGCACGCGGTTAGGTGCTGGTCAGGACCCTGCGAAACGCCGTCAAATCCTTGAAGGCGCTCAGGATGTGTTCCTGCGCATGGGGTTCGACGCAGCCAGCATGAACGACATCACGCGCGAGGCTGGTGTGTCGAAGGGAACGATCTACGTTTACTTCAACAGCAAGGAAGATCTGTTCGTCGCATTGTGCGAGCATTATCGCGATACAATGTTTCGTGAACTGATCGAAAAACTCGACAAGGGTTTCAATTCTCGCAAGCAGTTGACCGATTTCGGGGTGGCACTGGTCACGTTGATAACGTCGCCGACCGCAGTGCGCGCGCAGCGCATTGTTCTGGGTGTCAGTGAGCGCAAGCCCGAACTTGCAGCCCGCTTCTACGAGCGCGGACCGAAGCGCAGCCTGGTTCTTATGGCCGAATATCTCGACGGTATGATTAAGAATGGCGAACTGGAGCCTTTCGATCCTGAGAAAATGGCCTATCAGCTTTCTGATTTGTTCCTGTCCGGCCTCTATCGGCCGCGCTTGTTCGGCGTTTTGCCGGAGCCGCCATCGGCAGAAACGATTCGTACGAACGTTGAGCTCGCCATCGACTTTTTCTACCGTGCCTATGGGACAGAGCAGCGAAGTGTTCAAAATGAGAACAGTTGATTTTTACAAATCGATTTAGAGAATTTTATTTTTCGCTCCATCTATAAATTTTGCTTGAGGGCCATAATTTGCGCACTGTTCTTGTGTGTAAAGGATCGCAATCTATTAATTGCGGGTTGCCAGAGACTACATTTTTTATGTCACTTATAAACGATTGAAAAGTTCTGGGGACACGATTCGTTGATATTCCAAGGACGGCAACAGAGTAACCCTCGGACTTGCGTACCAAGGATATTGTTAAAATGACACTCGATCTCATTCATTTTCCGAATTTCAAAAAGACCTTCTTTGGAACGGCTTTCCAAAACGATTCCCTTGCTCTTCTGACGCGAATTCGCGATGAGATTGGTTGCCGCCACATCATGCATACCTATCGTGGTCGCATGGGTGATTGCACGAAAACCACTTCTTCAGATCTGACGGTCGTGATGACCGTGCCGACCGCCTGGACTGCGCGTTACTCCACCAAGAATTACTTCGTCATTGATCCGATCTTTCAGGAAGATGCGCCTTATTTCCAGACTGATGCGAGCGGTATTGTTCGCGATCTTCAGGAGGATGCCAATGAGTGCCCGTCTATTGCTGAACTGCTACAGGACGCGGAGAAGCACGGGCTTGGCAATATCTTCATTGCTGTGTCAGCCCGCAGCCAGAAAGGTGCCGTGGGTTGCACCTTGTTCATGTTCGAGATGGGCCCCGACGAAGATCGCGAACAGTTTGTATCCAAGCTTCGCCCGCGCCTGCTGAGCCTGTCCGGGATTATTCATTCAGCCCTGTGCGGCTGCAAGGATGTTGCGACGGTTGCAAGCCTTTTGACCCCGCGTGAAGTCGATTGCCTGCGCTGGGCCGCGAACGGCAAGACGGACGGGGAGATTGCGGAAATCCTGAGCATCGCGCGCTGGACTGTCGTGACCTATCTCCAGAATGCGAAGATCAAGCTTAACTGTTCCAACCGTACTTCGGCAGTCGCGACAGCGCTGTCGCTCGGCATCATTGAAATGCCGGAAGTTCACCATCTGGTGTAATTGCGATAGCCATACAAAATACCTGCAACACCGGGTGTTTCAAGCATCCGGTGTTTTTGTTCAAGCCCGTTTTCTGAGCGGCAGGCGGGCGGCGTCGAATGCGTTGGCAAGCCTCGCCGTATTTTTGGCCGGGTCTTCGTCCGCATCTTCGAAGGCGATATGGTTCAGCTCTACTCCGGCAGTCTTGTCGGTCAGCGTCAGGCGGAAATAGGCATAGACGCCCTGATTGCGGAATTCCATGTCGAGCACGATGGCAGGCGCTGAGTGCCAGTCGCAGAGATATTCGCCGCCATGGCCAAGTTCCAGCGTACCGGGAAAGAAATAAAGCTCGGTGGCTGAACTGACGATATCGGCGATATTGGCAAAAAGCTCGCAGCGTATGAAAGCAATGTAATCCGCCGGATCGACCAGACGAAGATCGGTTGCGACCTCGCGAAGGTTCTGGGCAATAATCGCTTCGCGCTCGTTCGAGAATTGCAGGCTCTTCATGGTTTCACCGCCGATCTGGGGGAACAGGCTGTCACTGTTCTGAAATATATAAAAATCATGGCTATCCATCAATGTATTGCGTGCCGTGCATTGATCACCCGGATAAGCTCGGCAACGGCCTTGTAGAATTCCGGTGCGATCATCTGGTCGACATTGACCTGCTTATAGAGCGCACGCGCCAGCGGAATGTCCTCGAATATCGGGATGGAGTGCTGTACTGCTATTTCTCTGATCTTCAATGCTATGAGATCCTGTCCCTTTGCGACGACAATCGGAGCGGCATCCTGATCGGGCTTGTAGCGCAGTGCTACGGAAAAATGAGTCGGATTTGCGACGATCAGTGTTGCCGTCGGAACGGTGTTGATCATGCGGCGGCGCGCGCGGTCGCGGCCAAGCGAACGCAGACGCGATTTGACCAGCGGGTCGCCTTCCGACTGCTTCAGCTCATCTTTCACTTCCTGTCGCGTCATACGCAGTTCCTGCCGCCAGTGAATACGTGACCATGCAAGATCGAAAGCCGCAATTGCGGTAATGGCCAGAACATTGGCGACGAGCAGGCGCACCATGTTCTCGCGTAGAAATTCCGGCAGGGCGCTCGGATCGGAAGCGACCGCATCTGTGAAAAGGCTGTTGCCGTTGAAGAAGACGACAAACACGATGACACTTGCAGCCAGAAATTTGGCGAGAGATTTGAGAAACTCGACCTGACCGGCGCGCCCGAAAATTCGCTGCCAGCCCTTGAGCGGGGATATGCGGGACGCTTGCGGGCGGATGCGTTCGCCAACGAAGCGCGGCGCATTCTGGAATGCCGAGGCTGCAATACCGGCAAGCGGAATGATGATGAACACCGGCACCAAGGCTGCACCGACCGCCAGCGCCAGCACGCCAAACAGGCGGCTTGCATCTTCCGCGCTGTTGAGGAGCCAGTCTTCGGGGCGGTCGATCAACTCGCGCAGGAAGACGGCAAGCTTGGTGGTGGCAGGCCCTGCGACAAAGATCGCGATAATCAGAAAGGAAGCGATACCCGCGAGAATCGGCGTTTCGCGGGAGAAGGGCATATTGCCCTTTTCCAAGGCGTCGCGGATCTTCTGCTCGGTGGCTTCTTCTGTTTTGCTTTCCTTGTCAGCATCATCTGCCATGGGTCACACGAAATCAGGACGAAGCTTCGCTTGCGTCGAGGGTGATGATACCGCGCTCGGAAAGATCGATGGCGATACGGGCTATCGTGCGGCGCGCATCGGCGATGTTCTGCGCGGTTATGTTGCCCTGCTCGGCGCCAAGCTCGGTTTCCACCATGCGGCGACCGCGAGTCGAGAGCGACGAGAGAACGAGTTCCTGAAGCCTTGTGTCGGCTCCGCGCAATGCGGTGGCGATCTGTTCCGTCTGCACTTCATCGAAGAGCAGAAGGCGCGCGCGCTGCGACAGACGCTCAATGTCTTCGAAGGTGAAGAGCTTGGCTTTGATACGATTGAGATCGTCGCGATTGAGATCCTCCAGGCTCGCCATCAGTTCTTCCATCTCGCTTCTGTCGAGTTGGTTGAAGATGTTGGCGATCTGGCCGTGATGAGCTTTGACCGGACCGGAATCGCTACGACCGAGAAGGTCGCGCCGCAGTACGTCTTCGAGAAGTTCGGCAGCCGCCGGTGCCACATTGCCAATATGGAGCGAGCGCTGCACGACGGCATTGCGCAGCTGAGGTGGCAGGACGACGAACAGCCGCGCTGCAAGGTCGGATGGCAGCTTCGACACGATATAGGCGATGATCTGCGGATGCTGGTCCGTCAGATATGCCTGCAGGCTTTCCACCGGCAAGCGCCCAAGCTGCACCCAGACCGATTCCTGAACGAGCTGTGGCTGGACGCGGTCTTCGAGAACCGCATCGACTTCTTCCTGCGGCAGAGCCTCCCGCAACAGGCCTTCAAACCGCTGGGCGGCTTCTGAAACCGGCGCGCCTTCGGCAAAGGAATCCTCGAACTGCTTGACGAGCTGCTCGAAATCGAGCGGAGAAATTGGTTCCAGCGTACGGGCATGACCGGCAAGCTTGCGCAGGTCCTCGGCATTGAAATGCTTCAGAAGACGTGCGGCAGCAGGGCGCCCGATAGCAACGAGGACCGCTGCAGCTTTTTGCGGGCCGGTCAGTGTATCGATCAAGCCGGTAGCGCCACCTTCAATATCTTCCGCGAGGGCTTGCTGTTCATGGTCGGCCATGGTCACGTCCGTTATTTGCCGATGATTTCGGTGAGGCTGACACCGAAACGCGAGGAGTCGTCTTCAAGGACGATAACTTCGCCACGGGCGATGACGCGGCCATTGACCACGATATCGACCGGATCGCCGATCTGCTTGTCGAGGGTGATGACCGCACCGCGACCGAGCTTCATCAGATTGGCAACCGGCATGGTCGTACCGCCAAGAACAACCTGAACATCCACGGGAATGCCCATGATGAGTTCGAGATTGGGCTTGGATGGGCCTTTCTGCGTGCCGCGCGGCTTTTCCTCGCGCAGTTCTTCAATGGCTTCGTCCAGTTCCTGCTGCATGTTCTTGTCCTTGTTGTGAGCGCTCATGCCTGCCCCGCAAGTTCGACGTTGGCTTTACGAACTGCGCGACGCACGAAAACCGGCAGCGCGTTCTTTTCCTTCGGGACTGATTGTTCGGTGGCAGTGGCGATCTTGTCTTCGGTGCGTTGCGAGCTGTCGGCGACGTTGCGCGCATGGCGGATATCGCGGGTCAGGGCCTTGCGCAGCCGGTTCAGTTCCTCGATTGCCTCTTCCATTTCGCGGCGCACGCGCTGCGTTTCGGCAAGGCGGGCTTCAAGTTTGTTGTTTTCGTCCGTCAGATCAGTGCGTTCGCTCTGGATTGCCTTGACGGCGCGCTCCAAACCGTTGGAGGCGGCTGCAACGCGCAGCGCCAGCAGCTTGCCAAGCTTGATTGTCTCATTGGCTTTGCGGCCAACCACGATGAGCGCGGCGAGCGACGTAAGAGCCATCAATGTGGAAAGCACGTTAGCCAGCAACAAGCTCATCGATGAAATCCTCTTCCTGATTGACAGGGTCGCCGACCTTGACTGTGAAATGAATGCCCGATTTGCCGAGCGTGCACTTGAAAAGCTGCTGGTCACCGGCGCGCAGGCGTACCTGCTCCATGGCATCGGCGGGCAGTTTCAGAACCTGACCGATTTCCAGCATCGACAATGCGTCCAGTGTCATCGATCCCTGCTGGATGAAAGCTTCGAGTTCGATGCGCGCACGGCTGACTTCCTGCCGCATCTTCTTCGCCCAACTCGGATCGGCCTGATTCATCGGGCGGCGCAGAAAGGCTGCCACGGCATCCTGCATCGGCTTGTGTGTGCTGCGCGGCAGAAGCAGATGAACCTGCCCGTTTTTGCCTGCGGCATTAACATCGATACGGCAGGCGAAAAGGCGCGAGCGCTCGAAATTCTCGCGGTCGAATTCGGCCGTGTCGGTGCATTCACCGGCGGCAAATAGCGCCTGTCCGTTTCCGACAAAGACCTGATCAAGAGAACTGGCGAGATGACCGGCAAGAAGAGCGGAAATCTTCTGTTCCAGCATGCCGAAAGGCCGGTCCTCATCGACAGAGCCGACATTGCCCTGTGCGCCATACATGGCTTCGATCACGGTGAAAACGAGCGTCGCATCGGCGGTGAGATAAAGTGTGCAGCCCCAACGCTCGGCCTTCAAAGGTGCGATGATCGCCGCCTTGTCGAGAATATCGGCAAACGCAGCATCGTCAGTGCTTTCCACTTGGCCTGCCTCAACGTCGAATGCGGCAGAGCAGCCATGTTTCAGCCGGTCACAGAAATGCGTCGAGGCATCCTTGAACACATGGCCAAGCGATTTCAGGTCGTCGCCCGAAAGGCCTGCTGCACGCAGCAGGTTCTCGGCCAGAACATCGTTTTTGCGGTTTTGCCCCAAGGTGGTCATCTTACGCTGCCTGCTGGGTCGGCGCGCTTGCCATGGTTTCCTGCTCGACCACATCGATGGTCGGGCGATCATAGGCAGAGATGGTCTTGCGGCCATATTCCACAGCGATCTGCGGCAGGGAGCCATTCATATAAGCGAGAAGTGTCTGCTTCACGACGATGTAGAGGCGATTGTTCTTTTCGCGGGTCGATTTGATCTTGGCTGCGATCGGGCCGACGACGCCGTAAGAGAAGAAGATACCGGCAAAGGTACCGACAAGCGCGGCGCCGATCAGATGGCCCAGCACTTCCGGCGATTGATCAAGTGCGCCCATGGCCTTGATGACGCCGAGAACGGCGGCAACGATGCCGAGTGCGGGCAGGGCTTCGGAAATGCTGACCATGGCGTGATAGGGCTTGAGCTTGTCGCGGGCGATGGTGTGGATTTCTTCGTCCATCAGTGCCTCGATTTCATGCGAGCGCACATTGCCCACGATGATGAGGCGGCAATAGTCGCAGATGAAATGGGTGAGGTCTTCTTTCTTCAATACGCTCGGATAGGCCTGAAAAATCGATGATTCCTTTGGGTTGTCGATGTGGACTTCCACTTCGTTGCGCGACTTGGCGCGCAGCTCGCGCATCAGGCTGTAGAGCACGCCCAGAACGTCGAGATAGTCGCGCTGCTTGGGAACCGCGTTGCTGAATGCTTCCATGCAGGCGCGGCCCGTGTCTTTCACGAGTGAAAAAGGGTTGGCGATGAAGAAGGTCCCGAGCGCGGCACCCAGAATGATGACGAATTCCCAGGGCTGGATGAGCACGCTGACATGTCCGCCCATGGCGATAAAGCCGCCCAGCATACAGCCCAGTGTGATGACAAGACCGACAATAATGCCCAAAGCTCGAGACTCCCGCGTACAAGTTCGTTCATTGCACCTTATGGATCGCGGCTTGCGCGAAGCTTGCCAACTGGCGCGGGCGGAAGCCAGCTTCGGACAAGCTTGGTCTTTCATAAAGGATTGAAATACCGGAAGGGGGTCATGCGCATGGTCGATACGATGACAAGCTATCGCCTGATCGCGGCGGATATGGCGCGGTCGTTGCAGCGTGTTTCGAAGGAACCGATGGTGGAGCGGGAAACCGCCTACTACAAGGAAAATATCGGCAAGGTGAAATCCATCGATGATTTCATGGCCGATAGCCGCCTTTATAATTACGCGATGAAGGCGTTCGGTCTGGAAGACATGGCCTTCGCCAAGGCGTTTGTTCGCAAGATATTGACCGAGGGCGTCACGAGCGATGATGCCATGGCGAACAAGCTGACCGACAAGCGCTACAGGGAATTTGCGACCGTCTTCGATTTCGCAGGCAAGGGCGCCGGGGCCACGCAGAGCGCGGTTGCCCAACAAGGTGTCGTGGATAAATATCTTCGCCAGACGCTGGAAACTGAAGCCGGAAGCCAAAATGAAGGCGTGCGGCTGGCACTTTATTTTGCACGCAAGGCGCCGACGATCACCAATGCCTATGAAATCCTTGGCGACAGAGCACTGGTGTCGATGATCCAGACGACCTTCGGCTGGCCATCCAATATATCCAACGCTGATATCGACAAACAGGCGAAGATGATCGAGGACAAGATCGACTTCACCAAGATGTCCGATCCCGATTACGTGTCGAAGTTGATTTCGCGCTTCACCGCCATGTATGAGATGAACAACCCGACGGCGAGCAGCCCGGCGTCGATTGCGTCCCTGCTTCTGGGCGGAACCTCGTCTGTCGGTATTTCGATGGATATTCTCAGCACCTTGCAGAATTTCAAGCCGGGCGGGCGTTAGGCGATGCAGAATAATTCGATTTATGTCGGGCTTTCGTCGCTCATCACGCTGGAACGGCGGATGGATGCCATTGCCCACAATGTTGCCAATGTCTCAACCGTCGGTTTCCGGGGCGAGGGTACCAAGTTCGATACCATCGTTTCGAACAAGGCCAGCGACGATGTGAGTTTCGCCACGGCGGGCAAGAGCTTCATCCGTACCGAAGCAGGTCCGATGATCAAGACCGACAATCCGCTGGACGTTGCAGTCAAGGGCAATGTCTGGATGTCGGTCTCGACAGCGCAGGGGCAGATTTATACGCGTGATGGGCGCATGAACATGCTGCCGACGGGCGATCTCGTTTCCATCACCGGCCATCCGGTTCTCGATGTCGGCGGCGCCCCTATCGTACTCAATCCCGGCGGCGGCGCACCGAAGATTTCAAGCGACGGCGCGATCTATCAGAACGGCGCGCAGATTGGCGCTATCGGTCTTTACACCATTCCGGCGGATGCGGACCTGACCTATGCAGGCACATCCGGCGTGATCCCGAACAAGCCTGCCCAGCCGGTGGCCGACGACAACAGTGTGGGCGTCGTGCAGGGTATGATCGAAGGATCGAATGTCGATGCCATGACGGAGATGACCCGCCTCATCAGCGTCAGCCGTGCGTTTGAGCAAGTCAACAATCTGCTGTCGCAGCAGGAAAGCACCGTCTCTGAAGCCATCAAGACCTTGGGCTCCAGAAACGGATGATGCCTGATTTGCCGCTCTCCCGTCTGGCCGCCTTTGCCCGACAGCAATTGGTAGCGCCAAAGCCGCTCACCGGTATCGGCGGAACGGTGAGCGACGTGTCACGCTCGGCTATCGCCGTGCGTGGGCTTTCGCGTGATGCGCATTTGGGCGATGCAGTGGCGATCCACGCACAAGGCGGCCAGAGCCTTGCCGAAATCATCCGGGTGACTGACACGCAGGTACTGGTGAAGCCGTTCGATGACCGCATCATTCCGTCGCTTGGCGCTGCGGTTTTCAAGGAAGGGCCGCTGCGTATTCGCCCGGCACCAGAATGGCGCGGACGCGTCGTCAATGCGCTGGGTGAGGCGGTTGACGGGAAAGGCGCGTTGCAACTCGGCACCCGGCCAATGGCGTCCGAGAGCCTTGCACCGGCTGCCTTGCGCCGCGGGCGGGTGGATCGCGGCTTGCGAACAGGCGTCAATGTCATTGATATTTTCACGCCGCTTTGCTTTGGTCAGCGTATCGGCATCTTTGCAGGATCGGGCGTCGGTAAATCGACGCTGCTTGCCATGATGACGCGCGCGACTGATTTCGACACGGTGGTACTGGCTTTGGCCGGCGAGCGCGGACGCGAAGTGCGTGAAATGCTGGAAGAGACCATGGCAGGCCATCTCGACAAGACCATAACCGTGGTGGCGACCGGCGATGAAAGCCCGATGATGCGCCGCCTCGCACCCAATACGGCGACGGCCATCGCCGAATATTTTCGTGATCTCGGCCAGAATGTCCTGCTGATCGTCGACTCCGTCACGCGTTTCGCCCATGCGGCGCGCGAAGTGGCGATTGCCGCCGAGGAGCCACCGGTTTCGCGCGGCTATCCGCCAAGCGTCTTCAGCCAGTTGCCACGTCTTCTGGAGCGCGCCGGCCCCGGTATCACCGAAGCGGGCGGCAGCATCACCGGCATTTATTCGGTGCTGGTCGATGGCGACGATCACAATGATCCGGTTTCCGACACGATCCGCGGCACGCTGGACGGGCACATCGTGCTTGATCGCGCGATTGCAGCACAGGGGCGCTTTCCGGCGGTCGATATTCCGGGCTCGGTTTCGCGCCTTGCGAAACACAACTGGACGCCGGAGCAACGCAAGCTGGTCAGCCAATTGCGGGGCATGGTTGCCCGTTTCGAGGAAACGCGCGACCTGCGTGCCATCGGGGCGTACCAGAAAGGCCATGACGGTCTTCTGGACCAGGCGGTCGATCTTGTGCCGCGCATTTACGACGCTTTGCAGCAATCGCCGGAAACCGGCCTATCGGACGATCCCTATAACGACCTTGCCGCGGCACTGCGCGGCGACAGACAGGCGCAACAAGCATGATGACGGGCTTTCGCAAGACAAAGGAAGAGAAACTCCTTGCAGATCTGACGGCGGAGGTCGAGGCAGCTGCGCGACAGGAAGGCATGAAGAAGCCGCAGAGCAAGGTGGATCGCTACCTCAAGATCGCGGCCATCACGCTCGCCGCCGGGAGCGCGATGCTGCCTTTCGTCACCTATCTTCAGCGTGTTGATCTGGGTTCGCCCGAGAAGGCCGAGCGCAAGATCATCGATCCGCTGGACCGTTCGGAACAGAAAACGGTGCGCCGTTTTCCGTCCTTTCGACCATCCGAGCAGGTTGCGCCGAACGCTGACGTGGACAACACGATGACAGGCTCGGTCATGTCGAACGGCAAGGGGCTTCCGGGAACCGGCATGGGCAATGGCGGCGACGGAAGCGGGGAAGGGCAGGCGTTCCCGAAGCCGGTTTTTGCACTGCGCGAAGTCGTTGGCGGCATGGCGATGATCGAGGATACATCAGGTTACTGGTTCGTCGAAAAAGGCTCGTTGCTGCCCGATGGCAGTCACCTCGTTTCAATCGGTCGCGGTGCGGGCACCTGGCAGCTCACGACATCGTCGGGCGATGTGATTGAGATGCGGAGGTGAGGGGAAGGCAATAAGGCAGTACTGCCCTATCCTCCCGCAAGCTTGACGCAAGTTCCGGCCTTTAAGTTAACCAACTATAAAGGCGGGAAACTCCATGAGCTCCATTCATCTTTTCGATCTGGCTGCAAGGCAGGCGCAGTGGCTGTCGGTGAGACAGGCCACCGTTGCAGGCAATGTCGCCAATGCGAACACGCCGGATTTCCGGGCGCGGGACGTGCAGCCCTTCGCTGATGTGCTGGACAAGACGCAGCTCACCATGGCTGCCACCAGCCCCCTGCATCTGGAAGCCAAGGCTGACGGGATCGCCGGTGCGCGCCTGCGGCCGGACGACATCACCGAGCAGACCCACTCCGGCAATACGGTCGATGTCGAACAGGAAATGATGAAGGCCGGTGAGATCGCCCGCGAATATTCGCTCAACACAAGCATCGTCAAAGCGTTCCATCGCATGATGCTTTCGGTCGCGAAGGGGTAGTTATGTCTTCCGATGCCTTGCAAAGCACATTGAAGATCGCAGCGTCGGGCCTTTCGGCCCAATCGACGCGTCTGCGCATCGTTTCCGAAAACATCGCCAATGCGCAGTCCACCGCCGAGACTGCCGACGCCGATCCCTATCGCCGCAAGACGGTGTCCTTCCGTACCGAGCTGGAACAGGGCACAGGAGCCGCCGAAGTTCGCATTGCCGAAGTCGGCAAGGACACATCGCCCTTTATCGAGCAATACGAGCCGAGCCATCCCGCAGCGGATGAGCGCGGCTATGTCCGTTACCCCAATGTCAACATGGTCGTCGAAATGGCGGACATGCGCGAAGCCAATCGTTCCTATGAAGCCAATTTGCAGGTCGTGAAACAAGCCCGTGAGCTGATTTCCATGACCATCGATCTCTTGAGGAGCACATAATGTACGACTCGATCATGAGCATTTCGGCGCGCAATGCCCTGTCGCGCCTCTCGGAAACCGTAGCCGAAAAGGGCGTGGGTTCCACTTCCGCGCCGCAGGCTGTTCCGGCAGCTCCGGGTGCCTCGTTCGGCGAAGTCCTGTCGCAGATGACGGATTCCGTCGGCCAGAAGCTGCAGACGGCTGAAGCGACGTCCATTCAGGGCATCAAGGGCGATGCGCCGGTGCGCGATGTGGTCAGCTCCGTCATGGAAGCCGAACAGTCGCTTCAGACGGCCATCGCGATCCGCGACAAGATCGTGCAGGCCTATCTCGAAATCAGCCGTATGCCCATCTGATTTGCGGTAGCCAAGGATAAATAAGCCATGAAAGCCCTGACGATCGCCGCCACCGGCATGAACGCCCAGCAGCTCAATCTGGAAGTGATTGCCAACAACATCGCCAATATCAACACAACGGGCTTCAAGCGCGCGCGTGCGGAATTTTCCGATCTTCTTTATCAGTCCGAGCGTACGGCAGGCGTGCCCAATCAGGCTAACCAGTCCATCGTGCCGGAAGGCGCTCTGGTTGGCCTTGGCGTACAGACGGCAGCGGTGCGCAATCTCCATATGCAGGGCAGTTTCAACCAGACCGGCAATCCATTCGATCTGGCTTTGACCGGCAAGGGCTGGTTTCAGATTCAGAGCCCGACCGGCGAGACGCTTTATGCGCGCGCTGGCGCGTTCAACAAGAATGCCGATGGCCAGCTTGTGACGCTCGATGGCAATCCTGTCGAACCGGCGATCACCATTCCGCCAGACGCCGTTGAAGTGACGATCACCGATACGGGACAGGTTTTCGCCAAGCTGCAGGATCAGGTCAATCAGGTCGATCTCGGCCAGCTGACCCTCGCCAACTTCACCAATGAAGCGGGTCTGGAGCCGCTCGGCGGCAATCTCTATCGCGAGACGGAAGCATCCGGCGGTCCGCTGGTCGGCGTGCCAGGCGATCCGGGCTACGGCTCGATCAAGCAGGGCTATCTCGAAGCGTCGAATGTCGATCCGGTGAAGGAAATCACCGATCTCATCACGGCGCAGCGTGCCTATGAAATGAACTCCAAGGTTATTCAGGCTGCCGACGAAATGGCGGCAACCGTATCGAAGAACTTGCGCTGACGGTGATGGCGATGGGCTGTGTGAAGGCGATCTTTCAAAAGAAAAGGCTGGTTCTTGCCGGTGGCTTCCTGCTTGCCGCAATGGCTGGCGCAAGTGCGGCAGACCGCATCGCCTTTGTGGTGCCTTCGGCCACCGTCTATCCCGGCCAGATCGTAAGCGATACGGCGTTGCTGGAGAAGCAGTTCTTCATCAATGCGCCGGCGGCGACCCAATATGTGCTATCCCCGGATCAGGCGGCAGGCAAGGTGGCGCGCAAGACGCTGCTCCCCGGCAAGCCGATCCTCGTTTCCGCATTGGGGGAGCCGTCTCTGGTTACACGCGGTGTTCCGGCACCGCTGGTCTTTACCGCCGGTACGCTGACCATAACCGCCATGGGCACACCGCTCGAATCCGGTGCGGCTGGCGATTTCATCAAGGTTCGTAACGTCGACAGCGGCATCATCGTGTCCGGCACTGTGCTGGCCAATGGGCGCATTCAGGTGGGGATGCAGTGAGAAAGACTTGCGCCGCCCAGATTGCTACTTTGTTCGCCGTCCTGGCGCTCGTTTTTCAGCCTGTTGCAGGATTTGCGGACGAGTCGTCGAAGAATGCGCGGGAATTTGGTTCCGCAGTGGATGCCGATGCCGATTGGCTTGGCTCGGGTGGCGATCCGTCGAAAATGGCCTATGCCGAACTTGGCCGGGGAAGCGCGGTTGCGCGCCTGAAGGATATCGCCACCATTCAGGGCGTGCGTGAAAACCAGCTTGTGGGCTATGGTCTTGTCATCGGCCTCAAGGGCACCGGGGACAGCCTGCGCAATTCGCCGTTCACCGAACAGTCCATGCGCGCCATGCTGGATAATCTCGGCATCAGCGCGCCGCGCAACTCCACCCGCTCTAAAAACACGGCTGCGGTCATCGTGACAGCGAACCTGCCCGCCTTTGCCGGTGCCGGTTCGCGCATCGATGTGACGGTATCGTCGCTCGGCGATGCGACGTCGCTGCAGGGCGGCACACTGGTCATGACACAGCTCATGGGTGCCGACAATCAGATTTATGCCGTTGCACAGGGCAACATGATCGTGTCCGGCTTTGCGGTGGAAGGTGAAGCCGCAAGCGTGACGCAGGGTGTGCCGACTTCCGGTCGCATCCCCAATGGCGCGCTGGTCGAACGCGAAGTGGCGGGTAATTTCGGCAAGGAAACCGAAATGATCGTCGAGCTGCGCGATCCTGATTTCACCACTGCCGTGCGCGCTGCCGACACGATCAATGTCTTCGCCAAGCGCCGTTACGGTCGCGGTGTTGCTATTGCGCGCGATGCCAAAACGATCCGCCTGTCGCGTCCGAAGAACGTGCCTGCCGCGCGCTTTCTTGCGGAACTTGAAGGCCTGCCGATCACGACTGACGAAGTGGCGCGTGTGGTGGTTGACGAACGGACTGGAACTGTCGTCATCGGCGAGAAGGTGCGTATCTCCAAAGTAGCGATCAGCCATGGCAGCTTGACGGTTCGTGTAACAGAAACCCCGATGGTCGTTCAGCCAGAGCCGTTCAGCGATGGTGTAACGGCTGTCGAACCGAACACTGATATCGCCGTCAACCAGCAGAACGCCAAGATTGGCATTCTGACCGGCGCAAATCTTGAAAATCTGGTGAAGGGCCTGAACCAGATCGGCGTGAAGCCGACCGGCATCATCGCAATATTGCAGGCTATCAAGACATCCGGCGCGCTTCATGCGGAACTGGTGGTGCAATGACCATGGCTCATAAAATGATCCGGTATGGTTCGGCAGTAGTGCTGCTTCTGGCTGCCTCTGCTCCGGCATTGGCGCAGCAGGCGGCGACGCCCGCTCCAGTACCGCTAGAGGCATCGGCGGCACAGCAGCTTGCTTCTTCGCCGCCGCTTGGCAACCTCGATGAAATCCGTAAGTTCTGCGGCAATATCGACGATCAGGCGGCGGACGCCCGCTACGCGCTGCAGGCCAAGCAATTGACCGAGCTGAAGGCCGATGTCGAGGAACGGATGCGTGCGCTTGAGGAAAAGCGCCGGGAATATGAAATGTGGCTGAAGCGCCGCGACGAGTTTGTCAGCAAGGCGCAGGATTCGTTGGTCGACATCATCTCGAAAATGAAGCCTGATGCAGCGGCGGCGCAGATGGCGCTGATTGGCGACGAAGCGGCGGCAGCCCTGATCCTCAAGCTCAACCCGCGCGTATCCAGTATCATCCTCAATGAAATGCCGCCGGAAAAGGCGGCCAAGCTGGCCCGCGTCATCGTCGGTTCGCAGCGCACGACGACTGCACCGCAGGCTGTGAAGGATCAGTCGGGCAGGGATCAGCGCGCCGCGGCGCAGTCCGGGAATACGGTTCAATGAAAAACAGCATGAACAAAGCAACCCTTGCAGCAGCAGTACTGGTTCTTCTGGCCGGTTGTGCCACCAAGCCGGAGGAAATCGGTCGGGCACCCGATCTGTCCCCGGTTGCGGCCCATCTTGGTATGCAGAACAATCCGCAGTTCAACGGCTATCCGGCGCGTCCGAGCAAGGCGACCTATTCACTCTGGGACCAGCGTTCGACCAATTTCTTCAAGGATCCGCGTGCGGCGACGCCGGGTGATGTCCTGACCGTCATCATTTCAATCAACGACCGCGCCAATCTCGATAACAAGACGGATCGCGAGCGTGTGTCGAAGGGCATTTACGGTGCCGGTGGTTCGTTTGCCACGAGCAGCAGTACGGGTGCCGGTGCCGGCGGCGACATGGATGCTTCGCTCAACACCCATTCCGACAGCAAGTCGAAGGGCAAGGGCACCATCGAGCGCAGTGAAGATATCCGCCTGCAGGTTGCAGCCATCGTCACCGATACGCTGCCCAATGGAAACATGATCATCCGCGGGTCTCAGGAAGTGCGCGTCAACAATGAGCTGCGCGTGCTGAATGTCGCCGGTGTCGTGCGTCCGCGCGATATTTCTGGCAATAACACGATTTCCTACGACAAGATTGCCGAGGCCCGCATTTCCTATGGTGGCCGCGGACGTCTGAGCGAGATTCAGCAGCCGCCATACGGCCAGCAGATTCTCGATCAGGTTTCTCCGTTCTAGGGCGCTAAGCATGAGTGACACGACGGCAACGGAAAAAGACGGTAAGGCGAAAGGCTCCCTGACAGGGCTGCTGGCGGCCGTCGCGGTTCTGACCGTCATCGCTGGCGGTGGCGGCTGGTATCTGGGCGGCATGATTTCCGCCGATCAGCTGGCATCGGCCAAACCTTCCGGCAAGGAAGACAAGCCGAAGCAGGGCGACTTCGAATCGCGTTCCATCGGCACCGTCGTGCCCCTGCAGCCGATCATCACCAATCTCGGCATTCCGCAGAACACCTGGGTGCGTCTCGAAGCCTCGCTGGTGGCAAAGCCGGGCCATGAAATTCCGGCGGCGGTGGCGGCAAGCGTCGGCGATGATTTCCTGAGCTTCCTGCGCAGTGTCAACCTCATGCAATTGCAGGGCGCGGCCGGGCTTGCCTATTTGCGCTCCGATTTGGAAGAACGCGCGCGCCTGCGTTCGGAAGGCGCTGTCGAACGCGTTTTCATTTCGGCACTGGTCGTAGAATGAAAAAACTTCTTGGTCTTGGCGTTCTCCTGACGCTCGTTCTCACCGTTTCCGCACAGGCGCAGCAGCCGCTGACGCTCGACAATCTGCTGCCTGCGGGCAGTGGTGCTGCGAGCGGTCAGATCGTGCAGTTGTTCGGACTTCTGACGGTGCTTTCCATTGCGCCGGGCCTGCTCATCATGGTGACGAGCTTCACGCGTTTTGCCATCGCCTTTTCGCTTTTGCGTTCGGGGCTTGGCCTCCAGACCGCACCTGCCAGCATGGTGATGATCTCGCTTGCCCTGTTTATGACCTTCTATGTCATGGCGCCCGCCTTCGAACGGGCCTGGAACAATGGCGTGCAGCCCCTGATGCGCAATGAAATCACACAGGAAGCTGCATTCGGTGAAATATCGCAGCCTTTCCGTGAATTCATGATGGGGCAGGTGCGGGACAAGGATCTGCGGCTCTTTGAAGATCTCGCCGATCCGTCTTTCCGCACCGGCGATGATGGCATCGTTGATTTCCGCGTGCTGGTTCCAGCCTTCATGATCTCGGAACTGCGGCGCGGTTTTGAAATCGGCTTCCTGATCGTGCTGCCATTTCTGGTGATCGACCTTGTTGTGGCGACGCTCACCATGTCGATGGGTATGATGATGCTGCCGCCGACGGTGATCTCGCTGCCGTTCAAGATTCTGTTCTTCGTGCTGATCGATGGCTGGAATATTCTGGTCGGAAGCCTCATACGATCCTTCTCCTGACCCATTTTGGTACGCTTCGAACCGTGCCAATCAAGTTTCTGCATCGGAATCCGCGAATCCGTTAAATTTCGACTGAATAAATTAGCCTTTATTTAATGTTTGGGTTCTAACTGTCGGCTCATGGTGGGTTTCCGCGCGTTACGCGGCAACAGGCATGATGCCGCTCCACCATGCCGGTAATCCAAAACCCGGCCTGTCCCTCAGATTGTTTTTCCCAAGGGGCAAAAAACTATGGCTAGCATTCTTACAAATTCGTCGGCTCTGACCGCTCTCCAGACGCTTTCCTCGACCAACAAGGCACTGGAATCGACCCAGAACCGTATCTCGACCGGCCTCCGCATTTCGGAAGCTTCGGACAATGCTTCGTACTGGTCCATCGCGACGTCGATGAAGTCCGACAACAAGGCCAACTCGGCTGTTCAGGACGCTCTCGGCCTCGGCGCAGGCAAGGTCGATACCGCTTATTCCGCGATCAACAAGATCCGTGAATCGGTTGACGACATCAAGACCAAGCTTGTTTCGGCTCTGGGTGCAAGCACGGAAGACAAGACCAAGATCGAAACTGAAATCAAGTCGATCGTTTCCAACATCAACTCTGCTCTCAGCAATGCCAATTACGCTGGTTCCAACCTGCTGAACGGCCCGACCGCCGATCTCGACGTTGTTGCTTCGTACAATCGTTCTGGTGCTACCGTCACGGTTGACAAGATCACCGTTGCCGCTGCCGACACCGATGCGAAGACCATGGTCGCTACGATCGTGGGTACGGGTTTCTTCACTTCCGGCTCGGACGACGCTGCTATCGGCACGGCTCTGAACACGGTTGAAACCGCTCTTGCTTCGCTGGCTACCGGCGCAGCGACCCTCGGTGCAGCCAAGTCGCAGATCGACAGCCAGAAGAGCTTCCTGTCGGGTCTTCAGGACTCCATTGAAAAGGGCGTTGGCACGCTCGTAGACGCTGACATGAACAAGGAATCGGCACGTCTGTCGGCTCTGCAGGTTCAGCAGCAGCTCGGCGTTCAGGCTCTGTCGATTGCCAACTCGTCGAACCAGTCGATCCTGTCGCTGTTCCGCGGCTAATCATAACTGAGTAGACAGCAAGGGCGCCGGGTTGCCGGCGCTCGCGAGTTCTCAGGTAAATCAGGGGTTCGCATCCGAACCGACCTGATCGGATCGGATGTCTTTGGGCGGAAAACGGGGCGCGGGATTTATTCCGCGCCCCAATTCTTTGCGCTCATTTCTGTATTAAAGCGTGTCGCGTTTTATCGTACTCTTACGACCCGCTTTAAACTTTTGTTTTTATGCATGTCTTTATCCCATCGTAGCGGGACCAGAAATCAGTCCAGTGGACTGATTCCCCCCCCCGAAGGCGGTTCTCACTTTTGGGAGACATGCATTAGAAAGCGCTTGCTTCATCAGCCGCCACTTTCGCGCAAGCTTCGCGGGCTAGTTTGCATCCATCATTATGGCGGTGGTGTGGATGCAGCAGAATTTCCAGCAATTGATCGAACAGCTCAAGGGTACGCTCGGCAAGCTCGGCGCGCGAAAACTCATCGCGCTCGGACTGGTGGGCGCGGCACTCATGGGCGCGATCCTCTATACGAGCATCTATCTGAGCCGCCCATCCTACGAGACGCTCTATGTCGGCCTTTCGCGTGACGACGTGAACCGCATGGGCCTTGCGCTCGGTGAAGCAGGCATTCCTTTCGACGTGAAGGCTGACGGCTCGTCCATCCTCGTGCCCATCGGCAAGGCTGAAAATGCCCGCATGTATCTGGCTGAAAAGGGCCTGCCGACCTCGAACAATGCCGGTTACGAGCTGTTCGACAATATGGGTTCGCTCGGCCTCACCTCGTTTATGCAGGAAATCACCCGCGTGCGTGCGCTTGAAGGCGAAATCGCCCGAACCATCCAGGCCATTCGTGGTGTGAAAGCCGCGCGCGTTCACATAGTCATGGCAGAAAAAGGCTCGTTCCGTCGCGGCGATCAGAAGCCGTCCGCCTCGGTCGTCATCCGCGCCGAAGGCGGCTTTGCTGCCGAATCCGCACAGTCCATCCGCCAGCTGGTCGCCGCTGCCGTTCCGTCGCTTGATGCTTCCGCCGTCACTGTTCTCGACACCAACGGTCGTCTGCTGGCATCGGCTGGCGAAGCTGCCAATGGCGCAGCCCTCATGACCGCCTCGCTGGAACAGCAGGTTGCAGGCAATGTGGATGACAGCATCCGCAAGGCGCTGGCGCCTTATCTTGGCATCGGCCATTTCCAGACAAGCGTTCAGGCCGTACTCGATACGGACCGCCGCCAGATCAACGAGACGACCTACGATCCTGAATCCCGCGTTGAGCGTTCCGTACGTGTTGTCCGTGAAAGCGGCGATTCCCGCAACAATCGTAACGACAATGCAACCGGTGTGGAACAGAACATTCCGCAGGAAGAAATCCAGAACCGCAACGGCGAAAGCTCGACGGAAAAGACCGACCGCCGCGAGGAACTGACCAATTACGAAATGAACAGCAAGACGGTCTCCACCGTCAGCGATGGCTATGCCGTCAAGCGGTTGTCCATTGCCGTGGTCATCGATCAGGCGCGCCTTCTGGAAACTGCGGGTACCACGCCGCCGCCTGCCAATTTCGTCGATCAGCAGATCACCAAGATCCGCGACCTCGTTGCAACGGCTGCCGGTCTCAATGCGGATCGCGGTGATGTCATCAATGTGACGGCGGTAAACTTCCTCGACCCTGCCGGTGCCGATATGGAGCCGGTCTCCACGCCGTGGACTGATACTGTGCTTCGCCAGAGCGGCTCCTATGTCAATGCGCTTGCAATCCTTGCCGCCGTTGGTCTCCTGATCTGGTTCGGTCTGCGTCCGCTGCTGCGTGACCAGAATGCCAAGCCAACCGGCACGGAAGTGGCCGTCCGCGAAACGAGTGAAGTGGCAATGCCGAATTTCGTCGGCGGTCAGGCGGCTGGTGAAGGCGTGCAGGCTGTCATCGGTGGGCCGGAGGCCTATGCCGATCAGATGAAGACCAGCCTCAGCGATCTTCGCCAGCGCATGCGCATGCCTGCCAAGCTACGTCTGGAGCAGATGATCGACATGGATGAGGAGCGCGTCGCCTCCATTCTCAAGCAGTGGATTCACGAAACCGCCGCCAGCCGCGAAGCCCAACCATTGAGGGAATCGGCCGTAAAGGCTTCGGCCATGCCGGAGCTTGAGGCGGCCTGACGATGAGCGCGCTTTCCCTCAGCCGTTATCTTCCCGACTTTTCGACCCATCATATCGAGGATGAGGCGATCGAGATCATTGCTGCGCCTGCGCCGCAGATGCCGCTGAAAGACACACCCCCGCCGCAGGCAGGCGGCGATGGAGCGAAGCGTCCCGTTTCGGCTGAGAAAGCCGCCGCTGCCGAGCAGGCCGAAGTCGCCGCCATCATCGCCATCGAGGAAGAAAAGCGCCTGGCATTCGAAGCAGGGCGTGAGGACGGCCACCGGGAAGCCCAGGCGCTTTACGAAGCTGAAAAGACGCGGCTTTTGCGCGAGCATGAGGCCGAGATCGAGACATTGCGCGCTGCATTTTCGCGTGAGCAGGCCTTGCTCTTGGCGGGTAGTCTGACCGAAGCGCTGACCGCGCTTGAACGAAACTTTTCCGGTCAGATCGCCGAAATCCTGATGCCTTTGCTGGCGGAAAAGATGGAGCGTGAGGCGGTCGCGGAATTTGCGCGGCGCATTGCGGCACTGGCGCTCGATGGCGAAGCACCGGAAATCTCCGGTCCGGCGCGACTGATTGCACCGCTTCGCGATCATGCGGCTCTGCTGCCGTCAGGTTGCCGGTTTTCAGAAACCGGGGCGGAAGAACTTTCCTTTTCCTTTGGCGACCGGAAGCTTGAAACGCGCATCGCGCCGCTTCTTGAAGAATTGAAGGCTGCGGTTCAATGAGCATTGATCCCGAAACCAAACGTGAGATCATCATTGTTCGCCGGGGCGGGCACGACGACCATGACAGCCATCATGGTGGCGTGTGGAAGATCGCCTATGCCGACTTCATGACTGCAATGATGGCCTTCTTCCTCGTCATGTGGCTCATCAATGCCGCCAATGAGGAAACCAAGGCAGCGGTTGCCAGCTATTTCAACCCCGTCAAGCTGATAGACCGGCATTCAAGCTCCAAGGGCGTGCAGGATGTCGAGGAAAAAGACGGCAAGGTTCGCTATGAGAGCGACCAGAAGATCGAAAACAGCACGAAGGTCATCAACGATACGACGGTTGCGCCGCCAAGCGACCAGGAAGAGCGCCAGCTTTTCCGCGAACCCTATGCGGTCCTCTCGGAACTGGCTCATGAAACCGGTGTTCTGCAGAACCAGTCGGCCAAGGGCGATGGCGGTACCTCGCAATCCGGTCCGGCAACGGGTGCCGAAGGCGGTGAAGCCTATCGCGATCCGTTCAGCCCGGATTACTGGTCGAGCAAAGCTGTCGAAGACCTGACCCCGCCCGATGCTGCGCCTGCCACGCCACCCAAGCCGGAAGCAGCCCAGGCGAAGCCGGAAGAGGCTGCAAAACCCGCGGAAACGCAGGAACAGTTGATTGCCGACCTGAAAAAGGCGGCTGAGGGCGAAGCCGAGAAAGAAGGCGCTGAGGCGAAGAAAGCCGAGCCAATGCCCGATGTGACGGTCGTTCCGGTCGATGGCGGTGTGATGATCCAGCTCACCGACAAGATCGATTATGGCATGTTCACCATCGGCTCGGCCAAGCCGGATGCCCGCGTGGTGCAGATGCTGGAGCGTATAGCGCAGGTGATTTCCCGCCAGCCGGGTGAAGTCATCATCAGTGGGCATACGGATGCGCGCCCGTTCAAGAGCGCGACCTATGATAACTGGCGTCTGTCTTCGGCGCGGGCGCAGATGGCTTATTACATGCTGGTTCGCGGCGGGCTCGATGAAAAGCGTGTGCTGCGCGTTGAAGGCTATGCAGACCGCCAGCCCAAGAACGCCAGCGATCCGAATGCGGCTGAAAACCGCCGCATCGATATTTTCCTGAAATCCGCTCCATGATGCAGCTCGCCATGCGCTCTTTGCTGGCATGTGTTGCAGGCTTCTCCCTGATGGGAGCGGCCTATCCAGTCTTTGCGCAAACGCAGGCACCGGCTGAGACCCGCGCGCTGCCGGTGCTGGAGCCTTACAAGCTCGTGCGTTCGCTGCGCATGCTGCAGGATCAGGTCGTCGCCGGAAAACCGGAAGCAGTGGTGATGCTGAACAAGCTTCTGGGCTTTGTCAGCGCGGATATGGGCCGAGCTTCGAATGACGTCTGGAGCAATCCGGAAAATGTCTACGCGGCGATCATCTATCTCTTCAACGGCGGCAATCCGGAAGCGGTGCGCAAGGTTCTTGCCGACCTCAAGACGGATGCGGTGCCGCCGGAGCTGGTCAAGGGCGCATTGGCCTATGCTTCCGGCCAGACGATCGAAGTCGTGAAGCTTTTCTCGGTGCCGCTTTCGCGTGATGTTCCGGCGGAACTGAAGGCATCCATCGTGCTTGTCACCGCCAGCCAGATGACCGCCTTCGACCCAGCGACGGCCTTGATGCGGCTTGATCAGGTGCGGCTCGATGCGCCGGGCACCTTGTTTGAGGAAGCCGCAATCCGCCGTTCGATGCCGATTGCGGCCAAGCTCGGCGATGCCGACAAGATCAGGCTCCTGTCGCGCAACTATCTCCAGCGCTTTCCGCGTTCGCCCTATATGCGTGATTTCATGGCGCAATTTGTTGATGCTGCGGTGAAACTCAACGACCGTATCGGCAATGCGGAGCTGGCAAAACTGATCGGCTCTGCTGATCCGGTGATGCAATATTCGCTTTATCTGCAAATCGCGCGCGGTGCGCTCGTTGATGGCCAGACGGAACGGGCGCGTTTCATGTCGGCAGAGGCGAAGAAACTTGCTGACAGACTGAAGGCCGACCCTACCCGCGCCAATCTTTATGCGGCGGCAAGCGGTGTGGCTTCGGATTCGGCGGGCAGTGCGCTGCGTGAACTGTCGCAGATTTCACCCGACAAATTGCAGGAGCGTGACCGGAAATTGTTGAAGGCCGCTGAAGCGGTCGGCACGGTGGTTACACGCACTCCAGATGCTTTGCCGCCTGCAAAACCCGCTCTCACCGAACGGGATGTGCCGCCAATGGCAGTGGCGGATTCGCAGGAGCATGAGGCCGTAAAACCTGAGCCGACCCCGGCGGCGGCTAGCATGAAGCCGGTCAAAAACCAGCCGGAAGATGATTTGCAGAAAACGATGGAAGATGCGCGGCGCAAGCTCGCCGAGATCGATGCCTTGCTAGGAAAGACCGTTCAATGAGCATTGATATTTTGCTGAATTCCACAAGCCGACTTGCTTCGCTCGCCCGAAATTCGGGTCCTTCCCAGGCAAAAGCCGAGGGCGAGGCACAGGATAATGCTGACCCGGCAAAATTGTTCAGTTCGCTTCTCGAAAAGCCTCATGGCAAGGTCGAAAAGAAGAGCGACAGCGAAGCCAATGCGGGTTCGGACGAGACAGAGGCGAAGGATGAGGAAGGTTCAAAGCCGGTCGCTCTGTTTGCCCTGCCACAAAATCTCCTTTCTTTGGACGCTTCTTCGCCTGAATTGAAGGGGGAAAATCACAGTTTTTCCACGCCGAATACTGCAAAAAACGACACAAATGCCCCCGATCCGCTTTCTGCCTTACTTAAAGACATCGATCCGAAACAGGTCGAGGGGCAGGGGCGCGAGCTGCAGGCCGATCTGAAGAAGCGTACGCCTGAAACAGTGCCTTCGAAGGCCGCGGCAATCCCAACGGCCAGCACCAAACCGGATCAAGCAATCAATCAGGACGCACCGAAGGCTACCGGCGACAATCAAGCCGAAAACGCTCCAGACGATCTCGCCAGCCTTCTGAAAACTGATAAGGGGTCGGCACAGCAGCAGTCGGGTCAAATGCCTGACAGAACCGATATCCAGCAGCAGCCACCCGCAAAGGGTAACGCGCCTGCAGACATCAAGGCAGCCACCACGCCATCGCAGGCAGCAGCCCGGATAGCCGACATTCAGGTGGTTTCCGAGCGCAGCTTCGGCACGGTCAAGACCTTGCAGATCAGGCTCGATCCGGTTGAGCTTGGAGCGGTGACGGCGCGTATCCGTGTGGCATCGGAAGGTATCGAGGTGCATCTCGTCGCTGAAAAGACCCATGCGGCGGAGGCGCTCGCCGCTGACCGCTCGATGATTGAGAAAGCACTGAAAGCGGCAGGTATCGCAGACGATGCGAAAATTTCAGTGACCGTCGCTGACCGCAACGCGGCGGGTGCGGTGCAGCAGGCGCAGGCATCGCAGAATGCGGGCCAGCAACAGGCGAGTGGCCAGCAACCAGGTCAGCAGCAGGCGTTCAACATGCAGCTAGGCTTCGACGGGCGTAACGGTACTCAGGCACAGGCCAATCTTACGGGTGGTGAGGGCAGGCAGAATGGCGAATCCGGTCAGGCAGGACGTGAGCGTTCAGACATGCAAACCGCTCACGACAACGGGCACGGCATTTCTCGCAATGATGGTCGCAGTCGCGGCCTGGTTGTCTGATAGCAATTCTGCCTACGCCGAAAATATCTGCGAGCGTGAAATGCACCGGGCATCCGCCCGCTACGACGTGCCGCTCGGCATACTCTACGCGGTCGGCCTCACGGAAACCGGTCGCAGGAACTCGCTGCAACCTTATGCAATGAATATTGAAGGCCGCGCCGAATTCATGCCGTCGCAGATGGCGGCGGTGAGACGCTTCGAGCAAGTGCGGGCCGAAGGTGCGAAGCTGGTCGATCTCGGTTGCATGCAGATCAACTACTATTATCACGGCAAGGAATTTCCATCGGTCGCTGCGATGCTGATGCCAAGCCTCAATGTCGATTATGCGGCGCGTTTTCTGCGGCAGCTCCGACAGCGCGAAGGCAACTGGACGATGGCGGTTGCGCGCTATCACGCAGGCCCGAACAACGACCCTGCCCAGAAGCGTTATGTCTGTCGCGTGATGACGAATATGGTCGCCACCGGTTTCGGAAACTGGACGCCACAGGCCCGAAGCTTCTGTTTCGGCTGAACAGGAATCCCTTGGTATTTTACAGGTTGTAACAGAACGTCATCCACATCTGGCTTGACGATGTTCAACTTATGATTGTTGTACCCGATGGGCGCTGAATTAGCACGTAGATTTTTAAGCCCTTGTAAAGAATCGTAAAAGTTCGTGAGCCGTTAACATCTGGTTAAGGTTCTTACGGCTAAAGAGGTAGGCGCATTGCAATCAGTGCGATTCCCATTAAATTAGAATACACTAAATTGCCTCCCAATATATTGTGGGCAACTAATTGCCATTGTTGCTGATTCCTCCTGCCAGTTATTCCTATCGTGCTTGGGCTAACATATTGATTCGGAAGGCGGGCCGATGATTGTTGTCGTAGACGACAGAGAAATAGTGACTGAAGGATACTCTTCCTGGTTCGGTCGCGAAGGCATCACGACAACAGGTTTTACCCCTACCGATTTCGACGAGTGGGTCGAGAGCGTTCCACAACAGGATATTATGGCTGTCGAAGCGTTTCTGATCGGCGAATGTGCGGATCAGCATCGCCTTCCGGCCCGGATTCGTGAACGCTGCAAGGCGCCCGTCATCGCCGTCAACGATCGCCCCTCGCTTGAACATACACTTGAGCTGTTTCAATCCGGGGTTGACGATGTTGTTCGCAAACCGGTGCACGTTCGTGAAATCCTTGCACGCATCAATGCGATCCGCCGCCGCGCAGGCGCGTCAGCTACTTCCAACGACAGCGGCACTGAGCTCGGCCCGATCCGTGTTTTCTCCGATGGTCGTGATCCGCAGATCAATGGCATCGACTTTCCGCTGCCGCGCCGGGAGCGCCGCATCCTGGAATACTTGATCGCCAATCGCGGCCGCCGCCTGAACAAGGCGCAGATTTTCAGTGCGATCTACGGCATCTTCGACAGTGAAGTTGAAGAGAACGTCGTTGAAAGCCATATCAGCAAGTTGCGTAAGAAGCTGCGCGAGCAGATGGGTTTCGATCCGATCGATTCCAAGCGCTTCCTCGGCTACTGCATCAATATCGAGTGATATTGCTGCATTCCATAATCCCCAGTATCGCGATTTCGAGCACATTTGCGGACTTCCGAAATCGCGCCTGTCCCCTCAGTAAAAGCGTAGAAAATCCCGAGGCTACAGTTTCACGCAAGCGTGGTCCATTAGCTTTACCGCGGATGATTGGGTCGGTGTGCCGATTCAGTCGCTCGGTTTTACGAATTCCAGCCCGATAGTTTCGGACTTTGAGCTGGTTGCTACAACTAATCAGGAGCTGCCAATGAGCCTCTACGGTATGATGCGGACCGGTGTTTCGGGAATGAACGCGCAGGCGAACCGCCTGTCGGCGGTCGCTGACAACATCGCGAATGCGAGCACCGTCGGTTACAAGCGTGCGGAAACCCAGTTTTCGTCGCTCGTTCTGCCCAGCACTGGCGGACAGTATAATTCCGGCAGCGTTCTGACTGATGTTCGTTACGGCATTTCCGACCAGGGCGGCATCCGCTCCACATCGTCCACGACAGACCTTGCCATCGACGGCAACGGCTATTTTGTGGTGCAGGGAGCGGACGGCTCGACCTTCCTGACCCGGGCTGGCTCCTTCGTTCCCGACAAGAACGGTAATCTGGTCAACTCAGCCGGCTATTATCTGTTGGGCGCGGGCCCGAACGACCCGGCTGGCGCCCTGACGGTTCCCGGTTTGAACATCATCAACGTCAACAGCGCCGCACTTCCTGCCGAGGCCAGCACGTCGGGCAACTTCACCGTTAATTTGCCGTCTACCGATCAGGTCCCGGCAGCCGGCGAGTTCAATCACAAGACGTCGCTGATTTCCTATAATGACAAGGGAGAGAAGATCACGCTCGACGTCTATTTCACCAAGACCGGTGCGGATGAATGGAGCGTTACGGTCAAGAATGCTGCTGACGATGCAGTGGTCGGTGGTCCGACGACGCTGACATTCGATCCGACAACGGGCGACATGACGTCTGCCGGTGGTATTGCGGTCGATCTTGGACCCTATGGCGGTCAGAACCTCAATCTCAATCTGGGTGCATCCACGCAGCGCGCCGGTGACTACACCATTTCGCAGGCGCAAATTAATGGTCAGGCACCATCTGCGGTCAAGGGCGTGGATGTGGCCAATGACGGTTCGGTCGTCGCCATCTACGAAAACGGCACGCAGAAGGTTCTGGCGCGCATTCCGCTGGCCAATGTGGCAAGCCCTGATCGTATGACGGTTGTGAGCGGCAATGTGTTCCTGCCGAGCGCGGACTCGGGCGATGTCCGCCTCGGTTTCCCACAGAGCGACGGCATGGGCAAGGTCATGTCGGGCACGTTGGAGGAATCCAACGCCGATATCGCGCAGGAACTGACCGACATGATCGAGGCGCAGCGCAGTTATACGGCCAATTCGAAAGTCTTCCAGACCGGTTCTGAACTGATGGACGTGCTGGTCAATCTGAAGAGATAAACTGGACTGTTGCGGGCGAGGGTGAAAAGCCTTTCCCGGAACTAGTGGATTGAATTTGACGTTTGAATCCCGACTGAATGAGATGCTGTTTCAAACGTCAAATTCGAAAAATCCACTAGATACATGAAGTTACTAGTGGTCTTTGCGATTCCGACATTTGCTCGGTGCCTGTATCAGAGAGACGCAAATGTCGGAATCAGACCACTAGCGCTTTGAGAATACGGACCGGTCAGGAAACAGGCACGGTCTACGCACGCAGGGGCAGTTCCGGTATCAGCGGAATTATCAGGGGCTTTCCAGGTGTTTGTTTTAGCCGCATTTCCGGACGCGAGACCGCTTCGCGCTTTTCGGGATTGCACTTGTAGGATGGGGTAAGATGTCGCTTAGTTCTGCTCTTCTGACGGCCAAAAGTTCGCTTGCGGCAACGTCCAAGCAGACCTCCGTTGTCTCTCGCAATATCGCGGGCGCCAACGATCCGGATTATTCCCGGCGCACGGCTTCTCTCGTATCGGGGCCTTACGGTTCCCTTTACGTGGGCATCAGCCGGTCGGCGGATGAGGCCTTGTTCAACAAGTTCATCCAGTCCAACAGTACGGCTTCTTCCTCTTCCATTCTCGCAGGCGGGCTTGACCGCCTTTCGTCGCTTTATTCGGCAGATAATTATTCCGGTTCGCCATCGGCACTGATCGGCGATTTGCGCGATGCACTCCAGACCTTTGCCGCTTCTCCGTCCAACAGCGCGCTTGGCGACAGTGTTGTTTCCACGGCGCAATCGCTTGCCAATGCGCTCAATGCCGGAACCAAGCAGGTTCAGTCGCTGCGCAATGATGCGGACCGTGAAATCGCGGATTCCGTCGCCAACATCAATGATCTTCTCGCCAAGTTCGAAAAGATCAATCAGGAGATCGTCGGCGGTACGCGCGCCAATCGCGATGTCTCCGACTACATGGATCAGCGCGACTCGATCCTGAAGCAGCTTTCCGGCGAGATCGGCATCACCACCATGATGCGCGGCGATAATGACATGGTCATTTTTGCCGAAAACGGCGTGACACTGTTCGAGACCACGGCGCGCGAGGTGAGCTTCGAGCAATCGACTGTGCTGGCGCCGGGTATTGCCGGCAAGGCGGTGCTGGTGGATGGCGTTCCGCTCAACCACGAGACGTTCGACCAGCCTTATGGAACGGGCCGCCTGAGCGGATTGCTGCAGTTGCGTGACCAGATCGCCCCGCAATACCAGATGCAGCTTGATGAGATTGCACGCAATCTGGTGACGATGTTCGCTGAAAGCGACCAGACCGGTGTTGGCGCGGACAAGACGGGCCTGTTCAGCTGGGGCGGATCGCCGGATGTTCCGGGTGCAGGCCTTTCGGCAGGTATTGCAGGCACCATCAAGGTGTCTTCGGTTTTCGTTACATCTGAAGGCGGCAGCTCACTTCTTCTGCGCGACGGTGGGGCCAACGGGCCTGACTACAAATACAATACTGAAGGTGGGGCAGGTTTCAGCGATCGCCTGCGTGCGCTCAACGAAGCATTTTCGGAGCCGATGACCTTTAATTCGGTGGCGGGTCTGGCGACAAACTCCGGCCTGACGGACTATAGCTCATCGTCGATCAGCTGGCTTGAAGGCAAGCGCCAGAAGGCCAACAGCGAATTCTCCTATAATGCGACGGTTGCCGGTCAGGCAGACACAGCCCTCTCCAACGCCAACGGTGTCGATATGGATACCGAAATGGCGCTGCTTCTCGATCTTGAACATTCCTATCAGGCATCGAGCCGGGTGCTGACCACGATCAGCGCAATGCTCGACGATCTTCTCAACGCGGTGTGAGGCCAATGAAAGCGCAATCGATTTCCACCTATGGCGCAACGTCAGCCCTGCGAGCCCTTGTGGCGAAGAACAAGGCCGAGATGTTGAAGGCGCAGCAGGAAGCGACCACGGGAACCGTGTTCGATGTCGGCCTGTCGCTTGGCTCCAAGTCTGGCCAGACCGTATCGTTGCGGAAGGAATATGACCGTCTGACCGTGCTGACAGACATGAACAAGCTGGTGCAGCAGCGCATGAATGCGACGCAGACCGCTGCCGGGACGATCATCGAGAACACGCAGAATTTTCTGGGTGATCTGACTGGCGCCAACAATACCGTTGAAAGCGCTGCCACGATTGCAAAGTCGGCAAAATCCATTCTCAACTCTGTCACCGGTCTGCTCAACACCAGCTATAACGGCGAATATATCTTCGCCGGTGTGAACACCGATGTGAAGCCGGTTGCCGACTATACCGAAGGCAGCGCTGCGCAGACAGCAGTGCGACAGGCGTTTCAGACGCATTTCGGCTTTGCTATCGATGATCCGCAGGTGGCGAACATCACCGGCGATGAAATGAAGGCCTTTCTGGACGGTGATTTCGCCGAAGAGTTCAACGATGCCAACTGGGCCGCAAACTGGTCGGATGCATCGGACACGGTGATCAAGAGCCGTATTTCGCCGACAGAAACGGCGGATACATCCATCTCGGCCAATGCCGACGGTTTCCGCAAGACCATCATGTCGGCGGTTATGGTGGCTGAATTTGCAACCATCGGCCTCAACAACTCCGCTTTCAATGCCCTGACTGAAAAGGCGATGCAGACCACGACGACTGCAATCACCGAAACGACGTCGCAACAGACGACGCTTGGTCTCGCCCAGTCGCGCACCGAAGCCGCGACGACGCGCATTTCGGCGCAGCAAAAGATCCTGAACCAGTCCGTTCTCAATCTCGAAGAAGTCGATCCTTATGAAGCGGCGACACGCGTCAACGCTCTGAAGACACAGATCGAAACGTCCTATTCGCTGACGGTTCAGCTGCAGAATATGAGCCTGCTCAACTATCTCAGATAGTTGAGATGAATTGAGGACGGACGCAGCATGATGCGAGCCCGTCCGAACTGATAGACGGAGAAACCATGTATCAGATGCGCTACGAAGATGTCATGAATGACGATATGGCGAGCGCCAAGGAACGAGAACGGGCATTGTTCGACCGTTCCATCGCAATGCTTGAGGCGGCGAAGGCAAATGGCAACGGCTCGCGTGAGGCAATTGACGCTACCTATTTCACGACGAAGCTCTGGACTACGATCATCGACGATCTGGGGTCGGAGGAAAATGTGCTGCCGAAGGAACTGAAGGCCGCGATCATTTCCGTCGGTATTTTCGTGCTGAAGGAGATCGAACGCATCCGCCAGGGCGAAAGCAACGATTACGCCACGCTGATCGAGATCACGCAGTCGATCCGGGACGGGCTTTGAAATGACCCCAAACAGAAAACCGGCCATTCGCCTTTCGCTACGCGCGGGTGAGCGGATCTTCATCAACGGCGCTGTATTGAGAGCCGACCGCAAGGTTTCGCTCGAACTGCTGAACGATGCGACCTTTCTTCTGGAAAATCATGTTCTCCAGCCGGAAGACACGACGACACCACTGCGTCAGCTTTATTTCGCAGCGCAGATGATGCTGATCGAACCGGCCATGCGGGAACAGGCCCACACCACTTTCACGCAGATGCTGAAGGGCATGTTTTCGACGTTCAAGGATGCGGAAATCCTGAACGCGCTGAAGCTGGTCGATGAGCTGGTGCATAACGGGCGCGTTTTCGAGGCGCTCAAGACAATTCGCGCGCAATACCCACGCGAGGCCGAACTGATGGGCCATGAAAGCCCGGCTTTGCCTGTGGCTGCAACCCGGAAATCTGCGGAGGCAAACCCATGACCACGACACCGCCGATTGGCACGAATACGACGAATAACAACACGACGAACAACAGCAATTCCGCGGCCAACAAGGCGAGCGTCGATTATAATTCCTTCCTGAAGCTTCTGGTAACCCAGATGCAGAATCAGGATCCGACGCAGCCCATGGACGCGACGCAATATGTTTCTCAGCTTGCGACTTTCTCCAATGTCGAGCAGGCTGTTCAAATGAACAGCAAGCTTGAAACGCTGATCGCCAATACGTCGCTGACGCAGGCCGAAGGCTGGATCGGCCGCACGCTGACCAATGCCGATGGCAGCATATCGGGCGTCGTGAAATCCGTCACTATTCAGTCCAACGGCATGCTGGCCGAGCTGGAAGACGGCAAGACGCTTATGATCGGCGCAGGCGTCAAGATCAGCTAGGAACCGACGCGGTGAACGAAGCCGACGCGCTTGATATAGTCAATTCTGCGATCTGGACCGTGCTTATGGCAAGCGGCCCGGCGGTGCTTGCCGCCATGCTTGCAGGTATCGGCATCGCGCTTTTCCAGGCACTGACGCAGATTCAGGAAATGACGCTAACTTTCGTGCCGAAGATCATCGTCATTTTCGTCGTGCTGGCCCTGACCGCGCCGTTCGTCGGTGCGCAGATCAATTCCTTCACGCTGCTGGCCTATTCCCGCATAGAAAAAGGTTTTTAGACCACAGCCTTCGCGCAAGCTTCGCAAGCTAAGGTCCGCTTCGTAACAGGAGACGGATGTGCAGCAGGCAGCAGCTAAACCCTTGATGAAAAGCGGACTTCTGACCGGCAGCGATATGGGGCTGGCGGTTGGAATCATCATCATCCTGACAGTGCTCTTCCTGCCTGTTCCGGCTGTCGTGCTGGACATCGGTCTGGCATTTTCGATCGCCTTCTCGGTGCTGATTCTGATGGTTGCGCTCTGGATTCAGCGCCCACTCGACTTTTCCGCCTTTCCGACGGTACTGCTGATCGCCACCATGATGCGATTGTCGCTGAATATTGCGACGACGCGCGTGATTCTCACTCACGGCAATGAAGGCTATCTCGCCGCCGGTCATGTGATTCATGGCTTTTCGCAATTCGTGATGGGCGGCGACTTCGTCATCGGTCTGGTCGTCTTCTGTATTCTCATCATCGTCAACTTCCTCGTCATCACCAAGGGCGCGACGCGTATCGCGGAAGTGGGCGCGCGCTTCACCCTCGACGCCATCCCCGGCAAGCAGATGGCCATTGATGCCGATCTCTCCTCCGGCCTGATCGATGAAAAGGAAGCGCAGCGCCGCCGTCGCGAGCTGGAAGAGGAAAGCTCCTTCTTCGGTTCCATGGACGGTGCTTCGAAATTCGTGCGCGGTGATGCGATTGCAGGTCTCATCATCACCGCCGTCAATATTTTCGGCGGCATTATCATCGGCGCCACGCGCCACGACATGGATATTGCACACGCAGCTGATGTCTTCACCAAGCTGTCGGTCGGCGATGGTCTGGTCACACAGATTCCGGCCCTGATTGTCTCGCTCGCCGCCGGTCTTCTGGTGTCGAAGGGCGGCACGCGCGGTTCCGCCGATCAGGCGATCTTCGGCCAGCTTGGCGCTTATCCGAAGGCACTGCTGGTTGCGGCGATGCTGCTCTTCGTCCTCGGCATCATGCCAGGCCTGCCAGCCTTCCCGTTCTTCATGCTCGGCGGCGCAATGGCCTTCATCGGTATTGCCGTACCCCGTCGACAAGCGCGCCAGCGCGAGGCGGAAGCCAACGAGGCCGGCAAGAAGCAGCGTGAAGCGGAAGAGCAGGAGCGCAATTCCGTCAAGGCGTCGCTCGAAACCAACCAGATCGAGCTTTGCCTCGGCAAGCAGCTTTCCGCCCGCCTGATTGCATCGCAGCAGGAGCTGGCGCACCGCGTCAACAAGATGCGCCGCAAGTTCGCTCAGGAATACGGTTTCGTTATCCCTGAAATCAAGGTCACAGACGATATCGCGCTTCCGCCGAAAAGCTATCGCATCAAGATACATGGCACGGCTGTCGCCAGCCACGAGTTGCGCGTCGGTGAAACGCTTGTCGTGCTTGGCGACCGTCCGATTCCATCCATTCCGGGTGAGGAAGTACGCGAACCGGCCTTCGGCATGCGCGCCTATTCCGTGCCGGAAACCTTTGCGTCCGATCTCCGCCGCGATGGCTATATGACCGTGGATAATCTCTCAGTCCTGCTGACACATTTGAGCGAAATCGTCCGCAACAATCTGGCCCAGCTTCTTTCCTACAAGGATATGCGCATTCTGCTGGACCGTCTCGGCTCTGAATATCGCAAGCTTCTGGAAGATATCTGCCCGACGCATATTTCCTATTCGGGCCTGCAGGCGGTGCTGAAGCTGCTGCTCGCCGAACGCATTTCCATCCGCAACCTGCATCTGATCCTTGAAGCCATTGCGGAAATCGCGCCGCTCATTCGCCGCCCGGAAATGATCGTGGAACATGTCCGCATGCGCATGGCGCAGCAGATTTGCGGCGATCTTTCCGACAATGGCGTGCTGAACGTTCTGCGTCTCGGCAATCGTTGGGACCTGGTTTTCCACCAGAGCCTCAAGCGTGACGCCAAGGGTGAAATCGTCGAATTCGACATTGATCCGCGCCTGCTGGAACAGTTCGGCACGGAGGCCTCCACCGTCATTCGCAAGCATTTCGACAATGGCGAACGTTTCGTGCTGGTTTCGTCACCGGAAGCGCGGCCATACATTCGCATGATTATCGAGCGTCTGTTCGCCACCCTGCCGGTGCTCTCCCATGTGGAAATTGCCCGTGGTGTGGAGGTGAAATCGCTTGGCGCAATTTCATAGTCAACGACCGATCGATCCCTTGATCCTTCGAGACGGTTCCCTTCGCTCTGCTCAGGGCACCTCCTCAGGATGAGGAAAAAGTTTTGGCGTCCACACCCCTCATCCTGATGAGCCATGCCGAGTGTCGAGGCTTGGCGCCTCGAAGGGCGAGGGGAGTAGCTATTGCTTCATACGATGAAAGGGCCTTGAGTGCCTGTCGCACAACTGCCGCTTAACGAGATCATCCTGGCCGCCGTTCTGGCGTTTTGTCGCATCGGCGCGTGCCTGATGCTGATGCCGGGACTATCGAGTGCGCGCATTCCGTTGCAGGTCAGGCTCTACATCGCACTGGCCTGTTCATTTGCGGTCCTGCCGCTGGTACTGCAGCGCATCGCAACCGTTGTCGATGCCGGGCAGCCGTGGACCCTGTTCCGCCTGATGGCGAGCGAAATGTTCGTCGGTGCGGTGATCGGCATTCTGGCGCATATCTATTTCTGGGCGTTGCAATTCATGGCCAGCACGATGGCGGTTTCAGTCGGCTATTCCGGTTCTCCTGCCGATGCCATCACCGAAAGCGAACCGCAGGCGACACTTGCAACTATCGTCACCTTCAGCGCGCTGTTCCTGTTCTTCATTACGGACATGCATCTGGAAGTATTTCGGGCGCTGCTCAATTCCTATGTGGCCATTCCGGTTGACGGCCAGTTTCGCCCCGATGCGGCGATGATCGACTTCACCGATGCGCTTTCAGCGGCTTTTCTGGCAACGCTGCGTATCGCAGCGCCGTTCATCGTTTTTGCGATTCTCGTCAATTTCGCTATCGGTCTGGTGAACAAGCTGACGCCGACCATACCGGTTTACTTCGTATCGATGCCATTCGTGCTGGGGGGAGGGCTGCTGGTGGTCTATTTCATCCTGCCGGAACTCTTGCGTTTCTTCACCAACGAAACTGCGACGCAGTTGCGCGAGTTGTTTTAAGGGTGGCCATGACGAATCCGCGCAATCTCAAGAAGCTCATTGAACTGCACAGGCTCGGAAGTGCACGGCTGGAGCAGGCTCTTGCCGCAGCCAATGCGCGCAAGGGCGCGCTGGAAGAGGAGCGCGAAGCGCTCATCGCCATGCAGGATCGTCGCTATGATGGTGATGCGCTCAGTATCGATCCGTCGCTGCTCATCAAGCGTCTTGGAACCAATGCCGCCGAATCGCAGCAACTGGAACAGCGTCTCGAATCACAGCGCAAAGCACTTTTGCAGGAACAAAGACGTGTCGGGTTGCTGGAAGAGCGGCTGACGGATGCTGAAAATGATCGCGAACGGCGGGAACTTGCCAGTCTGATCGAGGAATTTATTAGCCGGAAAACGACAAATCGCTCGCAAAAGCCTGATTGAGCGCAAAATCGAGGCTGAACGCACGCACAAGTTTCAGTCAAGTTTGACCCATTATGGTGCAAGTAACAAAGCGCATCCCAAAAAGTGCGAAGCGGTTTTTAGATAGGATGCGCGGCAGAATTAGCCCTTAGAGCGCCGATCTGATGCAATCAGATCGAAATGCGCTCTAAAAGAAGGAAGAGGTGCATGGCGATCAACCCGCCGTCAGATCTCGTGATGGACGTGGCGCGTGCGGCCGATCCGCAAGCCTATCGCATGGCGGCGGAACGGCTGAGAGCGCCGTCCGCATCCGGGACCATGGTGGCATCCACTGGGGCAGCAACAATGGCGGCACCCGCCGCCGGTGGTGAATTGACGCGGGATAATTTCGCCAGCTTTTCCGACAGCCTTGCGGCTGGGGTCAGCGTGCGACCGGATGCGCAGAATGCGGCCAGTCCGGCTTATCGCAAGTTCGAGGCCTTCATGCTGCAATCCTTCGTGCAGTCGATGTTCACCAGTGACACGACGGCGACCTTCGGGAAGGGGATTGCCGGTGAATACTGGAAGTCCATGATGGCGGAAGCCATGGCAAACAAGATGGCGGATGGCGGCGGTGTCGGCATTGCCAAGTTGCTTGAGGAACAGGCGGCGCGCAACGGGCGGGCAGACGCGCCGACGACGATAGCGTTAGGAGACGTGATCAATAATCTGGGAGAAAGTGTGGGCCAGAACGGCGTATCGAAGGACATCGTGCATGGCTTCGAACGCAAGCTCATTCAAAAGCAACTCGACAACAACAGCGATACGGACAGCGCGCGCGGCTGATTGGCCCGCAACCATAGCGTCCGCCATGCTTCATAATTGAGGACCCCTAAATGACCGAGACAAGCTCTGAAAACAGCCTGCCGCCAGAGGATTCGCAAATCGTCACTGTCACGAGCGAACCGGGTCAGGCGCTGGCAGAGGAACCGGCCGAGAACCCCACATTGAAGCCGGTCGTGCGGGCAATCCAACGTCTGGAAGATGTCATCGATACTGAAACGCGTCTTCTTCTGGAGGGCGGCAATCCGGATCTGGCGGAAATCAACTCCCGCAAGAGCCGTGGGCTTTACGATTTCAACAAAGCGATCAAGAAAGCGGCCAGTGCTGCCGAACCGGCGACGATGAAGCGGCTTCAGCCGCTGCTCGACAGCCTGAAGCAGAAGCTTGAGAAGAACTGCGAAGCGCTGCAGCTGCATCTGCGGGCCGTCGGTGAGTTGGCTGATCTCATTCGCGGTGCGCTGGAAACGCAGGAAGCCGACGGCACCTACAGCATGCAGAGTGTGAGGCTCGGTCACGCACGATGATCCGCATCATTGCCATCGGTCTGTGGATTTGTGCCGTCGCTTTCGGCTCGCTTTTCCTGGCGGTTCGCCAGAACGTCTCATCTTCGGGTGAGGCGCAGGCGGCGACCAGTGGATTTGGCGGCGTGGATTACGTCAAGACAGATGTGATGAGCGTGCCGATCATCTCGAATGGCGGCGTCGCCGGTTATGTGGTGACGCAGCTTGTCTATACGGTCGATTCGAACATTCGCAAGAAGCTGACCGTGCCGCTCGAATTCTTCATCAACGATGAGATATTCCGTAAATTCTATGGCAGCTATTCGGATACGAAAGAGGTCGAGAAGGTGAATTTTGAGGACGTTCGTGCCTCGATCATCACCGATCTCAATGCGCGGTTCCCCGAGCCGGTCATCAAGGACCTTCTGGTCGAGCAGTTCAACTATATTTCAGCGGAAGAAATCCGTGCCATGAACATGCGCGGCACGCCGACACCGACGGCACCGGCCAAGCAGTCAGAAAAGCAGGCCAACGCAGAGCCTGCCAGTCACAGCGAATAGTATTTTCCTGCAAGCTGGGCGAGGCGCTCGTCATCAAGCGGTGCGACCGCCGGGTCGGATACAAGCTCCACGCCCATTTCACGACCATCCCGCCAAGCTACGCGGGCCAGAAGCGCGCGTCCGTAATAATCGTCAAACAGCCAGAAGCGTTCGGGCAGGGTCGGGACTTCGACAGTTCTCAGCTTGGCGCCATGGGGCGCGATATCGCTGAACTGGCATTCGATGATGAAACGCCCGTCGAGCCCCACGATCTTTCCGGAGCGCAGCCTTGTACGCTGTCTCTCTTCCCTACGACGTTCGTGGGATGGCTTAACCCGTGCCATATCAAAATCTTACCTGCTATTCCCCTGAGACTAATCTAGCAGGTTTCGATTGCCGATGCGTTACTTTTTAAACCGGGATTTTGCGGACATGGTTACCTTGAACAGGTTCCTGTTTGTCAGTGCTCGCCACAGGCTTCGCAGAGGCCGCGCAGCTCCAGTGTCGTCTTGCGCGACTTGAAACCGTTCTGAAGGCTCCAGGCGCTGACAAGGTTCTCGATCGCCGCGTCGGAGAATTCCGTCACCTGACCGCATTTCTCGCAAATCGCGAAAGCCACCAGACCCTGCTGATGGCATTGCGGATGCGCGCAGGCAACGAAGGCGTTGAGGCTTTCAAGGCGATGAATCATCCCGTAATCGAGCAGCTTTTCCAATGCGCGATAGACCTGCAGCGGGGCGCGGAAACCGTCGTCACGCAGCTGGTCGAGGATCGTATAGGCGCTGAGTGGGCCTTCCGCCTTGGACAAAACGTCGAAAACCAGTGTCTGATTGCGGGTGAGGTCCTGCGGGGCGTGATGATGGTGATGCGTGCTCATTGTCCAGCGATCCGTTTTGGTGATGCCTGTTCCCTCTTATGTAGGGGTAGCAGGCTCAAAATGAAAATGGCAAGCGCCGCGACCACAATGGAAGGGCCGGATGGCGTGTCGAAATGAATGGAACCATAAAGTCCGCCGATCACCCCCGCAGCACCGATCAGTGAGGCCAGGATGGCCATCTGTTCGGGTGTGGAAGAAAAGCGGCGTGCCGTCGCTGCCGGAATGATCAGCAGCGAGGTGATCAATAGAATTCCGACGATCTTCATCGCAATGGCGATGACGATGGCCAGAAGTAGCATGAAAACAATGCGCGACAGGGCAGGGTTCATGCCTTCGGCGCGAGCAATATCCTCGCTGACGGTAGCGGCAAGGAAAGGGCGCCACAGCCAGGCCAGAACCGCCAGCACAAACACCCCGCCGCCATAGATGAAGGCGATATCCATTCGCGAGACAGCCAGAATATCGCCGAACAGGAACGACAGCAGGTCGACGCGCACCCATGTCATGAAGGCAACGAGGACGAGGCCAAGCGACAGCGTGGCATGGGACAGGATGCCGAGCAGCGAATCCGCCGACAATGTGTGTCGGCGCTGCAAGAGCAGCAGAATGGCTGAAATCGCCACGGCAACGGCGAACACGCCGATCATCATATTGATGTCGAAAATGAGCGCCAGCGCCACGCCGAGCAGGGCGGAATGCGCCATGGTATCGCCGAAATAGGCCATGCGCCGCCAGACGATGAAGCAGCCGAGCGGTCCGGTCGTGAGCGCAAGCCCGACACCGGCGATGATGGCGCGGGTGAAGAAATCGTCAAGCACGCGGCGCGCTCCCTTCGTGATGATGATGTTCGTGATCATGTCCGTGTTCATGGTCATGATGATGGCCGTCATCAGCGTGGCAGTGATCCGTCACGGAACCGTCGGCATGAAGCACGCGCCCGTCCGGCAGATGCGTGTGATCGTGATGATGCTCATAAACGGCAAGCGGCCCGACGGCCCGGCTGCCAAACAGCCGCATATATTCAGGGCTTGCCGTCACATCGCGCGGCGTCCCGCTGCAGCATACATGACCGTTGAGGCAGATGACGCGGTCGGTCGCCGCCATGACCAGATGCAGGTCGTGCGAAATCAGCAGCACGCCGCAGCCTGTGTCGTCGCGCAGTTTCGCAATCAGTTCGTACAATGCAGCTTCGCCGGAAAAGTCGACGCCCTGCACCGGTTCGTCCAGCACCATGAGGTCCGGTTTGCGCGCAAGTGCGCGCGCCATCAGCGCACGCTGGAACTCGCCGCCTGACAGATTAGCGATTTCCGCCTTGGCCAGATGCGGAATGCCCACCACTTCCAAGGCCGTCTCGGTATCCTTGCGCGAGAGAGGCCCCGTCAGGGTCATCAGGCGCTCGACCGAAAGCGGCAACGTGCGGTCGATATTGATCTTTTGCGGCACATAGCCGATGCGCAGGCCCGGCGCGTGGATCACGCTGCCTTCATCGGGCTTCAGGATACGCAGCGCCATCTTGGCGGCGGTGCTCTTGCCCGCGCCATTCGGACCGATCAGGGTGACGATCTCCCCGCGCTCAACATTCAGGTCGACATTGCGCACGAGCCAGCGCCCGTCGCGATAGACGCCGGCATCCTTCAGTTCAATCAATGTTTCCCGCGCTTTTTCGGCGGGGAGGGTGGTCTTCCTGCTCATCTATTCCGGGCTTTCAATGCCTGTATGTTCGTGTCCCACGCACGGATCATCCGCCGATTCGAAATTTTTCCCAGCGTCTTTTTCCGTTGCCGCTCTATTGCGCAACCGCCGCTGTGATTTTTCCAAAATGGGGGTTGCCTCACCTTATGACAGACGTTATAGCATAACGCAACTGACGTAATAAAATAACATATCACAAGAATGTGGTGCCCCTCCCCAATCGTATAAGAGAGAGACAATGAAACATCTCCGCTCCCTCCTCCTAGCCTCGGCATTTCTGGCTAGTACGGCAAATGTCTCACTTGCCGCAGAACGCGACGGCGTCGTGGTCTCGATCAAACCGCTCCATTCCATTGTTTCCGCAGTCATGCAGGGGGTGAGCGAGCCGAAACTGATCGTTCAGGGTGCGGGTTCCGAGCATGTCTACAGCCTGAAACCCTCCGATGCCGAAGCAATTGAGCACGCCAAGGTGATTTTCTGGGCCGGGCCGTCGATGGAAACCTTCCTCGACAAGCCCATCGATACACTTGGCGATGGCGCAAAGGTTGTCGCTCTTGGTGAAGCGGACGGCCTGACCAAGCTGAAGTTCCGTGAAGGTGGTCCGTTCGAAGCGCATGACCATGGCCATGAAGGTCACAACCATGGTGCCGAAGGTCATGACCATGCTCACGATGACAAGAAGGATGCCGCCGATGCCGACAAGGGGCACAATCATGGCGCCGAAGCATCGGAAAGCGGGCATGACCATGATCATGGTCACGGTGAATATGATCTGCATTTCTGGCTCGACCCGCAGAACGGAAAGGTTCTGGCGGCGGATATCGCCAAGACGCTCGGCGAAAGCGACCCCGAACACGCTGCGCAATATGAAAAGAACGCCAAGGACTATGGCGAGAAGATTGACGCGCTGACCAAGGAAGTCGCCAGCGAACTGGAGCCGGAAAAGGACAAGCCGTTTATCGTCTTCCATGATGCATACCAGTATTTCGAAAATCGTTTCGGTGTGAAGGCGGCTGGATCAATCACCGTCAGCCCGGAAAAGGCACCGGGTGCCGCGCGCATCAAGGAAATTCACGAGAAGATCAAATCGCTTGGCGCAACCTGCGTGTTCTCCGAACCGCAGTTCGAACCGAAGCTGGTGAATACAGTTATCGAAGGAACGGATGCCAGGACAGGCGTTCTCGATCCGCTGGGGGCAGAACTGAAGGATGGTCCGGATCTCTATCCGCAGCTCATTCGCAATCTGGCGGATTCGTTGAAGGACTGTCTGTCGAAATAGGGCCAACAGCTGCGACCGCGCCCTCGCCAGGTGCACGCCCATAATTTGGTAGCGGTCGCAACGGTGCCGGGCTGGACCCTGCTTTAACTTACGGGCAGCCCGGCACTAGAGCATTTCCTGTTTTAATTGGATCATTGGAAATGCTCTATCTGTTTGTTTTTAAACATGTCTTTATCCCGAAACCGGTTCCCACTTTCGGGACACATGCTCTAATGAGTGCGCATCGACCTGATTGAAGCAGATCGAAACCTGCATTTCGAGACTCAAGGCGGTTCAGACCGCCTATTTTCACTGGTACAGATGTAATGATATAACATTAAGGAGACGAGAATGCGTAGCTTTGTGAAGGCGCTTCAGGCTAGTGCTGTTTTGACTTTTCTTGCTCCCGCAATCGCGGGTGCTCATGGAATCTGGATTGCCGAACGTCACGGAACGCAGGCGGTTGTTTACGGTCACGGCGCAAGCGACGAGGCCTATGACCCGCAGAAGCTCAAGACGGTTACGGCCAAGAATGGAGAGGGCAAGGACGTCGCCGTCGAGATCAAACGACTGGAAGATCATGCCCTATTGAGCGTGCCCAAGGATGCAGTCGTGGTCAGTGGCACATTCGACAATGGCTTCTGGGCCGAGGGTCCGGACGGCAAGTGGATCAACAAGCCGAAATCGGAAGTGCCGGGCGCAAAACAGTCCAGTCAGAGTCAGAAATTTGCTGTCGCCATTCTGGATCATCTGCGCAAAAAGCCAGAAGCCCAAGGTTTGCCTTTAGAAATCGTTCCGTTGATGGACCCGACAATATTGGAGGCGGGCAACGAGCTTCCCGTGCAGATTCTGTTTGACGGAAAGCCGGTGGAAGGCGTCGAGGTCACGGCGGATTATGTCAATGACAGTCACGCAGCGCCGGTGAAAACCAACGCGGAAGGCATCGCCAGGATCAATATCCGCAACGCGGGTCTCAATGTCGTTGGGGCGGGTTATTCCAGGCCGCTGTCTGATTCAAAGGAAGCTGACAAGCTCAGCTATTTCACCACGCTGACTTTCAACCTCGATCACCACCATCACGATTGATCTTACCCAGTTTGATAAGGAACGGAGTCATGAGAAAGAGACTGCCCGTTACGGTCTTGTCCGGTTTTCTCGGGGCCGGAAAGACGACACTGCTCAATCACGTGCTCAATAATCGCGAGAACCGCCGCGTCGCGGTGATCGTCAATGATATGAGTGAAGTGAATATAGATGCCGCCCTCGTTCGTGAGGGCGGCGCCAATCTCTCCCGCACGGATGAACAGCTGGTCGAAATGACCAATGGCTGCATCTGCTGCACATTGCGCGATGATCTCCTGAAGGAGGTTTCACAACTGGCAGCTCAGGGACGCTTCGATTATCTGCTGATCGAATCGACCGGCATAGCCGAGCCACTGCCGGTTGCCGCCACGTTCGAGTTTCGCGACGAGAAGGGCAACAGTCTTTCGGACGTCGCTCGGCTCGATACGATGGTGACAGTTGTTGATGCCGCCAATCTGCTGAAGGATTATGCATCGAGCGATTTTCTGCGTGATCGCGGCGAATCCCTTGGCGAAGATGACGAGCGCACGCTTGTCGATCTTCTGGTTGAACAGATCGAGTTTGCCGATGTCGTCGTGCTGAACAAGATATCGACCGCTTCAAAAGAGGAGCGTGATCTGGCGCACAAAGTCATCCGCTCGCTCAATCCCGATGCCCGCATCGAGGAGGTCGATTTCGGTGAAGTGTCGCTCGACGCCATACTGGATACGAAGCTTTTCGACTTCAACAAGGCGCATGAGCATCCGCTCTGGTACAAGGAGCTGCATGGCTTTGCCTCGCATACGCCGGAGACCGAGGAATATGGCGTTCGCTCCTTTGTCTATCGTGCGCGACGTCCCTTCGATCCCGAACGGTTTCAATCGTTCATCGACAAGGGCTGGCCGGGTGTCGTGCGGGCGAAAGGCTTCTTCTGGCTTGCCACCCGTCCGGATTTTGTCGGTGAAATCAGTCAGGCGGGCGCGTTGGTCCGCACTGGAAAAAGGGGGCGCTGGTGGTCATCCGTGCCGAAGCAATACTGGCCGGCGGAACCCGAATGGCAGCACGCCATGGAGCCATATTTCCATAAAGTGTGGGGTGATCGGCGTCAGGAGATTGTGTTCATTGGTGTCGATCCGATGCAGGAAGATGCGCTCATCGATGAGCTGGATCAATGTCTTCTTGAGGAAGAAGACTTCGTGCCAGAGCGCTGGTCGGGGCTGAACGATCCATTCCCAAACTGGTCGGCCGCCGCGGCCTGAGGCCTATTCTGACAATGAGGCTATATCCATGGCCTTGCTGTCGGCTAGCGTCCGATGATCCAGAACGCTGGCGATGGCTTCGCGCACATCGAGCATCATATGGCGCACCTCGCATTCGTCCTCATCGCAATCGTCACACGGGCGATAGTCTGTCTTGCTGGCGCAGGCGATGGGGGCAAGCGCGCCGTCGAGCGCGCGGATGATATTGCCGATGGCAATCTCGTGGGCCGGGCGGGCCAGACAGAAGCCACCGCCCTTGCCCTTGCGACTAAGAACGAAGCCGGCGTTGCGAAGTTCGGTAAAAATATTGTCGAGAAACTTGCGCGGTATATGGTGCTTCTCGGCGATTTCGCTGGCCGAAACCAGCTGTCCATCTGTAACGCCCGCCAGATGCACCATGGCTTTCAGGCCATATTTGCCCTTTTTAGTCAGCATGCCACCCCTGTGGAGCATTTCCTCTGGGAACGGAAACCGGTTTCCGTCCGGAAATGCATGAAAAGAATACACCACACACGCCGCCAGCGTGAGCTAGCACCGTTTCGCAAGATCAGGCCGGATATCTGTGAGTGCCTGTATATAAGAAGTTAGGGGGTAAACCCCGCCGCGACAAGTCTTTTTGCCGCTACGGTATGGGCCCGAAAATCGGAATCGATTTTTGGAATGCACGATGCGTGACTTCTATAGTGTGGAACATCCGCGATGGCGCATGGCGTTCTGGCGGCTAATCTCGTCCGTTGGCCAGCAAGGCGAGCGATAATGCTCCCTGCAACGCATCGCCAAGCGCGGGCCGAAAGCGTTCCCGGTGCGGTAAAAATGGCAGTGCTGCATAGGATGAGGCGAGGCCTCCCGTCAGGCTGAACCGGCCAAGCGTTTCAATGCCGAGCCGATCCAGACCGCGGGCAATATAAGAGCAGGCGCGTTGCAGGATTGAAAGGCCGAGCGCATCGCCCTCATTCGCATAGTCGAAGACGATGGGAGCGAAGGTGGCGTAGTCTGCGGCCGTCGCCGTGCGCGAGAAGGTGACGATCTGGCGCATGTCACCGCTGAACCGCGCCAGCACGGCATCGGCTAGTTCCGTATGGTCTGCTATGCCATCCAGAGCAAGCAGCGCCTCTTCAAGAAGTTCGCGACCAAGTCGCGCGCCACCCGCATGATCGCTCAACATGAAGCCGCGCCCGCCGACAATCTCGAATGCGTCTTGTTCTCTTTTGACGAAGACCGAGCCCGTGCCGAGAATGACGATCGCACCGTCTTGTCGACCGAGCGCACCATGCAGGGCGGTAACAGCATCGGA
>NZ_JBCAUP010000007.1:0-107065 GCF_038433355.1 Brucella cytisi
TGAATGGTTCTTTGGTCCTTTTGCATCTGGCCGGTGCAGTTGCGCTCCTGCTTTGGGCGACACGCATGGTTCGGACCGGGGTGGAGCGTGCCTATGGCGACCGGCTGCGCAGACGCTTGCGCAACCAGATGCAGAACCCGCTGCTTTCCGTCGCCTTCGGCCTTGCCCTTGCTGTCGCCTTGCAAAGCTCGACAGCGGTTACGCTTCTCGTCGGTTCATTTGTCGGTTCAGGTTTTGTCAGCGGCATCGCAGGCCTCATGGCCGTGCGCGGCGGTGAGCTTGGCTCCGCCCTCGTCGTCAAGATCCTGAGCTACGATCTCACGCTTCTGGTACCGCTCTGCCTTGTCATCGGCACCGGCATCTTCATGACCACCGAGCGTCGTGACTGGCGGCAGATCGGACGCATTCTGGTCGGTATCGGCCTTCTCATCATGTCGCTGGAAATGACTGGGCAAGCTACCGAGCCGCTGCGGCAAAGCGAGCTTCTGCCGGTCATCGTCGACTATCTGTCGGGCGACCCGATCACGGCCTATCTGCTCGCAGCCCTCATGACATGGCTGTTTCATTCCAGCGTTGCCGCCGTCATCCTGCTGACCACCTTTGCCTCGCGCGGGCTGATCCATCCAGAGCTCGCTGTGGTGATGGTTCTCGGCGTCAATCTGGGGTCTTCGATCATCGCCCCGATCCTGACCCGGCATGCGCCACCTGAAACCCGCGTCGTTCCACTCGGCAATCTTTTGATGCGCGGCGCCGGGTCACTCATCATGCTCGTGCTTTACCAGACCTTCAAACCGTCGGTCGCCTTTCTCGGCACCGATCCGGTTTCGCAGGTGGTCAATGCGCATATCCTGTTCAATGTCATCGTGATGATTGCCGGTATTCCGCTTTCCGGCCTCGTGCTGCGCGCAACCGAGGCTCTGGTCAATCTCAATGCGGACAAGGGCAGCCCGGCTTCGCAGCAACCCATCGAGATCGAGCAATATAGCGCGCTCGACACTGCCGTGCTCGACCGGCCCTCGCAGGCGCTTGCCAATGCGACCCGGGAAGTGGTCGGCGTCTGCGACACGATCGAAGTCATGCTGCGGCGGGTCATGGAGCTATATGAGAAGCCCGATCAGGTGCGGATCGATGAACTTGAAGCCCTTGATGACCGCGTGGACAAGCGCCATGCCGCCATCAAGCTCTATCTGACCAGGCTTGCAACCCATGAGCTGAGTGATTTCGAGTCGCTGCGCATGCAGGAATTGCTGGGCGCATGTGTGAAGCTTGAGCAGGTCGGCGACATCATCGTGCGCAACATGCTGGCGCATGTTCAAAAGAAGATGGATCACAAGCTGGAATTCACCGAAGAAGGCTGGAAGGAACTCAGCCATTTCCACGCCATGGTTCTGGCCAATGCGCACATGGCGTTCAATGTGATCGTCTCACGCGATGGCCGTACGGCCCGTCAGCTAGTGCAGGAAAAGGACCAGCTGCGTGAACTGGAAAAGCAGACCAGCATGCGCCATTTCAGCCGACTGCGCGAAGGCGCCACCCGCAGCATCGAGACCAGCAGCATCCATCTCGACACGATCCGCGACCTCAAGCAGATCAACTCGCTTCTCGCCTCAATGGCCTATCCCGTCCTCGAAGAACAGGGCCTCCTCAGCGATACGCGCCTGAAAGCCGTCAAGCAGGGCTGAAATCAGACCATGTGGCAGCGGGCACACACCTGCAGCCGCAAGACATTGAATATCAAAAGGAAATATCCGCAGCAGGGCGAACCCGCACACGGGCATTTCCAGCCATTCAGCGTCCAGAACTAAGGCGGGCTTGGGGTGAAAAATTTCGGCACCGGATCCTGAAACCCGGCATTTGTCCATCGCGGTCGTTAAAGGCCGGTACGCGAAGACTTAACCGACCGCGGATAGAAGCTGTCTGGAAAATGGTCTTTGTGGAGACGCATGCAATCCTCCAGGATTCCGGGTGCATCACACTCTCGATTGAGCGCCAGCCTCGCTCAAGGCTACCGAACAGAATGATCTTCCGATTGAGAACGCATCTCGCGGGTTAGCCATTTTTCCAACGCAAGAGTATCTCTTTGTCCTGCCCTATGAGGTGCAATCCAGAGCAGCATCCGACGTGGCCCTGGATGAAACCCGAAAGGCGCAACCAGACGCTCCGATGCTATATGTCTGGTAACCAGCATACGCGGCACTACGGCTACGCCAAGCCCGCACAGCACGGCCTGGATCAACAAATAGAAATGAGGAAATATGGATTTCGCTTCGGGCTGCATAAAATCCGCACACACCGCTTCCCGCCAGTCGGAAAAGGCCTCCGGACGCGTCTGTGTTGCCAGAACGTTGGCTCGCGCAATTTCATGAAAATTCTCCAACGGACTTTGCCTTAGATAGGACGGTGCACAGACAAGGCCAATCTCTTCCCGCCCCAAGTCGCGGATGACAGCGTCTTGTGGTGGCTTGATCACGCTTGAGCGAATGGCGATACCAATCTTGTCTCGCATGAAGTCAATGCGATCATAATTCATGTTGAACTGAAGTTCGACGCCTGGATGAAGATCATGGAAGCGACCAATACGCGGGATAATCCACTCCATCATGATTGAAGAAGAACATGAGAGGGTCAAGGGGCCAGGCTTCACCTGCTCGATACTGCCTTCGATAATGGAAAATGCGCTGGCAAGACCCGTCGCCAGCCGCCCTCCTTCGGGCGTGAGCTCGCTTAGTCGCGCATTGCGCATGACAAGCATAACCCCAAGGGTCTCTTCCAGGGATTTTATCTGACGGCTGACCGCTCCATGCGTCACACACAATTCCTTCGCAGCGCCCGTCATCGAGCGATGACGAGCAACCGCCTCAAAGGCTTTGAGAGCATTCAAAGAAGGTAACGAACGCAAGGGACCCTCCATCTTCATCTGAGTATACCAGTGAGATTTTATCACAATTGGAAGACAATAAATCGATTGCGACGGCATGTCGCGTTCTTTAGCTATTTCGCAAAATTTGGAGCGCGTGTCTGTGAACATCCATCATATCCAATGGTGTTCGTCAGTCGTTTGCTCCTGCTGGCCAGAAAGCAGGGAGGAACTGCAATGCGGCAAAATTCTCACGAAATGACAGTCACTGAAAAGTCGGCCATATCGAAGATATCGATACGGCTGGTTCCGTTCATTGCGCTAATGTTCTTCATCAACTTTCTTGACCGAACCGCAATTTCCTTTGCCGGTCCGAATGGAATGACAACCGATCTTGCTCTGAGTGCAGCACAATTCGGGTTTGCCGCTGGCATCTTCTTTGTAGGCTATATCATTCTGGAAGTGCCCAGCAATCTTGCGTTACACAAATTTGGTGCCCGCAAATGGCTCGCCCGCATCATGGTCTCGTGGGGCATCGTTGCGATCCTGTTTACCTGGGTTTCAAGTGCAACCGAGCTCTATATTTTGCGTTTTCTACTGGGCATTGCCGAAGCTGGCTTCTTTCCTGGCGCTATTTTGTTTCTTTCAACCTGGGTGCCTTCGCGCCATCGCAACAAAATTCTCGCTTTATTCTATCTCGCACAGCCCCTGACAACGGTAATCGGTGCACCGCTTGCAGCACAACTCATCAACATGCACGGTGCTTTTGGCCTCGAAGGCTGGCGTATCATGTTCTTTGGCGTCGCTGCCCCCGCAATCGTTATCGGTATCGTTACCTGGTTCTACCTGCCCGATACGCCAGATGACGCGAGGTGGCTCACCACTGACGAACGTGACTGGCTCAATGATGCACTCGCCCGGGAAGAAATAATCAAAGAAAAAACCCATGGTCGCCACAAGACAGGGCTCGCTTTGACGGATGCTCGCGTCTGGCTTCTGTCCGCCGTCTACTTCGGCCTGATCTATGGTCTTTATGCGCTGGCCTTCTTCCTCCCAACAATCATCAATGGCTTCGAACAACAGTTCAACACCAGGTTCGACGTTTTCGACAAAGGGTTGATCACCGCCATTCCGTACCTGCCCGCCGCAATTGCTCTGTATTTCTGGAGCCGCGATGCAGCAAAGCGAGGAGTGCGTCCCTGGCATATCGGAGCTCCGGCTCTTGTCGGTGCCATTGCCATTCCTGCTGCACTCTATATGCCAACACCAGTCACCACCATCTTGATGATCACGATTACAGCCTGCGCGATCTTCTCAGCCCTGCCAAACTTCTGGGCCATTCCCTCGCGATTTTTAAGCGGCACAGCAGCAGCAGCCGGCATTGCGTTGATCAACACGATTGGTAATATTGCGGGCTTCGCCGCACCATATATCACTGGCCTCGTTAAGGATTGGACTGGTCTTTACGAAATGCCAATGTTCATTGTAGGAGCGGTGATGCTCATATCTTCGTTACTGGCCTTCTCACTGACAGGTCGTCTTAAAGACCCATCTGAACTTCAGTAACGATTAAACGACTACAGAGCACCCAATATGAATTTTCTTATTCGCGGCCCGAAAACGGATAGCAATAATGCGGTAAGACAACACTTTGCAGCAATCCATTCGTTCCGCGTCAACCAGCAAAGGCGACTGATCTTCCGCTGGGATGGTGAACTCGGTGAAGCGAACGGAGTTTATCTGGACGATCACAGTTAACGATGAAAACGAGGCAGACAGCTGATCGCCAGGCGCAAGCCGGTCACTGTCGGCGGGGTTCTGACCGAAGTGTTCATGGAGCCGATGGGCTTGACGCAGGGTGCGCTCGCCGAAGCGACGGGCGTCCAGCGCAAGCATATCAAAGAGCTGCGCGGCAACCGCCAGAACTTAACGGCTGCGACTGTGCCCATTCTTGCGCGCGTGTTCGGCAACAGTCTGGACTTCTGGCTCAACCTGCAACGGCGCATCGATCTTTGGGAAGTGATGAACACGCCCAGGAAGCGCGAGCGGATCGAGCAGGCGCGTCCGGAGTACCTGAAACCGGGCTTTTCTATTCAGGACATCATTCGCATTCGTTGGATGCCGTTTCCAGAATATGATTGGACAAAACCGGTTAGCAAGCCGGGTTGGAATATGCATGACGTTTCCGTGTAAACTAGAAATATTTTCATACGATAAAGCAACAGGATCAAAGCAAATTTGCATCATCTGCTGATATGCGTATCTAACAAATCGTGGTTTGCTCACCACTGTCTTCCTGGGTATCGTTGATGCCGCGCTGAATATTTGAACTGAACCGGTTGCCCTGACATTGGCCATCATTCGCAACTGGACGGCGCCCTGTTTATGCGTTCTGGAATTTGACGATCATTTCATCCCTTCCGGGAGAACGCAGAAAACTGATTTGGGGGGTAAAACTCAAATCATCGGAAACTTATGGAAAAAGACCCCGGACTAAACACCTCGTCTCTTGTCAATTCGGGAAGGGTGAAAGCCCTTATCATCCATCTTGCCCGAGCGACACATCGAAGGCCAAGCGTCGACGGACTTATCGAAGAACTGCCGGTTGAAACGGAAATCATTGACGCGGTTGATGGAGCCAACCTGACCGATAATGACATCGCCCAGGTCTATAAAAGACATTTGCATGCACCAAAATATCCATTTCGTTTGAGACGTTCTGAAATCGCCTGCTTTCTGTCCCATCGCAAGGCGTGGCAGGCAATTGTGGACCAAAAGCTCGATGCCGGCCTCATTCTGGAGGATGATATTTCCTTGACCACGGACTTTGCGGAGGTTTTCGATATAGCTCAAAAACAAATAGAGCCAGGCGGGTTCATTCGCTTTCCAATGCGCGATGATCGCGAGAGCGGGCCTGAAGTTTTCAGTGATGGAAAGGTACGCAGTCCGATCGGGCTTCGTATGATGGCGCAACATGTCAGCTATGAAGCGGCTGAAACACTCTTTTCTGTAACCGGAAAATTCGATCGACCCGTGGACACAACCGTGCAGATGAAGTGGATTACAGGGCTTCAGCCGCATAGCATCGTGCCGGGAGGGGTCAAGGAAATTTCTTCAATGCTGGGTGGTTCTACCGTGCAACAACGAAAGACGTCCCTCGAGAAGCTAAAGTAAGAGGTGATGAGGCCGATCTATCGTATGCGTGTAAGAAGATACTCATCGATGCCGATTTAGATTTCGTGATGTGACGATACGTGGGACCAGATCTTTGGTCCTTCACGACGAAGCAGACGTTTGAATTTTCCAAAAACGTACTCGCTTCCGACTATCACTTTCCAACCTGTTCTGGATGCCTGTCGTGACGTTCATCGGCCAGACCAGTTCGGTCTTGTCTTGTGTCTATTCATTGCCTGAACGTTGCCCGTTGTCGTTGGAGGGCGTTTTCCGGACTGGAGTTCGTTTTGAACAGCGTCAGCCTGGGAGTCACGGTCCACACTTCGTGCGAAGAACTCGTGGTCAAGCAGTCCCATCATTAGATCGTCGTGCCAGGCACCATTCACAAAAGCTGCCTCGCGTTCTCTGCCTTCAATCACGAAGCCGTTCTTTCCATAAGCTCGAATGGCACGCTTGTTATAAGCAAGCACCCGGATACCAATGCGATGAAGCTGCAAGTCGACGAAAGCATGTTTCAAGAGTACCAGAATGGCTTCGGTACCCAGACCTTTACCAAGGAGTGTCGGGTCCAGTATTCCAATAGCAATGGAGGCACGCTTGTCATGAAAATCAACATTATCCAGCCTGATCTCACCTATTAGCCTGCCCTGCGCCTCGATCACCCATGCATGAGAATGATCGATCAACCTCTGGGTCCATCGAGCTGCGCCTTCTCTCGTCAATGGACGTACCGTGTCCCGGCTCACCCCAAACATCTCGACTATTTCAGCATGATTACCCAGGGAAAGACGTGCATCTATATCCTCGACAACTGCCCGTCGAAGCCGGAGATTTTTTCCATTCAGTACAGCTGTCATAGTCTCTCCCGAAGAATTCACAAAAACCCTTTCACAACGTAAACCTGCAACTGACATATGTAACGAGTATTTACCCCCCCGGATACCGACATCTGCAAGCCGAACTGCATCTGTCCTGCAAGAGCATTCCTGATTTGTGAGCGCGAATATCTCGACTGCATTTCAGCTCCCGATAGAGGCTTTGCGCGCTACCTGTCGAGCTGATCCAGAATCCCAAAGACAGCTGTGTTCAACCGCTCCCATCTCCGCTAACGCATCTTGCAGGTGCAATTCCAATTGCCAAAAAGATGTTGCGATGTCGAAAAGCATCTCGCCCCCTTTTCTCATCTTTGAACATCTCAGGGAAATTCAACACGGTTTGCGGCAAGATAAGACCGCACTGGCTGCCTGGATTCTCAATCAAATCTGGAAGGAAGCGGAATGAACACGGCGGCCAATATTCCCCGTCTTAAGGGAGCAATACCGCACGTAGCCGTTCTCTTACTTCTTCGAAGCTTACGCCGAACTTCGCCAGATATTTGATCAGTCGATCGGCATCGTTGGCGCTTTTCTTTTCCTGCCGGGATTGCGCAAAGAGAACGCGTCCGGCCGCACTTGCTGATTGGCTCTCTCCACATATTTTCAACACTGAGGAGAGTTGCGCCTGGTCGAAGAGATCAAGTTTTCCAACACCGTCTTGCCCTAACACCGTTTCGATAATCCTGTGATCGGGAGCTTCGCCTGCTTTTGAACGCCATAGTCGCAAGAGCCTGGTAATTTCCTCTTTAACTTCATCTGCCGTAATACGTCCCTGTGGCGCAAGAGTGGCCATGCGTGTAATCGAGGCAGAAAGATCACGGAAATTGGCATGCCACTGACCTTGGGGACCTGTCGCGAAGTCAAGATAGAATTGGCGAGCTTCCTTATTGAAGGTTACGTTCTGCCCTTCCCTTTCCAGATAGCGTTTTAGCTCAAACTCGACATTCGGTTCGATATCCTCCGGGCGCTCACGCAAGGCCGGCAACTGAAACGTCCAGAGATTGAGACGCGCATAAAGATCTTCCCGGAAACGCCCTGCCTGAACATCATCGCCCAGATCGCGATTGGTACCGGCGATCAGCTGAAACTCTGCCGAAGCCTCCTTGTCAGAGCCGACCGGCAGAAATCGCTTGTCCTCGATGGCCCTCAGACACATCGCCTGTTCATCGAGGCCAAGATCGCCAATCTCATCAAGAAACAGGACACCTTTGTCTGCCGATTTGAGAAGGCCGGCACGTTCCCCGACCGCTCCAGTGAACGCGCCTTTCACATGACCGAACAAAGTGGACATCGCCTGATCTCCACGCAAGGTTGCACAATTGACTTCCACAAACGGGCCGGTGACCTTGTGCTGCGCCTTTTTCAGATCGTAGATGCGTCGTGCCAGTTGCGATTTACCTGCACCCGTCGGGCCCGTCAGCAATACAGGTGCGGTGGAGCGGATAACCACACGCTCGATCCGATCGATCATCCGGTTGAAGGCATTATTGCGTGTAACAATTCCGGACTTCAGGAAAGTTGCAGCATCCTCACGCTCAGATGCAAAGCGTGTTGCGATCTCATCGTAGCGAGATAGATCCAGATCGATGATGCTATGCGTACCGGCAACATCAACTTCGGCATCCCGATCAGCGTCTTTGTAGCGTGGTGGGGAAAGCTGCAGAAGCCGTGCCGGGATAATGCGCGCTTCTGTCAGAAGGAACCAACAGATCTGCGCCACATGCGTGCCTGTAGTGATATTTACCAGATAATCTTCCGCATCCGGATCGAAAGGATAGTCGCGGGCGAAATCGCGAAGCTTGGTATAGACCTCCGAGAAATCCCAGGCGTTGGTATAATTGACGATGTTGCAGTTGACCTCCGTTGCCGGTGATACCGTGCCGATATCGCCGATAATACGCTTTGCCAGCATTTCGGAATGATTGTCGTGCAACAGTTCGACACGATCGATGAACAGGCCCTGCTGCTGGCAGAGCGCAACATTCGGCCTCCAGCGCGACCATCGTTTGTCCCACTTGCCCACATCGAGGGTTGTGCCGAGAATGCTGAAGGCGACGCGTTTTTTCATCTTATCTTTTTATATAAATATTTCTATTAATGGATAGATTATCCCACGCTGGTTCTTTCCTCAACAATTGCTCGCCATATTTCTTCGATTTTTATTTCCCCGTTATTTCAAAATGTTATGAGTTTTCTCAGTGGCTTTTTACTGCCATTTCGCAAACTGGCACGCTTCTTGACAAGTAAAGGGCAACGAACATTCAAAAAGGTGACGCCATGGTGAACAAGGCAATCTTCAAAACTTATCTTGGCAAGCTGCTTCCATCGACAAACACGATGAACGAAGCTGGTGCCCCGGCATATAAGCTGACGCCGAAGGAAGCCCTGGCTCAACTCGCAGTTACCGGCACTTTCAACGGTACGTTTTATGCAGATGGCGAAACGCAAGTGAATGCCCTTCATGAACTCAGTTCCCAGGTCGAGCCAGAATTTCTGGCCAGACTTGCCGTTTATGCTGCGCAAAAAGGCCTCATGAAGGACATGCCGGTCACGCTGCTGGCACTCCTTTCGACCCTCCAAAGCAATGCATTTGCTGCTGCATTCCCGCAGGCAGTGAAGAGCGGCAAGATGCTGCGCGGTTTCGTACAGGTCATGCGCTCAGGCGCAATGGGACGCAAGTCGCTTGGAACGCGGCCAAAGAAGATGGTGCAGTCCTGGTTGGAGACGGCCAGCACGCGCCAGCTTCTCAACGCCATGGTCGGCAGTGAACCGTCTCTGGCAGACGTCGTCAAAATAGTCCATCCGAAACCGGCAAACGAAGAACGCAAAGCGTTTTATGCCTGGATGATCGGCAAGCCATACGACTACGCAGCGCTCCCAGTCGAAGTGAAGGCTCTGGAAGAGTTTCGGCGCGATCTGACGAAACCTGTCCCGGACGTTCCGTTTCAGCTGCTGACTTCGCTGCCGCTGACACGCGAGCATTGGGCCGGGATCGCACGAAACGGAAGCTGGCAGATGGTTCGCCAGAATCTGAATACCTTTGCACGCAAGGGTGTATTCGACGTCGAAGGGATGACAAAGGAGGTTGCCCACCGTCTTTCTGATCCGGAAGCTGTGCGCAAAGCCAGAGTTTTTCCGTATCAGCTGATGACAACGTGGAAAGCGGCGTCGGAGGCAGTACCGGAGGAGGTTCGCGAGGCGCTTCAACAGGCAATGAACGCAGCTCTGGCCAATGTGCCGGCGCTGGACGGTCGGGTAATTCTTTGCCCGGACGTTTCCGGTTCGATGGGCTCAAGCGTCACCGGTCATCGCAAGGGTGCGACCTCGATCGTCCGTTGCATCGACGTGGCCGGTCTGATGACAGCTGCGTTTCTGCAAAGAAACCCGAATGCCCGGGTGATGCCGTTTGAGTATGACGTTGTCGACGTCCGCCTGAACCGACGTGACTCGGTCATGACCAATGCCGCGAAGCTGGCCAGCATCGGCGGTGGCGGCACCAACTGCTCTGCACCTCTGGCAAGACTTGCCGACGAGCGGGCAAAGGTGGACCTCGTGGTGTTCATCTCGGATAACCAGTCCTGGGTAGAACAGTCCTACTATGGCAGCGCCTCAACGAAGATGAAGGAATGGGCCCGGATAAAAAGGCTCAATCCCGCTGCAAAGCTGGTGTGTCTCGACATCCAGCCCTATCAGACGACGCAGGCGCAAAGTCGAAACGACGTGCTTAATATAGGCGGCTTCTCTGATGCCGTCTTCGAAGTGATTGCAGCTTTTGCCGATGGCGAAAGTGGTCCTGAGACCTGGCTGCAAAAGATCGAAGCCGTAGAGCTTCAATGAAAGAATGCTCGCGCCGGGTTTCCCGGTGCGGGCAACTGCAACGAATGCCGGTCGAAACTACAGATCGTTACTCTCCAGGTCGCAGGTTCGAATCCCGCCGGGTTCTCCTTCCTTATGGACCCGTAGATCAGCGGTAGAGCAGGCGTTTCACCAATTCTTGTCGTTGCAGACAACGGAAATATCTGGCGAATGCCTGAGGAACTACATTGGTAAAGCCGCAAGGCGAGCAGATTCAAATTCTGCACTCTCGCAAGAGAGAAGATTTCTCAGAAAGTTGTCGCCAGATCGAAGACGGGCAGTTGCGAATGCCGGGTGGAACTACAGCGCTCCAAACTCTTGGATGGTCTGGCAGGTTCGACTCCTCCTTTGCGATACGCTCTCTGGCACGAGCGGGGCCATCCGGGTTTCGCCCATCCTTGTCGCCGCTGCCCGTATTCACAAATGCACTTTCGAAAAGTGCAAAACTGTTCTCCTCGCCTCGGCGACAGAACAATTTTTGAAACGATGACAATTGAGAAGGACTGCAAAAGCAGGAAAGACAATGATCAAGACACTCAGCGGCCAGGATCTGATCGATGCAGGATTACTGCAGGGCAAATGGTTTCGTGACGCACTCGATGCCGGGAACCAGGTCCTGCGTGACGGCGGATCGCGCGAGGCAGCACTTGCGGTCGCGATGACCTGGCAACCTGCTCCGAAACTACCGCTGAAAGGACCCGGCGATATCGATATTCACATGAATATCCGGGCTGAAAGTGCGGCGGAACAGGCAAACGTTGAAAATGTGCGCGCAACAATGCGTGAAGTCTCGCGCACGCCTGGCGTTCGCGCGGCGGCGATCATGCCAGACGCCTGTCCGTCCGGGCCAATCGGCACGATCCCGGTTGGCGGGGTCGTCGCTTCTGAAGCAATTCATCCAGGAATGCACTCGGCTGATATTTGCTGTTCGATGGCGATCTCCATTCTGCCCGGTGTAGCGCCGCACGAACTGCTTGATGCCGTTCACGGTGTGACCCATTTCGGGCCCGGCGGACGTCCTCGCGGCGTTCAGCTCAAGCCATCCGATGCAACGCTTGCAGCTTTCGAAGCGAACCCCTATCTGAACCAGATCGCAAGTGTCGCTATCGAACATTTTGCAACACAAGGTGACGGCAATCATTTCGCCTATGTCGGCCAGATGAAGTCAACTGGCGAAACCGCGCTTGTGACCCATCACGGTTCGCGTGCGCCCGGCGCCCGGCTTTACGATCGCGGTATGAAGATCGCCAATCGCTTCCGCGAGCTTCTCTCGCCGGAAACCTTGAAGCAGAATGCATGGATTCCAGCTGAAAGCGAGGAAGGTGAATATTACTGGAAGGCGCTGCAGATTGTCCGTCAGTGGACGAAGGAGAACCATTTCGCCATTCACGATATGGCTGTGTCAAAACTTGGCGCGAAAGTTGCTGACCGTTTCTGGAACGAACATAATTTCGTATTCAGGAAATCCGACGGGCTCTTCTATCACGGCAAGGGAGCAACACCGGCTTTCGACAAATGGGCCGACGATGCAACCGACCTCACGATCATTCCGCTTAACATGGCGCAACCGATCCTGATCGTACGGGGGTCGAATGCAGCGCACGGTCTTGGTTTCTCACCGCACGGTGCAGGACGCAATTTCTCAAGAACCGCACATCTGCGGCAGCTGGCAGCGGAATATGGAGCAGATTCACGCGGGCTGAGCCCCAACAACATTGCTGATATTCTGATAAAGGAGACGAGCGGGCTCGATGTTCGTTTCTTCAGTGGCAACGCTGATGTTTCGGAACTTCCCGGTGCTTACAAGAACGCCGCACAGGTCAAGTCACAGATCGGAGAATACGGACTGGCCGAGATCGTCGATGAGGTCATTCCCTATGGCTCGATCATGGCCGGAGACTGGCAGAAGAGTGCACCATGGAGGAACAAGAAGAAGCGGTCTCCTTCACCGTAGTAGACAGAATGGCCCGGTTATCCGGGCCATTCTTTTACATCTGTCAGAAACGGTAGCTCTTCACCTCATTTCCGCGCTCGATGTTGCGGTTTTCCTGATGACGGGCAACCTTTGCATCTTCTATCTGGTCATCCTGCATGTGTTTCAGAACCATCCCCAGACGTTCCAGCGCCATTGCCTTGTTTCGATGCTGGGATCGCTCATTGCGAGCAATTAACTGGATGCCCGTCGGAATATGGACAATGCGTACAGCGCTGTCAGTTGTGTTCTGGTGCTGACCGCCTGGTCCACCAGCACGCAACGTTTCAAAGCGAACGTCACCAGGCCGAATGGCGGTCTGTTCAACCGCTGGCCGCGCTATCCGGCTCACCGAAATAAACCAGTTCTGCCGTTTATGCTGCGGTCGAACAGAACTCTTGAACACAAACCTTATTGTTCCGCAGAATTCCTGCGCGATCTGTTCAGCTGTTTCTCCCTCCAGAGTTATCAGAGCAGATTTAGGGCCATATTTATCGGCTGCGATTTCCGATGTAACTTCGGACAGACAACCGCGATTTTCTGCTTCCCTGGAAAGAATATCGATTAAACGCCCGACCGCAATACGGCATTCCGCGGGCCCGCTCCCCGATGATATAAGTAGATCAACGCTTTTCATTGCGCGTCTCCCTCTTGTTCCGCCTGTCAGATGTTTCGCGAGAATTTCCCGGTCGATCGACGGCTTTCTTGTAAGTAACGAGCGGACGCATAGCGGCAACACGTTCTACCAGCTGATGCGCCTCCAGATCCGCTACAACCTGGCTGCAGTCCTTGTAGGCGGAGGCTGCTTCTTCAATCAGGAGGGAGCGGTCATCGCAGATTGCCCTTCCACCCCAATCGTTACGCGCTAACTGCTCACGGTGCGAACGTGACGCACCCACACGACCGCGCATGCTCGCCCGATCATATTTTCGCCCTGCACCGTGAGAAATGGCGCCCAGAGACTGTTGCACCTCTTCCCGAGCACGCACCACGTAACTGAGGCTTGCTCGCGATCCAGCAATTGGAACGAGATCGCCGCCCCTGGTCGCCGCAGCGCCCTTGTGATGAACGATTCCCTCGGGCAGAAAGCGCACCAGATTATGCGGCACGTCTGCAACGAGTGTGAGATCCGCCCGTAACGCTCGTGCGGCGCGTTCTGCGATCAAGCGCCGGTTCAACGCTGCCCACGTGACACATCGATCATGCATCGCCATCCATTGGGCAGAAACGGGATCGTCCCTCTGGAACCCGGTATTTGGATTTTCGTTGCAGGCGAGGAATTCCGCAAGTACTGCAGCTCCAACGCCGCGAGAACCCGAATGAACCAGAAGATAAAGATATTGATCATCGATCAGATGTCCGGAATTTGACTTGAAAACCCGATCGACTGCCTGCAATTCGCAAAAGTGGTTACCACCGCCAATGGTTCCCAAAGCCTCTGGGGAAAGATCATGCGGCAGGCCGTGAGCAGACAGAGCTTCCACTGGATCGCCAATCTGTTGTTGTTCCAGTTCTCTCAGTCGCAGTTCAGCTTTATCGATACGCAACTTACGCAATGGCAAATCGAGTGCGAAAAGTGACATACCGCAACCGATATCATTGCCGATCAGCAGCGGATGCAAACGATCAGATAGAAGGGCGACGCCTGTAGCGCCATATTTTCCCGGATGCAAATCGGGAAAGGCAGCAAGCGTCTGTACTCCATCAAGGCGTGACATTTCTTCAAGCTGCCGAAGCGCTTCGCCTTCAATCCAGCTTTGCCCGGAATAAAAACGACGAAAAGTTGCCGGAGAATCTCCACCGGCGTCGAAAGAGCCGAAGCCCTCAGTTTGATTGCCCATAATTTAAAACTCTGGATACGGGATAATGTCTGCTGGCAGAACCAACAGTTCAATCAGCATCCGTCAGTAAAGACTGAACTAGGCTGAAGCCCTCACGGGGCGAAGGATGATGTCTTGCATCGTCGTGCTCCCTTTCCAGAAAAAGCCTCGTTGGCTTTCGAACAGCCGGTCCATACAAAGCATATGGCAGGAATTCAACCCATAGTTTGACAGCGCCAGGCCAGGTTTGTGCAAAGGAAACTACTTCTCCATATCCTGTGGCAATGGCGCATCACCAGCAACATTGCCGGGCATGGAATTCGGTCGGCCGTAACTCGCGATGAACCGCAGCAAAACTTTGCCCGGTCGCTTTCAGACCTTGCCACTGCACTGCCCACGCCAGAAGAATTCACTCAAAAGTGCGCCTCACTTCGTTCAGTCGTGACAACCAGCGACGCGTTTGCGGGCCTTGGCATAACGCCGTGATCCGCGCTTGCGGCGGGATAGCACCCGCTGCGCTGTCTTCGGTAAAGATCGGCAAGACTGGCCGGGACCGAGATATGTTCACCCGTGGACAGCGCCAGCGTATTCGCAACACCACGGTCGATGCCGACGGCAGGCGCGATATTGGTGGGAGCCACGTGCTCAATGGCAAGCGAGAAGGCGATATGCCAGCCGTTCGGGCAAAGGCTGATTGTTGCGTTGTTCACCTTGCCCCGCAGTGGGCGGGTATCGCGAAACCGCACCCAGCCGATCTTGGGCAAACGAACCTCCGGCCAGTTGCCGTTAAGCCGAACTGATCGAATGCGACGGCGAGGACGATCACGTTCACCTGCTGGTGCATTACCCGCCAAAGGTAGCGCTGTCGAAACTGGTCAACAGCCTGAAAGGCGTATCCAGCCGCCTGCTGCGCGAAAGCCGCCCGGAAATTACAGGCCGCTATCGCAAAGGCGTCCTGTGGTCGCCGTCCTGTTTCGCAGCATCATGCGGGCGCGCACCACTGTCCGTCGTCGCTGATTACGTCAAATCACAGGGGAAGCGGCCAAGTGCCGCTCTCGCGTTCCTCCCCCACCTGAAGGAAGGGGTATCCCGCGAGGATTCGGATGATCTGCTGCTGGCCCGCGCGCCTGATTGCAGGTCAAACGTCCTGATTATCACCTCGGTTTAAAACACTTTTGCCTCACCTTTAATGGATCGAAGACTGGTAGAAAGACATATTACTTTACCGCGACGGCGGCCTCTTCAATGAGGACGGCAACTTCGTCGGGGTGCGACAGAAGTAACAGGTGTCCACCCGCAATATTTACCTGCCGCGCACCAGAGCGTTCAGACATCTGTCGTTGAAGTTCTGGCGCAAGGGTACGATCCTCGGTCGCGATAGCCACCCAGGTCGGGATTTTCTGCCACGCTGCTGCTTTCGCCTTGTATTCAAAAATAGATGTGTTTGCCGGTGTCTGAAACATGGCCGAATACTGCGCGTCAGATGCCTTCAAGCCATTTGCCACGTCTGCTATCCATACTTCAGGTTTGACGACTTAATAGCCGTCGTCGAAGATCCGAAGGGCGTCCTGTGGCATTCTGGATGGAACCGATGCGTTAAGAGATGCCAGGCTTTCGCCAATCTTCGGCTGAAACGCCGCGACATACACCAGAGCCTTGACGCTCGCGGGCGTTCCAACCTGACTGATGACCAATCCCCCGTAGGAATGACCAACAAGTACCATAGGGCCCTTCTGGGCATCGATGGCACGACGCGTTGATGCAAGATCATCTTCAATTGAAGTCATGGGTAGTTGAACCACCGTGACGTTATAGCCATCGGCAGTCAATCGTTCATATACCGCGCGCCAGGCCCCACCATCCATGTTCATGCCATGGACAAGGACGATATTGTTGACCGCCGCCGCGGCTGTATTGGGGAGAGTCATTGTGGTGGCGACCGCGATACCTAACAACGTCGGAACAGTTCGAATCCAGTTCATTTCAAATCTCCCGTTGAAATTGGTTTCGAGTATAATTTGGTTCGGAGCATAATTATCTGCTAGCATGATTTATATGAACAACCCTATCATTTGAGGTGATAAATGGATCGCCGTGACCTTGCCGATCTTCTTGTCCTTCAGGCCGTTGTCGAGGCAGGCAGTTTCACTCGAGCGGCAGCGCGGCTGGGGCGAGCGCAGTCTGGTCTAAGCCAGACCATCAGTGCTCTGGAAGCACGGGTCGGGGTCCCCTTGCTTGCCCGCTCCACACGCAGCGTCCAGCCAACAGAACCGGGACAACGACTACTCCAGCAGGTCACGCCCGCGCTGCTCCAGATCGAGCGCGGGTTGTCCGAGGTCCGGCTTGAGCGTGACCAACCGTCAGGCACATTGCGACTAACTGCGATGGAGTACCCGGCCCGCACAATCCTTGTGCCAGCATTACCCGATTTCCTCGCCCGTTACCCCGGCGTAAAGCTGGACTTTCACATCAGCGATCAGTTTACCGACATCGTCAAGGAAGGGTTTGATGCCGGCATTCGCTTCGGGGGGCATCTTGAAAAGGATATGGTCGCCGTTCCGGTTGGTCCTGACGTCAAGGCCGTGATCGTTGGATCTCCTGCCTACTATGCTCGACGGGGTCGCCCCGAACGGCTTGAGGATCTTCTGGCGCATGATTGCCTTAACTACCGTACCGCCAGCCACGGAGATCCGTTCCGCTGGATGTTTCGTACAGGTGAACGAAACATGGTGATGCCTGTCGAGGGGGTTGCAGCCTTTAACGACGGACCCGTTATGATTGAGGCTGCCAGGGCCGGCCTGGGATTGGCCTATAGTTTCGAACCCCACATAGTCGATTTTCTGGCATCCGGACAACTATCAACGTGTCTGGAAAGGTTTTGCCCAGTGTGGTCCGGCTATCATCTTTACTATCCGGGCAGGCACCAGAAATCGGCGGCGCTTTCGGCTTTTGTAAAACATTTGCAAGGTCGTCGCCAGAGGTGATGCTTCGTATTCTCTACAATGCGCCAGTCCGTTGAGAGCTTTGCGAAAGTGATCGTGAGACATCAATTATTGCCGCTCTCAGCCACTTGTGCGCGGGATCGTTTCGATATCGCACATGCCAGGCCAGTTCTACCGGGAAAGTTCCCAGTTCTGCTGGAGAGGGCAACACTTTCAGGCGAGGATCGCGCTCAAGTATTCGACAGATTTGTAACGGCAAAGTCGCACAGTAATCCGTAACGGCAATCATCTCCGGGACGGCGAGGAAATGTGTCACGGAAACGACAACTTCCCGCTTGAGGTTTTGCTTGCTCAGCGCCTGGAACAGACCAGCGCGGATTCGACCTGGCGGAAGCACGTTCACGTGCTTCAACCTCTCAAACTGACGGCGGGTAAGGCTCTCACCGATTTCCGGATGGTCTCTGCGAACGACACAGGCAAGGCTTTCATCCATGAGATGCTGTACGACGAGATTGTCGGGAGGGGCAACGACCCTTCCGATTGCCATCGCGGTTGTTCCGGACGTAACGCCGGTCTCAGCGAGATCATTGCCGAATGGCGTCATACGAAGTTTAATGCCAGGCGCTTGTTCACGCAGCCTTGCGACCAGCGCTGGCATCAAGACCAACTCCACATAGCTGTTTGGCGCGATCAGAAACTGGCGGTCCGCGTGCCGTGCGTCAAAATCCTGCTGATGGACTATAACCTCATTCAATTGCGCCAGTGCGGTTTCAATCGTTGGCGCGATCTCCTCGGCAAGTTGCGTCGGTTTGATACCGTATCGTTCGCGGATGAATAATGGATCACGGAGCATGTAGCGAAGGCGATTGAGCGAGTTCGAGAGCGCTGGCTGCGTTATCCCGAGCCGGGCGGCAGCGCGCGTCACGCTGCGTTCTTCCATGAGTGCCACAAAAACTGGCAGCAGATTAAGATCATACTTCATCGTAATATATCGATGCCTGAATATCTGGGATCAAACAAGTAAATTTCTTAAATATCTCGACCGGTGCCATGTTTCTTTCATCGAAAGGCCGATGCAGTTGTTCGAACAACCACCCGATGAACGCAGCAACTTTACAGGAAACGACGATGAAAGTTCTCATGGTACTGACTTCCCACGACAGGCTTGGGAATACTGGCAAAAAGACCGGTTTCTGGCTGGAAGAGCTTGCAGCCCCTTACTACGTCCTCAAGGATGCAGGGATCGAAGTCACCCTCGCGTCGCCAAAAGGCGGCCAGCCTCCGCTCGACCCCAAGAGCGACGAGCCGGATTTCCAGACCGACCTCACGCGGCGCTTCAAGGCCGACGAAGCAGCCAATGCTCAACTCGCGGAAACCTTGCGCCTGGACAACGTCAATCAAAGGGATTTTGACGCGGTTTTCTATCCCGGCGGCCACGGACCGCTTTGGGATCTGGCTGAAGATCCCAACTCGATCAGTCTGCTCGAAGCCTTCATCGCAGCTGACAAGCCGCTCGCTCTTGTTTGTCATGCACCCGGCACGCTTCGGCATGTGATCAATCCAGATGGTACGCCATTCGTTCAGGGTCGCCATCTCACCGGATTCACCAATGGCGAAGAAGCAGCCGTCGGTCTCACGCATGTCGTCCCGTTCCTGGTCGAAGATGAGCTCATCAGCCTCGGCGCTGTCTTCTCCAAGGTTGAAAACTGGGGCGTACACACCGTGGTCGATGGCCAGCTTATTACCGGTCAAAGCCCCCATTCCTCGGCTGAAGCAGCGAAGGCTCTCGTAACCGCTTTGCACCAGGCATCGATGAAGATCGCTTGAGGACAGGCACCGCTGTGAGAAGTCGTTCACCACTCCTGGTGAACAACCTGCACCCCATCGCAAGGGCGGAAGAATTGTCGAACTTCCGTAGCCCGCTGCGTTGGTGCCCATGGACGATCAATCGAAGGAGAATGAATATGAAAGTTTTTGTCATAGGAATCACTGGCGGTGTCGGTCGACGTGTGGCCGACTTGCTGGTCGCACGAGGAGATCAGGTTGCTGGCCTCGTCAGGAGCTCTCACAAAGGTGAAACGCTGGCCCAACAGGGAATCTCCACCACACCTGGAGACCTCGTTAAAATGTCGGTCGATCAGCTTGCAGAAGCGCTTCGTGGTTTCGATGCAGTCGTTTTCGCTGCTGGCGCAGGCGGAAAAGACGGACCAGAAGCAACGGATCAAGTCGACGGAGACGGACCAGCCAAGCTGGCAGCCTCGGCAAAGCTTGCCGGAATACGTCGCTTTGTTCTGGTCTCCGTGTTCCCGGAGGCCTGGCGCGAACGCCACATGGACAGGGATTTCGAGCATTACATGGTCGCGAAAAAGCGTGCTGAAACGCAACTGGTGCTGACAGATCTCGATTGGGTCATTTTACGCCCGTCAGCACTGACAAACGAGCCAGGCACGGGTCAGGTTGATCTCGGCCTCGCCAAGGTCCACGAGGAGATCAGGCGCGACGACGTTGCCGCCACTGTTGTTGAAGTGCTGCGGCAACCTGATGTCAACCGCATAATCCTGGAAGTAACCGGCGGTTCTATACCGATTGAGGAAGCGGTCACAGCAATGCAGCCTGGCCAGATTAAGTAGACGATCAGGTGGCAGGCGACCGCAACGTCCTCCTCTGTCTGATCGCTGGTCAACGTTCAGCACAATGACATTGCATATGCCCCACATCTCTTCTGCATAACCACCAGGGTTTGGCTGAGTATCGCACCGCCCAACCCATCAACTGTACCAACCAGAAATCAGGGAGTTACTACAATGGCTACAATCACCACTCAGGACGGCACCAACATCTTCTACAAGGACTGGGGCCAGAAAAATGCCCAGCCGATCGTCTTTCATCATGGTTGGCCGCTGTCGTCCGACGATTGGGACAATCAGATGTTATTCTTCTTGTCGCATGGCTATCGTGTCGTTGGGTTCGACAGGCGTGGTCATGGCCGCTCGGATGAGACTGACACCGGAAATAATATGGATACTTACGCTGCCGATACGACAGACCTCGTAAACGCACTTGATCTGAGGAACGCTGTGCATATCGGTCACTCGACCGGCGGCGGAGTGGTCGCGCGCTATGTCGCTCAAGCCGAGCCAGGACGCGTTGCCAAGGCCGTCCTGATCGGTGCAGTGACGCCGGTTATGCTCCAGTCGGCATCCAATCCGGAAGGAACACCCATGGAAGTATTCGACAGCTTCCGCGCCGCACTGGTAGCAAACCGTTCCCAGTTTTTCCGCGACATCCCGTCCGGCCCGTTCTACGGGTTCAACCGCAAGGGCGCAGAGATAAGCCAAGGGCTGATTGACAATTGGTGGCGTCAGGGCATGGCGGGCAGTGCCAAGGCTCAGTATGATTCCATCGAAGCGTTTTCTGAAACGGACTTCACCGGCGATCTGCACGCGATCGACATCCCCGTACTGGTGATGCACGGCGAAGATGATCAGGTCGTTCCAATTGCCGCGTCTGCTCATAAAGCAATCGGTCTTCTGCAGAACGGGACCCTCAAAACCTATCCAGATCTGTCGCATGGCCTGTTCGCGACGCACCCCGAACTGGTCAACGCCGATCTGCTGGATTTCGTTCAGCGCTAAATGCCCGGGTGAAGGATCTGTCTAATATCTTTAGCCCGGAAGCAGAGTGACTTCCGGGCGTACTCATACGGCTAGTTTGGCAAGTATTATGGACGGCGAGCGACTGTACTAACACCGTCTCCATCATAAGCATGGCGTTATCATCGTACGGAACTCGGCGACGCCCCATGACCTTAGCCTGTTCCCGGGTTTATGTTGATGTACGATGTAGCAGGTGAGCAGATTACGGGCCAGCGATATCGCGCCAGATAATATTGGCGATTTGGCGAAATTCGCGGCGGAGCGGTGGCCCGATTGGCGGCACCATAAGAACGCAGTTTGTCCGTGACCACGACGCGGAGAGCTACAGGACATCGTTGCTGGACGACCGATGGCATTGCAATAGTCTGATCAGATCACTCCTGAACTAGCCTACATCCTGAAGCTTAATAGGTGGCGATAGCTGTGTCAGGTTCCACAAAGGAAAGAAATAGCCTCAGCTGGCTAGCTCATCATATCCCCGTCTGACTGACAGGATGCTCCCAGGGTTCATTTTGCAATCAGGATCAATGAGATTTCGTAGGGAATGCATAAGATCTAGACTGACCGGATCTGATCGTAACTCAAGTTCTTTTACCAACTTGCGACCAATCCCATGTTCGGCCGAGAAGGTGCCCCCTAGTTCATCCACAACATCATGGATTATTTTCATAATGCGTGCAGATACTACAGCATCTTCTTCAAAAGCGGACCATTGATCGTGTGTGAAATGCACGATGAAATGGATGTTTCCATCTCCAATGTGCGAAACAATAAGTATTTTCGATTTGGGACAAATTTCATGAACGGCAGCGCTGGCGCGCCTGATAAGTTCAGGCACGAGTGTCGGACGAACGGCAATATCGTGTGAAAGGCTATGTCCATGTACCTTGTTTGCCTCCGAAACTGAATGCCTTAGGTGCCAAATGTCTTCAGCTTGTGCGTGGCTTTGGGCGATAAAGGCATCCACAATAGTTCCAGTCTCAAACTGCTCAGCTAACCATTCTTCCAATGCTTGATTCAACTCAGCAACTGGATCTGCACTGCCCAGTTCTACCAGCAACGACCATTCGGGGCGACTTTCCAGCGGATGTCTTGAACGGGGAATATGCTGAAGAACCACATCAACCTGACTGCCTGACAAGAGTTCTACTGCTTGTACGGCTGTATCGAAGCGATCTTGCAATCCCGTTAGAATGGACACGGCCGCATCCAGATCCTGAAGTCCAATCCAGGCATGCCCCGAAGAACGCAGGATGGGCTGCAAGCGCAATGCTATCGCCGTGATAATGCCCAGTGTACCTTCGGCACCGATGAAAAGGTTTTTGAGGTCGTAGCCTGTATTGTCTTTGCGAAGTGCCTTCAAATCGCTTAGCACCTGTCCGTCGGGCAACACCACCTCAATCCCACAAACAAGATCTCGCATGGGGCCATATCGCAACGCACCGGTTCCACCTGCATTAGTCGATGCAAGGCCGCCCAATTGTGCACTGCCCTCGCTGCCAAGATGCAAAGGAATGCGGCGATCGACAGTTGATGCCACATCATGTGCAGCCACTAATGTCAAACCAGCCTCTGCAACAATGATATTTGACGCTTTGTCTATTTCACGGACTGCATCGAGACGACGCAGTCCTATCACGATTGTACGATCCCTAGCGGACGGTACAGCACCCTGACACAGTCCGGTGTTACCTCCCTGGGGCACAATTTTGCTCCCATGAATATCGGCCAACCGCATGAGGTTTGAAACCTGTTCAGTGCTCGCAGGCAAGACAACAGCTAAAGCTTCACCCTTCCCGTAACCGCGCCAGTCGGCCAGATAGGGTTCTTTGTCATGCGCATCCGTCAACACATATTGGCCGCCAATCGCTTGTCGAAGGTCATTTAGGAAATCATCATCGGTGCTTGGCCTGGAAAGCATTGTATTACCTGTGACTTGATCTTTAATATCTGGTGGAGTTTCAGTTTAACCGATCCACTCGGCTTGGCCGAGTGCAGCGATGTTTTCGGCACCGGCAAAAGCTAGAAAAAGGCTGAGTTCTTCTCTGAATTGCTCGATCATCTGGACTACACCGGGCATACCACCCGCCGCCAACCCATAGAGTGGCGCCCGTCCAAGAAACACCCCGTCTGCTCCTGCAGCAAGCAGCTTTGCCGCATCGGAACCGCGTCGGACACCACTATCGGCGAAGAGCACTTTGCCTGGACCAACGGCAGCTCTAATTTTTGGCAACACGTCTAGCGGTCGAGCAGCGCTGTCAAGATTTCGGCCACCATGCGCGGATACGATTACGCCATCGCAACCCAGCTTGAAGACCTCGATGGCGTCATCCGCCGAAAGAATCCCCTTGATGAGCATTTTATGCGGCCAACGCCCACGAAGCTCCCTGAGAAAATTCAGATCAAGAACCATGTCGAGAGCAAAGCGCGGGTCGCGGATGGAACCACTGATAGCGGTCGAGACCTCGCCAGGATAATGCGCATAGGATGGAAATCCCTTTCGCATCAGATAACGCCCCATAACGCCTAATGACCACCGTGGATGTAGCATGAGATCGATAGCCAGCGTTGCTGAAGGCTCCAACGGGACACCAAACCCGTTGCGACGGTTATGGACTTTCTTGGGTGATGCGGGTGTGTCAACCGTCAGTACCAGTGTCTCAACCCCGCACATCCTGGCTCGCTCCAGCAGTTTCCAGGTCTCGTTACGGTCCTGCCAGACATAAAGCTGAAACCACAACTCGCTCCCGAGAGCATTCGCGGAAATCTGTTCAATGCTTGTCGATGATTGTGTTGCAACCACAAAAGGCAGGCCCGCTTGCCTGGCTGCGAGTGCCATCGCAACCTCTCCATCATGCCGCACCATGCCGGCAAGTGCAGTCGGTGCAATCACGAACGGACAATTATGGATACCGCCCAAATACTCAACTGACAAATCCGGAGCTGACACGGGACGCAAAACACGAGGAATGATACGTCTGCTTGCGAACCCCTGATGAATGTCCGCAATGGCCGTTTCAGCCTCGGTTCCTCGATCAATATAGTCAAACAGTGCTTTGGGGAGAAAGCTTTTTGCCTGGTCCCGAGCTTCTGCAAAATCAAGAAATTGCGCCCCGCCTGCCATATCTTATGCGATCCCTTCGGCTCGCAGGCGTTCGACAGCTTCGATAATTAGTTTTTCAGTCTTGTTATCCGGCGCTTTCAAGGGCAGCGATACAGGACCAACTGGCAGTCCCAGACGGCCCATCATTGTTTTCAGAGGCCCAGGGTTGACCTCGTTGAACAGGGCCAGAAACGTCGGAAGAAGCTTTCGATGAAGGTCTATACCATCAGCAAGATTACCGCCAGCCAATGTATCGTGTATTCGTGTCCAATAGGCCGGCAGCATTGGCGCGCTGGCTAAAATACCCCCTGTCGCGCCATACATGACGTGGATAGCATACATCATGTCGTCTCCCGACAGCAGTGCTATACGATTTCCGATCTCTGCGGACAGACGCTGGAAATAATACGCATCGGTGTTGCAAATTTTTGCACCTATGATGGTCCCGTCTTCTCCCAGGGTCTTGAGAGTATCAACGGCGGAAACAAAACTGGTGCGGGCGGGAACATCATAATAAATGAGCGGTAGATCAACAGTAGTGCGGTAGGTTCGAAAATAGTCGATCACCCCTTGCTGGCTCGGTATCACGTAGAATGGTGTGACGAGAAGCAGCGCGTCAGCGCCAGTTTCTTTGAAGGCCAGTCCGTGCTCCACTGCCTCCGCCCAACCGGGAGAAACTACGCCTGCCACGACGGGTACGCGTCCGTTAACAATGCGAACGGTTTCACGAACAACGTTAACCCTTGTTTTATATGAAAGCGCAGTAAATTCACCCGTTCCACCAACTGGGGCCAAGCCCTTTGCGCCGCCGGCGATGTTGATTTCAACCAGCGCTTCAAGCTTTGCCACATCTAGCTGACCATTTTCGGTCAAAGGCGTGGGAATTGCAGGAAACATTCCCCGCAGATCAGTATGTTTCATTGTCGATCATCCGCTCTAGTCAGGAAGGTGGATTAGTGCTCAACTTTTGAAAGAAAGTTTTTGAGCCGTTCGGTCTTTGGTTGATGGAGAATTTCGTCGGGTGCACCTGTCTCCACAATGTGTCCGGCTTCCATGAAAATGACCTTCGAGGCAACGTGTCGGGCAAAGCTCATTTCGTGGGTCACTACAATCATAGTGGTACCGTCTGCGGCCAGGCCTTGCATAACGTCGAGAACCTCTCCGACCAACTCAGGATCAAGAGCTGAAGTCGGCTCGTCGAAAAGCATAACTTCAGGCTCAAGAGCCAACGCACGGGCGATCGCAACGCGTTGGGCCTGTCCACCCGAAATCTGTTGCGGGAACAGATCAATCTTGTCCGTCAACCCGACCCGATCGAGTAACCTCATCGCGAGTTTGCGTGACTGGCTTTTGGTTTTCAACCTGTTAAGCAATGGACCAGACATCACGTTTTGCAGGACTGTCATATGAGGGAAGAGATGAAACCCCTGGAAGACCATCCCCGTCTTCCGGCGAAACTCAGCCTTGACGCGTTCAGCGATTTTGCTCTTCGGTTCGAATTCAAGCCGATTACCAGCAACTTCGATCAGACCTCGCGTTGGCTGTTCCAGAAGGTCGAGACAGCGGAGCAAGGTGGATTTGCCGCAGCCTGACGGGCCAATAAGCACCGCTACATCACCGCGGTTTACTAATAGGTCAATGCCTTTCAATACTTCATGATCACCGAATGTTTTTCTCAGGTTCTGAACACTGATCATCGCAACCACCGTTAATGTTTGATTTCGAAGCGATTGGCTATCAACGTCACAGGCGTGAGGATTGCCAGATAAAGAAGAGCCGCGAAGGTGTAGACCTCAAGTGGACGATAGGTTTCCATCGTCAGACTACCGGCGGCATACATGAGGTCAGGAACGGCAACCACCGACAGTAGGGATGTGTTTTTGAGCTGCAGAATCGTCTGACTGACGATTGGCGGAATCATGCGCCGTGTGGCCTGCGGCAGAATGATATGTCGCATTTTGGTAAAGTATGAGAAACCCAGGACGGTGGACGCTTCCCATTGTCCGCGATCAATCGAGATGACGCCCGCTCTGAAAATTTCGGCTGAAAATGCCGCCATGTAGAGTGTCAGCCCCAACCCTGCTGCGAACCAGTCAGGCAAGGTATAACCGGTGAGCATCGGCAGCGCATAAAAGAACCAAACGATCTGCACAAGCAGAGGGGTGCACCGAAAAAGGTGAATGTACGCATTGATGATCAATGTCAGGACGGGAATACGCGATACAAGAGCAAGCCCCAGAACCACACCGATGACGAGACCGGCCAACGAAGTGACAAACGCATATGCTACGGTCACACCGATCGCATTGAGCCATAGTTGGCTGTCCTGGATAACAGACCAGTCAAATTGATACATCGGATTGCACTCCCATTTTGCAGCGACGGTAAGTCCCGGATCAGGTCGCCCTTTTTGCAGCTAACTCGATTCGTTGATGCTGGAAAGTATTTTTGCACATAAATTTGTATTATGTGCGTATTACGATATCGTTTAATCACATTACGATTATTTATAGTTAGTTATCATTCTTTTCCGACTCTTTTGTTACGAAACATGTCAATAATCGATTTTTCTCTTGCCGACTGGCAATGGTCAGGACAATGTCTCACCCGTCAAATTAAAGCCCTCAGAGAAGGGCAATTCGAAGGGAAGCAATAGAATGATTAAACCGATGGCAGCAGCGCTACTAACCGTGGCGAGCGTCACGATTTCAGCGCCGGTGATGGCTGAATCCGTCTGGGACAAGATCGCACGTACCGGTGAAGTTGTATGCGGTGGAGTCAGGAACTATCCTCCAACTTCGTTCCATGTTGGTGGTGAACTTGAGTACGCTGGCTATGGTCCACGTGTGTGTCGGCAGATGGCCGCAGATCTCGGCAAAGCGATGGGGAAAGAACTCAAGCTAAAATGGCGCGAAGTTACCTGGCAAAGCATCGTCCTCGACTTGCAATCGGGACGACTTGATATATTCCCGGGCATGACCGCTACCGAAGAACGCAAGAAAGCTCTGGCGATGGCCGGACCTGTCTGGCAAATGTCGGATTGCGTTATCGGAGCAAAGGGCAAAGAACCACCTCAAAAATGGTCCGAATACAATAAGCCGGATGTGACGTTTGCGATGGTCACGGGTGCAGCGCAGACGAACTTTATCAAGGACGACATGCCTGAGGCAAAGATAATGAGCCTGAAGGAAATGAGCGAAGCCATCATGGCCGTACAGTCTGGACGCGCCGGTTATATGTTGCAGGAACTTCCAATCTGCATAAAGACATTCGAAAGTGCGCGGGGGGTTTTCTCGAGCTATACTGTCCCGGAACCTGTTCACGGCATCCCTGTTTCAGCCGCTACACGGAAAGACGAGGATGGTCGCGTTCAACAGTTTCTCCAAAAATGGGCCGACGAAAACCGTTCGAACCAAACCATCGCCCCGCTCCTGCTTGAAGGCTTCAAGGATGCAGGTATGGATATAACGGCTCTGCCAGATGGTATCCGTTTCTGATCAATGTCAGGTGCCGGATCTCGGCACCTGCGTTCCTCCCGCATCAGCCAGATGTGTAACCGAAATGCACAGAAAATTCTCTAAATCACGAGGGAATAAGTAGTTATATTGGCCAAATGGATGGTATCGGAAATGCTGCCCGATAGTAGAAGATAGGTTGTAATGAGAATGGACGCTGACGAACTGGACGACCCCATGATGGTCCGCTCTGTTGAAAAAGCCTTTCGCGTTCTTGAGACCTTTGACACTCTGCATTCTCGTCAGAATTTGACACAGCTTGCGCAACGGGCCGGAATAGACCGGTCAGCTGCACAACGCTTTGCACACACATTGCTGAACCTTGGCTATCTGCAGAAAGTTCCCGGCAGCAAGACTTATGAGCTTGCGGCAAAGTCATTAAACATGGCTTATCGCTACACGCGGTCGAGTGTGCTTGTGCAAAGAGCTCATCCCTATCTCCTGCATCTTAACCGGAGTACGGGAGAGACTATCTCGCTCACTTTGCTCGACGATACCGATATCATTTATCTTGCGCGTTACCTTTCATCGAATACGCTTGATAACGACGTCATCGTCGGTAGCAAGCTCCCCGCTTATTGTTCTGCCGCTGGGCTTGTGTTTCTTGCCGGTCTTGACGATGCGAGAATTGATGACATTCTGGCACGCAGCGATTTACGGGCGTATACGCCTAAAACAATTTTCGAACCCGAGAAAATCTGGCAACGTATCCACGAGACGCGTCAACGCGGTTTTGCCATCGCTGAAGAACAGGTTTACACTAACGATATCGCACTTGCTGCCCCTATTTATCTCCCGGACGGTCATACTACAGCGGCAGCAGTTCTTGCAGCCTCCAATCTTCGCTATAATGAAGATACTCTGGTCAGACAATTTGTGCCGATGATGATTTCAGCAACGCGGTCGGTCACACAAATTATGGCGTAAGTTAAAGGGGATAAGGTGGTTGCTGGGTCCGGGCCATTTCACCGCCGGCGATTGTTGTTCTACATAAATGAGATGAAGGACATTCTTTAGCACCGCATATTCTTGTGTTTGTTTGGCGCCTGGTACTGCCCCCGTGTCTCGCGGTGCTTTGCTTCGATATTTGACGGATAAATCAGGACCAATTAACTCTTGTTTTAAAATCATCATTCAGACTATAGAGAACCGGTTTAACCGGCAAAGGGTAGACCGCGACCCGCAATTCAGGACATTACCAGTGATCGCAAAGAAAACTCTTCTGGCCGCTACGGGCCTTGTCGCCCTGCTCGCGTTCCAAAACAACACGGCAAAAGCGGCTACTCAGTATCCACTAACGCTCGAAAATTGCGGCAAGAAAGTTACGTTTGCAAATGCGCCGGAACGCGCTATCGGCCTTGGACAGAACAGCGCTGAAATCATGTTGCTACTGGGGCTTGAGAGCAAAATGGCGGGAACAGCGTTCTGGCCGAGCAAGGTTTTGCCGCAGCTTGAGGTTGCCAATTCCAAAGTGAAGCTTTTGACCGTCGAGTTTCCGACTTTTGAGTCGATGCTTGCAGAGAACCCGGATTTCGTAGCCGCAGCTCTTCCAAGCCTCATAGGACCAAACAGCAAGGTTGCAAAGCGTGATGATTTCGACAAGGTCGGAGTTCCGACTTATCTTTCGCCGAGCACGTGCCTCAGTACAGAGCAGGTCAAGGATGAGTATGGCAGCCGCGACAAGCTGTGGAACATGGATCTTCTATATAGGGAGATCGACGAGCTCTCGCAGATTTTCGATGTTTCAGATCGCGGGCAGGCACTAATCACTGATTTCAAAGCACGCGAGGCAGCATTGCGCGCAAGAGTTCCAGCGAGCGGCAAGAAACTTTCTTACGTCTTCTGGTTCTCCAGCCCGTCACCATCAGCTGACGCCTATCTGGGTGGCGGAAACGGTGCATCGAGCTTCATCGCTGATGTTCTGGGCGGCGAAAATGCCATCAAGGCGGAAGCTGAATGGCCGACGCTTGGCTGGGAAAGCATCATCGCCGCCGACCCCGATGTCATTGTCGTTGCCAATCTCGATCGTAATCGTTGGGAACTGGACAAACCTGAGGCCAAGATTCAGTTTCTCAACACAGACCCTGCGGTCAGCCAGATGCCAGCGGTCAAGAACAAAGCTATTGCCGTCATGGACGGTCAGGCTATGAACCCGACCATCCGCACAATTTACGGTGCGGAACAGGTCGCGGAACAGTTGAAAGCGCTCGGTATTCTCAAGTGAGTGCTGCTGGCCATTCTTTAAGGCATTGGGGCGCCTTCAGCATTATGCTGCTGGCGTCACTTGTGGCAATCGGATTCGTAGTGGGTGTCAGCGTCGGCATAGGCGACTTGCCGATCCCTTTATCGACAACCTTCGCAGCGATAACCAATCGCCTTGGATGGAGTTCAGTCGAACTCAACCGCATTCATGAGACTGTGATTTGGGATTACCGCCTCAGCCGTGCGTTGGTGGCAGCATTTTGCGGTGCAGGCCTCGCACTTTCGGGCGCGATCATGCAGTCACTTTTGCGTAATCCGCTGGCTGAGCCGTATGTTCTGGGCATTTCCGCCGGCGCATCAACTGGCGCTGTAACAGTTGTCATTCTCGGCATAGGTGCTGGCGCTGTTTCATTGTCGGCGGGTGCATTCGTTGGCGCGTTTGCGGCCTTTTTCTTCGTTGCCCTTCTCTCAAATGGCACGCGTGGAGGTGCGGATCGTACCATTCTGGCAGGTGTTGCTGCATCGCAACTCTTCAACGCTGCAACATCATACATCGTCACAACATCCGGCAATGCCCAGCAGGCTCGTGATGTGATGTTCTGGCTTCTTGGCAGCTTCGGTGGTGTTCGATGGCCAGAATTCATGCTGGTGTCAGTCGTCATCACCATCGGCCTAGTCGCTTGCCTTCTCTACGCCCATGTTCTGGATGCATTTGCATTCGGGGACGAAGCCGCCTCCGCGCTCGGCGTCAATGTCGGTCGAGCACGCATTGTCCTGTTTGCACTCACGGCAATGATGACAGCCACCATCGTCAGCATGGTCGGTTCGATAGGCTTCGTGGGGCTCGTAGTCCCTCACGCTGCACGCTTCATTGTCGGGCCGCTACACATAAGATTGTTGCCCGCATGTGCCATTGTCGGCGCAGTCTTTATGGTGCTGGCCGATATCGCTTCGCGCGCGCTGATACCGCAACAGGTCCTTCCCATAGGCGTGGTGACAGCGCTTGTTGGCGTGCCCTTCTTCTCGATCATTCTTTACCGGTTCCAGCGCCCATCATGAGTATCAGAGCCGAAAATCTTGTCTGGAAAATCGGCAAGAAAGCCATAATCAACGACGTTTCGTTCGAAGCGAAGCCTGGAAGGATGCTGGGTCTTTTAGGACCAAACGGTTCGGGAAAGACATCCCTGTTACGCCTGATCGCAGGATTAAAACACCCCTGTTCTGGGCATGTCCTGCTTGATGGAAAAGATATCAATACGGTTGCCCGACGAAGTATCGCGCAGCGTGTGGCTTTTGTCGAGCAGCACGCAACGACAAATGCCAGTCTCAAGGTTATGGACGTTATAAGACTTGGACGCTTTCCACACAGGTCAATGTTCTCCGGATGGACCGGCGCTGACGAGACAGCCGTACGAGATGCGATTGAACGCACCGGTATGACAACCAAGAAAAATGACCAGTGGCAAAGCCTGTCAGGTGGAGAGAAGCAACGCGCTCACATAGCAAGGGCACTGGCGCAGACGCCAGAAGAGCTTATCCTTGATGAACCGACCAACCATCTGGATGTCCATCACCAAATGAGCTTGCTGAAGCTGATTTCCGGGCTGCGGATCACGAGCATAATTGCGCTGCACGACCTTAATCACGCAGCCATGTTTTGCGATGAGTTAATCGTTATGTCGGCAGGAAAGATCGTAGCTTCGGGAACGCCGGACGATGTAATTAATGAGGATATACTCAAAGAGGTGTTCTCTATCGATGCTCGAGTGGAACCATCCCCCTACACCGGACGGCCTCATATTCACTATCTAAAGTAATCGTCCAAGCGGTAAGATATCCGGCAATTCTTTGCGCATGCGGCCAAGAAGACGCAGTGACCCATCGGACTGCCGTTCAAGGAATATCGCCTGATAACGCCCATCGGGGCAGGATTTTGGACGCACCGGGATCGTTCTTGCTAATCAGAGTTCACGCAGTCAAACCCAATTATGTTTTTTCTTCTGTTGCAGCTGCCTGAGCGTGCATTTTGCGCATGATCTCGTGACTTGCGCTTGCGGCTGCCGTCTCACTCCCCCCCTCCACGTGAACTTTCGGATAAGCGATCTTGATGCCGTTTTCTTCGAAAGCCTTCTTGATCATCATGTTCGCCCGCCGCTTGATGCCGAACTGTGTCCCGGGTTTGGTCATCAGTTTCGTCCGCAGGAGGATTGAGTACTCGCCGAAACTATCGATACCTTGCATCTTCAACGGCTCGATCGTATTGGCCGCGAATTCCGGGTCTTCCGCCAGTTCCAGACCGATCTGTTTGATCAGCTTGCGGGCAAGTTCAACATCAGAGTCGTGGGTGACCCCGATTGTCATCTTTTCGATCACCCAATCGCGGCTCATGTTCTGAATAGCGCCAAGCTGGCCGAACGGTACGGTGAAGACCGGACCGCGATGGTGCCGCAGTCTTATGGAGCGCAGACTGAAGGATTCCACCGTTCCTTTGTACGATCCGCTCTGGATATACTCTCCGACGCGGAATGCGTCATCAAGCATATAGAAAACCCCGCTCAAGATGTCTTTGACAAGCGTTTGCGCGCCAAAGCCGATGGCGACGCCAAAAATGCCGGCTCCCGCGATCAAAGGCAGGATTTGTACGCCCATGCCCGATAGAATTGTCAGCACGGCTACAACGGCAATGAATGCGGCAAGCGCATTGCGAAATATCGGCAACAATGTACGCACACGACCCGAACGTGCTATCGCCGCAACGCTGACGTCGGCTGGATCGACGGCCCTTAACTGATAGTCGATCAATGCCTTCGACAATTGCCAGAGCAAGTCGGCTACGACCAGGATAATGATGGCGTTGAATAGACCATTGACCAAGCGCTCGCCGAGTCCGTTCCCGGACAGTGCCGCAGCACTGAATTTCCACAAGTAGGCCAGCCAGACGACCGCTGCCGCAATGACCAGTGCCCTCGCCCCTCTGGCAACAATGACATCGAATATTACGCCAATGACACCGGTTGGCTTATCGTTACCGGCAAACGCCTGCGCCAAACGACCTGCACCGCGCAGAACGGGTGGTAATAAAAGCGCATAGATGCCGATCCACAGGACCCCCAGCATTCCACCAACCCAGATCAACCAGAGGCCGATCAGAAAGAGAGTAAGCAGCATAGCCTTCAAAGCCGATGGACCGGGGCCAGGGTGACGCCATACTACCTCAATCGCGACAGGCAGCAGCCCAAGTCCCAGCAGAAATGACCCTATCTGTGCAACTTCTGGCGAAAAGCCGACAGCGCGCATGATGCTGACTATTGCCCAGCCGAACAAGAAAACTCCGGCCATAACACTGATACGCCGGCTCCAGAAACTCGCCGTCGTGATACCGTCTGCCGCCGCTTGCCGCTCGGGAAACGTGCCATTTGGCATTTCATCGGGCGGTTGATCTGGCGTCGTTGAAGGCTGGATGGCAAGGAGAACAGTGGCTGGGGTGCAGATGCTTCGCACGAAACGGAAGGCGATAACAGCTACGAGGAGGGTCAATATGATCCTCCGCAACAATGGCGGCCATTCCAGTATCAGGAATGATCCGATACTGGCCAACGAAAAGGTCAGCAAAGCGGCCAGATTGGCCAGGATTGCCTGTGGAACCAGATTTCGCCCGTAAGATAATGCTTTGTTCGGCAGCCATTTCCTTACCAGCCATTCGGCACCGAAACCCACCGCCATTAACGCGACCAGAATGAGGATGACCTTGCCTGGCCTGCCGTCATTAACGTCACGCGCGATCACACCGGAAGCGTCCGCCAGTTCCCGGGGGATGCGAGGCACAGCAGCAACAAGCCCGGCGATACGGTTGCGAACTGCTGTTTCCCAACTTGCAAAGGTGTCCGAAAGCGCCGGCGCAGTTGCGGGCGGCGGAGCGGCTTTGCTTTCCAGCCACGCCTTGACGTCTGGCTCATTGAGCACCTCGAGAAGCTGTCTTACTTTCTCAGGCGGCACCTCTGGGGCTGTCTCCTGAGCCCAACCGGAACCCTGCCAGATGGACAACACGATGAATGTGACCAACACTAGCGCACAATTTCGCAGGGCCAACACCGTTCCCATGTCAGATCTCCGGGCCGGAAACATTAACATCCCGCCATACTGGCAACGTATAAGTCTTGAGGGAAACGACAGTTCGGCTGATAACCGCGCTGCACGACAGTTCATGGTGCACCAACCGGACCTCCCCCTTTCTTGTGTGTTCAAAGCATCAAAGACGAAGCCTGAACCATTTATAAGGCGACAATTTCTAGCAGAGTGAAGTAACGACAAAGAAAGTGCAATAGCTATTCATTTGCGAAAAGCGTTAGTCGACGACCTGATCACATAATAACGTATTTCCGATTTTTTTATAACTGGTATCTCTACAACATGGTATCGCCGAACGGACACCGATGCGCCCGCGCTATCCGATGGGCGCATCGGTCCGACCGGCAGTTATTTCTGAGATAATTGAACTGCGATGGATAAAATCCGGACCGATTTCTACTGACCCGTCGCCCTCGTGCTCTCATACAGTCCAGGGTTGGTTCTATATTCTTCTCGGGCTTCAATCGGCGCTCATCGCAATAAAAAACTTCCAGTTCCGCCCACTCACAAGAACTTTTCCAACAAAAGCACGAAGCGTGCTTTTCATAAGATGATGCACAAAAACAAAGAGTTAACGAGGATCTCCCGACTCCGTTTTAACCGGAAACGCTCTAGACCAGTTCCGGTTCCGGGCTGAGGGAGATTGCCTCTTCTCTTTGAATTTCGAGTGCCTGTGGTACCGAAAGATACATGGCAATCGCGAAGCCAATCAGCCCACCGCCAATTTTTCCCAATAGCAATGGCAGAATAATCGTGGGCTGGAAGTTGGCAGAAAAGGCCAGGTGATCACCAAAGGTGAAGGCCGCGCAAACAGCAAACGCAATGACCAGGACTTTATCCTTTGGGGGCATTGTTTCAACAAGGCGAAACATGGCCAGAATATTGGCCGATGCCGCCAAAAGTCCGGCTGCTCCAGCCGATGACAGGCCGAGCCTGGAACCAGCTTTCTCCATGGGTTTCGCCAGGTAGCGATTCAGAAGATAAACCATCGGGAAGGCACCACACAACATGATGCCTATATAGCCAGCTATCTCCAGTGCACGAAACTGGTCTTCACTGTCGGCGATGATGGGTGCAAATCCCCATCCGCCGAGTACCGTGCTGAAAGCTGATGTAAAATATTCGACGATTGAGCTGACCAGGACCAGCGTAATTGCCGCATACATGATCCTGCCGAACCACAGGAAGATCGCAATCATCAGACCAGGCAGAAATCGTAATCCAGTTGCAAGGGCCACGCAAAACAAAATCAAGGGAAATATGTTGCGCAGGATCGTGGAGAACGAAAGATCGACTGGCAGGTCAGGGGTCCCCGTCGCGGCTATATCGGCGCGTATACTCGTGCCGAAGAAGCCGATCAGTAAACAGGTTATGATAACGCCGGCAGGAATGCTGAGAACGCCCGACATGATACCCAAAGCCATGTACTTGTGATCGCGTTTGTTCAGCATGGCTAACCCGACTGGAATGGAGAAGATGATTGTAGCACCTGCCATGAACCCGACCACCAAAGCCATGATCCAGCCTTCGGGCGACTGGGCCAACGCTTTCGCCAATTGATACCCACCCATGTCGGCTGCAATTACCGTTGTTGCCGCGATAGCCGGGTCCGCACCCAACATTGTGTGCAGTGGTCCGACGAGTGAACTGATGAACTTTGAAAGATACGGTATCGAAGCCATGATACCGGCTACTGGAATGAAAATAGGACCGATACTGTGCAGACCTGCCACGAATTCTTTACCAAGGCCCGTTTCGTTATTGAAGATTGAAGCAACCGCTCCCGCGATTGCACACATCATGATGATGTAGATGACGAAGGTTCCGATATGTTCCATTGCCGTCCCCATTTTATGGTTCTTGTTGCGGATATGGATAAGGTAGCCGAGCCACCCGTCAGCTCAGATCATCTGAACAGCTGAGACAGGTGATCATTGAGGAAAAAACCCTGCGGATCGAGTTTGCGACGCAGTTCCCGGAATTGCCCGGCTTTGGGATAAATGTTTGTTACATCCTGCCCGGTGAGAAAGTGCAACTTGCCCCAGTGCGGTCGTGAGCCATAGCTGCGAAGAATGGCGTCAACATCCCGCAAATAAGGCCAATAGTCGGTTCCAGGTTCACCCGATACGGAAACCGTTACACTATCCTGCTCGAAGAATGGACTAATCCAGGCATCGTCACCCGCTGTAAAGCGATATTCTATCGGATAAATGCACTCGGGATATTTCTCCAGCATCAGCTTGCGCACGGCCTTGACCGCGGCCTTGCCATGGGCGACGGGCACAGCATATTCAAGTTCGTGGAAATTCGGCACATATTCGATTGGATAGATTTCAGAACTATACGCGATCTTTTCGAAATCCGAGGACATGGGTGCTTCCTCGGTTATATCCATGGTTTTCATCTCACACACATCGGTTGTGCGACCGGAGCGAGAAGTCGCAGCCGTATCCGGCAGGCAGTAACAATGGCGGCTCTGTTCTGTCGGACACCAGAAAAAGCTGAAATGGCGATGTTTGGCGGCCAGCTCATCATGCATTTCCATGCACGCATCAAAGTCCTCGCGCCAGAGGCGCTCATGGAGATTGTAGGAATCCAACAGCTGCAAGGTGATTTCCGATATGACGCCCAGCGTTCCAACCGATACACGACTGGCCTTCAGCAGATCAGGTGTTGTCTCATCGGCCACAAGAATTTCACCATTGGGCTGAATGATCTTCATGCCTACAATCGCTGACGCGAGATTGGAAAGCTTTGCCCCGGTTCCATGCGTCCCTGTCGTCAGGGCGCCAGCCAGCGCCTGACTGTCGATATCGCCCTGGTTGACCATCGACAGGCCATTGTCCTTGAGATAACGACCAAGCTCGTTGATGGTGGTTCCGGCAGCGGCTGTTACACGTTTGCGCTGCGTGTCGATGCCCTTGATGCCTTTCATACCCGACAATGTCAAAAGTAGACCGCTGGTCGCGACTACGGGTGTAAAGGAATGGCCAGAACCAGCGCAGCGCACATTGAGGCCCTGTGACGTTGCTGCGTGAACCATCTCACAGAGTTCCGTCTCGCTGGTTGGGGCACCTGCTGCGCTTGTCACACAGGACTGGTTTCCTACCCAGTTGCGCCAATGCCCACCTGCACCCAGCATTATTTGGTTTGTCATTGTTGTTCCCCTTTCATGAATTCGGCGACGCTTATGATGCGCCTTGTCCGGAAACGGTCCGCGTGAAGTGTCAGATTGCCGTGTAGGCGTTATCGGCGAAGATATGCGCGCCGTTTACAAAGCTGGATTCGTCGCTTGCCAGGAAAAGAGCGGCTGAGGCTACTTCCGATGGCTGGCAAAGCCGGCCTTGAGCCACCTTGATTGCCTCTTCCGATACATCTACGCCGAAACTCTTCAGCATCCGGATTTCCTTCAATCCATGTGCAGTGGCGATAAAGCCAGGACAAATTGCGTTGCTGCGAATATTGCGATCACGAAATTCGACAGCCAGCGCCCTTGAGAACATATGGCAGGCTCCCTTGCTCGTGCAGTAGAGCACCTCCATCGGTGTGCCAACAACCGCGGAAATGGAGGAAGTACTGATGATACTGCCGCCGCCAGCCGCGATCATGCCGGGCAGAACTGCCTTGGAGACCAGAAACATACTTTTGACATTCACAGCCATCAGGCGATCCCATTCCGCTTCTTCTGTTTCCAGAAAAGGCCCGGCAGCGAGAATGCCTGCATGGTTCATCAACACGGTAACGGGGCCGAATGTATCCTGTACATGCTGGCAGGCGGTTTCCACCTGATCCGCACGGGACACGTCGGCTGGCGCGAAGACTACCGAATGTCCGTCGTCGTTCAGACGCTGTGCTATGTTCGCACCGTCGCTCTGCGGTAGATCAACGATGCCGACCCTCGCTCCCTCGCGCGCAAACAGTTCAGACGCGGCCAAGCCGCAGCCGCCTGCACCTCCAGTAATGAGCGCTACTTTCCCAGATAGTCTTCCAGGCATTTTTCCTCCTTCGGAGCTTGTCCGCATTTCATGAATACTTCCCCGTGGTTCGCTTCGTGTCGAACTCTTGACCGTTGAGTGGAAAGCCTAGTGCCCCTAAAGTGGGCCGTCGATATGCCGAAAGTTATAGGGGAGACATGACCGTGCATGTGCGTGAAGCGGAAGGCATTTCCAATATCATACGTTCTATCGGCACGACCGGTTTCGGCAACATTCTCGACCGGAATCTGCAAAGTCACATTGATTTCGATATGAGCTGCATTTTCGTCTTTACGTTCAATGATCGCCCGGTGCTTGTGCATGACGGCTATAGCCGGACCGTGTCCCGCAAGGCGCTGGATGCCTATATGCGTGGTGGATATCTGCTTGATCCATTTTATGTGGCATGCGTCAACGAGCACCCCGCTGGTCTATGGCGGATGAGTGAACTTGCTCCGGACAGCTTTTTCAACTCTGGCTTTGTTATCGCTCGCGATATTCACCCCTGCGTATCATCCGAGGCAGGGGCGCTGGTTGAGGAGATCGGCTTTATTGTTCCCTTGAAAGGGCGAACCGCTGCGGTCTACTCATTGATGCGCAATCAGGGAAAACAGCCTTTCAGCGAACCGGAAATCGAAGCGCTTCGGTCGATGGCACCAGTGTTGAGCGCAGCCATCTCAAGCCATCACCAGCAGGTCATTCCTGCGGTTAATACCAGTCACGAAAAGGAAGATATCGAGGCGACGTTCCTGGGCGTTTTCCAGGATACACTTACGCCAACACAACGAATTGTCGCGCGCCTGATCTTGCGCGGACACAGCAACTTGTCGATAGCGCGGAATATGAATATCTCTGAGGGCACGGCGAAGATACATCGCTCGAACATCTATAAGCGTCTTTCCATTTCGAGCCAGTCGGAGTTGTTTCAGCTTTTCATCGGGTATCTAACCAACGAGCATCATTAGAATTGCCAACCCTGCGCTGAGCAAGAGGTAGGGCGTTTATGCTGAAACTTCGGTCCGGATTTTCGGGAAAAATAGGTGACTATCAGCATTAACGAGCATCTTTTTCTGGTTGGTATTGCCAGGTTGTTCGAGTATGGATGCACTTCGTCCCGGGGTGAACAAATCAGCCGTGAGCCTGACCAAGCGCTTGTACCGCCCCATGATCTTCTCGCATTTTCGGGTGTGGCGGTGTGCATTTCTGGCGCGATGGTCTGTATCGGTTTGACGTCGCTGCCAGGCTTGCCAGTCACGACAACGCAAGGCTGACCAGCCTGGCGGCGAAGCACTTGGAAGCCTTGGTGTATTGCCCGCCTAAGCCAGAATTTCCGTCCGCCGATCGCTATGATCACCTCATCCATATACCACTTATCATTCGGCTTGAGCCGGTCCCTGCGAATGCAGCCGGCAAAATGGCGCCCAAAACGCCAGGATCAAACAACCTGGCAATACCGTGTGAGGCGAAGCCATTACTAGCAACAAGGACGCGTTATCGCGCCTTTTTCGTTTCTCCACGTCCTTGAACCTGCAGAACAAGTACCGGAACCCGGTCGCCATCTGACCAGACAGAAGAATTTGCATTCACGTGCCGCATTCGGACTTGAACGCCGAGATCGATCGGGACAAGACCCGGTCGTTCCTCAGGAATACAAATGGCAAGATGCGCGTTTATCGCAAAAACTGGTGATATTCCCTCCAACGACTTGCCCCTTACTAACTGCAGTGTTTAATGCCGCCATGGAAAAATCATCCTTCATGCGTGTGCTCGGCATTTTTGCCATCGCAATTGGTGGCCTGGCAGCTTTCAGCCTTGTGGGAGCGATTCTTGTATTTGGAATGCAGGCGGTCATCTTCGTCGACGGTTTCGCAAGCATTCTTCTGCTCGTGATTTGTTCCGCAGTATTTTGGTTTGCAAAAATCGACTGGCGCAGACCGGAAGCTGCGGCAATAGTCGTATCATTCATGTCGTTTGTGGGTATGTGCGTCGATAGCAGGGGCAACCCCATCTACAACCTGCCTTTGGCATGGATATTTGGAAGTCAGGGCAGTCAGGTCAAAGTCAACGAAATCGTCAGTCATGGCGGCGGAAGCACAGGTGTAAATTACGATTTTCAGATCGTGAGCCTTCACGGCGCGATCGAACACTCAATCAGCGGCTGGTTGGTTATGCCAATGCGCTTTGTGGAATATCTCATCGTTCTTTCAATTGCCGTCACGATCATTACCATCATCCGAAACCATTCTGGACGCAACTGGCTTCCCGATAATGCCAGTGACTAGCCAGAAAAACATTACGTCTGGATTTCAGGAATAGCACCTGAGATCCCTTTTCACTGAACATCCTGACTCCCCATGCACTTCATAAGGGGATGTGACCCAAGAGGGAAAAACAAATGAAACGCTTCTCGCCTCGTGCGATCCTGTTCACGCTGCTGGCTGTTATTTTTTCGACAGTAGCATTTGCGCAATCAGCCGACGACACCGATCCAAATGCCGCAATCGAAAAAATGAATGCCTACGTTGCGCTTTTAAATCGCACGATCCGCGCCTCGGAATCGCTCGACCGTTACGACAGCTGGGTTGACATGAAGAAGGGACCGACCGGCAAGGAACGAAACGTTTACGGACTTTACTCGCTCTACGATGTACGCAGTGAAATCGACGCAGCAGAAGCTGCCACGACGGCAGAACCAAAACTGCCCTCACTCGACGAGGCGATGGTGAGCTATATCGCTATTTACAAGAAACTTGCGCCCGTTATCGACAAGGCCAGCAAATATTATGATCGCAAGGACTACAAGTCCGACAAATTTTCTGGTGCCAAGGAGTTCCATAAGCAGATCGCAGAATACGCCCCGGACTTCACCAGGGAACGCAAGCACGTCGATGAACTGCTCGGCGAAGAAAAGAGCAAGATCGATTTGGCGGAGCTTGATGCTATTGAAAAGACCGAAGGCAAGAAGGCCAGCTGGCATGTTCGCAACGTCATGATCCGTGCCAATACTGTTGTTGAGCTACTGCCCGATAACGATAAGCCGGTCGTCGACATGAATGCCTTCGAAAAAGCCATGGATTCTTATGCTAGTGCCGTTCGTGAAATGGATGATTACGCAACCGAAAATCCAAACTCCTTCCACGTTTTCGAATCTCGTCCTGCAAGCCTTCTTGGCAAACTGCGTGACTTCCAGGAAAAACTGGAAAAGACCAAGGGCGACGCACGCAAGGGCGGAGCCTCTTCTGATCTTCAGTGGATCGTCAACGACTACAATATGATGGTTACCACATCACAGAATGCTACAATTTTCTCCCGCGACTGACGATATCCGGAACGATCGGGGATGAGACGATAATTAATGACCGGTCGGGAAAACAGATACTTTGCAGGGTTGCAAAGATCGCTCCCACGGCAGCCTGTAATCCAGGCCGGTCCTGCTCGTTCGTCCTTGTTGATTGTTCAAGCTGAGGGGGAAGCCAGGGTCAGCATCGGCTTTCCCGCCAGCCGATCCCGGTAAGATACCGTAAACGTCCAGGACAAGCACGGGACGATTATGTTTGCGGAGCAGATCGGGCGAGCGAAAAACGCAAGGACCGGACGTAAACCGTCTGCTGCCCTGGACGCCCACCGGTCCGGACGTGGTGTTTATGAACTTGTTCTGGAACGAGGCCTGATGTCCCAGGATTACACTCGAGTTACTACGGATCTGAATGTCTCTGCCTAAATTTTGTCCCGGCCAAAACCCTTGGCTGACTCCGCAACAGCAGCATCCTGCTCCAGACGCCTTGAATGTACAGGAGCCGCCTGCCCCTACTGTTGAGCGATGTGGTAATTGCAAATCAGAAACTTTTCGGTGCACGGGATAGTGGCTGGTGTGGTGACGAGACAAGATTTTCAATAATCTTCCGACATGCGCCACCAATGCTGGCTGCAAACAGATGCTCAAACCGGGCATTAATTTTATGAAATCGAACAGTTAATTTTATATTTTCACAGCATACCAACCGCATCCCCTCCAATAATCTTCATAATTATTAATATATTTTTTAATTCACCTCAATACAGCGACGTATACATCTCCTCCATTATAACCTTTTTCAGTCAAAATGATTACTCTTTCGCCCGCCTTTATTTTACCAGAAACAAAGCATACGATATTAGGTCCGCAATCGAGCTTGGTAATACAAATGGATTGCGGTAATTTTGACTTAAAGTACTGCTCATTGCTTACATGTATAACTGTTTGCGCCAGAATGGTCCCTCTATCGCTGGTCTCGGTCCATTCAAGTTTGCTCGACAGGCAATTGACGCAAGCGTCGCGCGCAGGATACTGAAATGCAAGGCATTCCACACACCTCTGAAGTTGGAAACTTTTCTGTCCCACGCCTGCACCTTGCATCTCGTTTGGACTGCTTATGGCGGATACTGCGTGTGTCATGCTCCCTTCCCTTCAAGGATTGCTGCTCCCGAACATAGTCCGCGATCATAATTGATCATACCAAAGCCTGATATCAGCGCGCGGCGCGCATCCTTTACCTGATTGTCGAGGGATGCACCGGTAAGCTGACGCAGAGTTTCAACGATACCCAGATGCCCCCCCGCAGCTCCAGCCTGGCCAACCGATAACTGTCCACCCGACGTGTTATGTGGAAAATCGCCGTCAACAGTCATGCTGTGAGATCGCACAAAGTCCTTGGCTTCTCCTTTTTGGCAAAAGCCCAGATCTTCAAGCTGCATCATTACGATGACTGGATAGTCGTCATAGGTCTGGACCAGATCGATTTCCGCTGGACTACAACACGCCATTGCCCACAGTTCGTCACGGTCAAGAGCCCAACCTCCCCGCTCTTGAACGGGGTCGTCAGAAAAGGCGTTGTGCCGTTCGATCGCCGAGCGAAGATGGACATACTGCAACCCTTGCGCCAAAGCTGTTTCTTCACGCATAACCAGAAAAGCCTCAGCACCTGCACAGGGCATAACACAATCGAACAGGCAGATGGGGTCTGCGATCATGCGTGAATTCAGATAATCCTCCAGGCTTAATGGCTTTTTCATCAGCGCATGCGGATAGAGAAGCGCATTTTCCCGCTGCGATACACTGATCTTGCCGAAGTCCTCGCGAGTTGCACCAAACTTGCGCATGTAGTGATCTGTGAGAAAAGCAAAACTGCCATTCGGCCCCGCTGCACCATAGGGATAAACTGCGTCTTGCGAGAACCGCGAGAAATTTCGAACCAGGTCACGGAATCCATCGCGTGGATTGGTATCACCAGCAACGCAGGCAACAACATCTGCATCGCCGGACTGCACAGCACGTGCAGCCCTTCGCAAACTTACTACTCCGCTTGCGCCACCCATAGGCACATGATCAAGCCATCGCGTACAAAAGCCAAAATGCTGGGTCAACGCGACAGCACTATCCGATCCGAGTGAAAAACTGGCAACGGACAGACCATCGATTGCAGCTTTCTCGAAACCAGATTTTTCCAGAAGGAGGCGAAGAGCACGACCAATCCAGTAATGAGCTGTCCGGTCCGAGAAACGTTCGTAAGGTACACTTACCGGCGTAGCCAGCACGACATCGTTATAGTTTAGGCGCCGCGCCATCAGCTCATGGTCCTTTCTAATGGAACGTTCTGCGTTTCCAAAGATCCGGAAGAGGTTTCCTTCGATAAGATAACAGCGATAACGGATATCAGCCCGAGACCCGCCAGGAAAAGCGAGACTGGCCAAGAGGCTTGAAAACTCGCAAGCAAGGCAGTCGCAATCAGTGGTGACATTCCACCTGCGAAAACAGACGCAATTTCATGTCCCAGGGCAACGCCAGTATAACGCACTTCCGGATCGAACAACTCGGAAAAGAAGGCTGGCATAGTGCCCACCATCGCCGCGTGGCACACAGCATTCCCGATCAGAAAGGCGAGAAGAATCATTGGGTTTGAAAGCGTGTCGATAAGCCAGAAGAACGGAAATGCCACACAGATAATCCCGATAGCGCCGAACATAAACACGGGACGTCTTCCGATCTTGTCCGATAGATGTCCGAAGAAAACCATTGTACCGAGCGCGACCGACATGGACAAAATTACACCCAACAGCATGGTGCCCTGATCTGCGCCGACAAATTTTCCATACGCCAACGCGAATGCCAGAAAAATATAGGAACCACCGTTTTCGGCCACTCGTAACCCCATGGCAAGCAGCACTTCGCGCGGATGGCGCCGCAGAACTTCCTTGATTGGCAAGTGTGGCGTGGCTTCTGTTTTCCTTTCAGTCTGCGCCTGCTCAAATTCCGCACTATCTGGAAGGTTGGAGCGAATATAGATGCCAAGAGCGAATATGATGATACTAGCCAGGAATGGAACACGCCATCCCCAACTCAGGAAAGCCTCTTGAGGAAGCAGCTGCGCGAAATAAAAGGCTCCCGCCGAAAGAACAAAACCCGCGGCAACACCGACCTGGCTCCAGGCTGAATAGAGACCGCGTTGCTCGGGAGGAGCATTTTCGCTGATAATCAGCACGCCACCGCCCCACTCACCGCCCGCAGCGATGCCCTGCAAAAGGCGGAGGAACACCAGAAGTGCCGGTGCCCAAATACCAATCTGATCATAAGTTGGTAGCAATCCGATACAAAAGGTAGCGGCACCCATAATGCAAAGGGTAAGCACAAGAGCATATTTGCGTCCCAACCGGTCTCCAATATGTCCGAAGACGATCCCACCAAACGGGCGAGCGGCAAAACCAACCGCGAAGCCAGCAAAAGCTGCAAGAGTACCAGTAAGTGGATCTGTACCTGCCGGAAAAAACAACTTGCTGAAAACAAGAGCTGCCGCGGTACCGTACAGAAAAAAATCATACCATTCCAGCGCGTTCCCTGCGACTGAAGCGGCCACAATTTTACGCATTTGCGACTTCGATGGTCTTCTGTGATCAAGACATGTATGCGTAGAGACAGACATTGTTGTTCCCCTTGTTAGGTTTCTGTCCTGCTGTGATATGCGCGTCAGCGCTTCACGATGTAACCCGCAGCTTCCCGGTCCCAGGTAGCTTCCCCCACTCCCAATGTTCGCAGTTTGAATTTCTGTACCTTGCCATTCTCCGTTGTCGGCAACTCCGCAACGAAATCTACAAATCGCGGCACGGCAAAATACGGCATGCGCGGCTGGCAATAATCCAGGAGTTGCTCAGGACTTAACTGTGCTCCATCACGAAGAACCACCGAGACCATGACCTCATCCTCTGCCAGATCCGAATTCACCGGGAAGACGGCCGCATTGGCGATAGCCGGATGACTGGTAACCACCTGCTCAACCTCAAATGATGAAATGTTTTCACCACGACGTCGGATGGCATCCTTCATTCTGTCCAGGAAACGAAAACTTCCGCAACTGTCACGAATAACCCTGTCGCCCGAGTGGAACCAAAGATTGCGCCAGGCTTCCACGGTTTTATCAGGCATTCCGAAATACCCGGTAGCAAATGCAAACGGCTCCGATGCGCGCAACACGAGCTCGCCAGGCACACCATCTGCCACCTCATTGTCGAATTCGTCGACAACCTTTGCCTGGAATCCCGGCCTGGTCCTGCCCATAAAACCAGGTTGCTGATCTACGAGTTTATCCCCGATAGCGAAATTGGTTTCGGTAGAGCCATAACCATCAATCAGTCCGATTCCGAACCGCTTTTTGAAAACCTCGTGAAACTGCGCTGGAACGCCTGGCGCGAGTGCAATTCTAGCCTTGTGCGCACGTTCGTCGTCATTTGGGTTACGCGACAACAGCATCGGCACCATCGCACCCAGAAGATAGGTTATTGTCGCACCGTGGTGCCGGAGCGCTTCCACATATCCTGACACGGAAAATCGCTGACCCACGACAAGCGTAGAACCAGTCAGTAGCGCTTGATAAAAACTGTTGAGTGCATTTGTATGAAACAGAGGCAAGCAGCTGTAAAGGATTTCTCCTTCCCGCATTTCCAACAAGGAAGCAGTATGAACGCCCCACCAGAAGTACTGCGCCTGTGGGCAGCAAACACCTTTGGAAGCACCAGTAGTTCCAGAGGTGTACAGGATTGCTACGGTATCACCTGGCCCACTTGCATGGGCGACTTCCATGTTGTCGTCCAACTTGTAGGAAGTGACCGGAATATTTCCCTGAAATGCTGTTCCCTGATCGCCAATAGTCCATATTTTTTCGACGACCAGATTGGCCCAGTCAAGCGAATTTAACACGTGAACGAGCGAACTCTCGACGGCAATAAGTTTAGCGCCGCAATTGCTTAAAATGTGTTGGAGCTGCATTCCTCGTGAAGCGACGTTAACCGGTACGGCAACAGCGCCCGACCAAGCGCACCCAAGATAGAGTTGCATAAACTCAACCCGGTTTGAACATAAAAGCGCCACCCGGTCACCGGGAACAACGCCAGCCGCTCGGAGCGTTGCTGCCGACCGCGAAGCAATTACCAGGGCTTCGCTATAACTGATCCTGTGATCTTCGAATATCAGTAGTGCGCGGTCTTTATAGACCTGGGCCTGGCGGTGAAGTATCTCAGGCAGAGTACGGTGAACCGGCAAAAACGCTGAAACAATATCCAGATCAATCAGTTCAACGCTGTTTCGAGACGAAATATTCATGCCGACGCCTCTATGCCAATGCCAGCATCAAAACAATTTTGGCAAGCTACGACATTCAAGCAAACCATCAGAATTCCCCTTATCGTTAGTTTTTTAACGATAAAACCAATCAAACCTGGTCGCCAACAACTACGGAGCCACTTGCCATAGCTTTTGGTTATATGCAGGATGGATAACCATGACATTGGAAATCAGACAATTAAGACACTTTGCAACGGTGTCCCGCCTGGCAAGCTTCAGCGCCGCTGCCAAAGAATTAAACCTGACGCAGCCAGCCTTGAGCAAAAGCATCCGTGTTCTGGAAGAAAACATAGGTGCGCCATTATTCGAGCGCGGTCCCAACGGCGTTCAACTGACAGTATTTGGCGAGCGGTTGAAAAACTACGCTGATCTTCTACTGTCACTCGCTAACGAGGCAATCGATGAAATCGATGCATTACGTGGCGTTAGAAAGGGTTCGTTACGAGTTGGATGCGTCGCAGCCGTGTTGCGGGCCATTATGCCGAGTGCCGTCTTGAGTTTTCAGGAGCGTCATCCCGCAATAGACATTGTTGTAAGCGAAGGTCTTAATGATACATTGATTGACCTGCTGCACTCTGGGCGCCTCGACCTCGCGGTGACGCTAAGGCCATCAGGAATTCTTAATCCTGACCTCGAATACATAAACCTTCTGGAGGAGCCTCTGCTCCTGGTATGCAGCCGGACTCATCCTCTCTCTGGCCTTTCAACAGTTTCATTGTCGGATCTGAGCCCCTTTGGGTGGGTTGTGCCACCGCGCCCTGATCCCGACAGGCTAAGGCTGGACGCGCTTTTCGTCAACGCGGGTCTTCCTAAACCGAGAATGGCGGTCGAAACGACGTCTGTGGTTTTTCAATCATCGATGCTTAACGCCACTGAAAACCTGAGCTATCTGACCGAATCCAGCCTGCGCGCGCAAATGCATAGTGGTGCTGCCCTTGCCGCATTACCATTAAATGTTCCAACATGGATGCGCACGACTTGCGCTACATATCGTCGTCAAAGCGTTGCGCGGCCCACCGTGAACGCGTTTCTTCGCCACTGCGCGGAAATCTGCGCGATGATGAAGTCAAGAGAGACCTGTTAACAGGGCTGCGACTTCGCCGCGCCCAATCATTCGAAGCAACTTGAACAGTCACATTTATGGGCTAACTGGAAAAGGCTTACTTTATATCAGTTGAGATTTTTGGTCCCGACCACATCAACAACTTGGCTCCGTGACCCCGAAAAAGTATTAACCGCCGGCATTCCAACCCCAACCAGACCTGGAGGCGACAATTCAGCCTGCTTCTGCTGCGACGATCCCGTACTCCAGCTTATCGCATGGGGTCATCTTACGATACTCTACGCTTTCGATCGCTCAAATGATTTAGGCGTCAACTCCTGCAGGTCTGCCTTCGTCGCAAAACATGTCAACCTCGCTCAATTGTAATGGGTAAGCTCGTGCCGGTCAGAATAGCAAGAGCAGACGCCACCCCAACTTTTGCCAAGTCGCCGGACAGCAGACAGAGATACTAATTAAATCCGCTTGCCGGAGCGGCCATCAAATAAATGTATCCGGTTCTGATCGCCGGAAACATGCACAATCTCCCCCACCACCAAAACGGGCTTTCATCACCGTTGCGCGGCCTCCTGTTTTTGTGAATAATTTTGAACAGCCTCGGGTTCAACCTACATCGTTCAAATTGGATAGCCGTGAGCTGTTCATTGCCGAAATGCTGGGATCTATAGAAACTCGGGTTCAGAACGAACGAATTAATTCGAGCAACAAGAAACTTGGCCGCAAGGGTGGACGTCCGCCAGAAGCGTCGTGAGTATGAGAAAAAACGTCGTCAGAAACTCAAGGAAACTGAGGCTGGAAATCACTGACCATAAGTGCTATGTATGACAAAACCTCATTTTGTCATTTAACAGGAGTAAGGCCAAATGAAGCAGGAAAAGGTAGCCACTGACCTGGTCATGCATGTTCTCGCCGCTGCTGAAAGAACAGGTCTTATCACTGGCGACAAGACTGATCGTCTATCTGCTCGCGTCAATCATCGTCTCCTTGAACAAGCTAAAAAGCGTACTGGCATTAAGAGCAGTACTGCTCTCGTTGAATTTGCTCTCGCATCAATCGCGCTCGAAGACCCCTTCCCTGAGGTCTTCGACAAGATCAAAGGCACCGTAGACCCTGACATTAAACTAGGGTTCTGAGCATGCCATCATTCGACATCGCCGGGGCCAGACGTTGGCTCCGGTCTTTTCCCAACAGGAACATCGCTCGACGCCCTGATACAGAACTCCCTTTCTTCGATAAGGACACGTTAGCCTCGCAAGGGATACTCCTCGATACCTGCGTCTATATCGATCAAATGCAGGGCAAGCTGCCAGCCGATATTGAGCAATTCCTCGGAAAACGTCACCTGAACCACTCATCTGTGGCCATACAAGAGCTGGCGCACTCAATGGGAGCACTCGACCCAGCAGATCCCCGCACACCTCGTGTCCAAAAGATCATCTCAGACACTATCGGGGCAATGACTGATCACCGTACTTCTGTGCCAGATGTTGAAATTCTCGGAAGAGCAGCGATCTTGAACGGAGTCATCTGTCGCCTTCAGCACTATTCAGACGACCAGAAAAGAAAATGCCTTCAAGATTGCACCCTTTATCTGCAGGGTTTGAAAAATGGTTTCGTCATTCTGTCAAGGAACGTCAAAGATTTCGACATGTGTCTACAGCTCGTGCCTCAAGGACGAGTAATATTCTACAGAGTGTGATGCCCTATAAGAATAGGGAAAAATAAATTACTATCTGTCATACAATCCGTCCGGTATCTTATAACAATAACTTTTGTTGGATATCGCAATGACGTATACAAAGCCTGATATTTTAGTCGCACACCTTAATCGGAAACTTGAAAAAGCTATTCCGCACGCGCCACCTATAGAAAAAGTTGAGTTTTTGACTGCTGTAATGATCGCCGAGCGCGTGATGCAGGATCAGCTTGGTAGCAACGTCGAACACCTGAATCTTGTAAAAGGATCGTCATTCGAATTCTGGCCATCAAATGGCGATACCGAATTTAAAATCATTGCCACCACCGGTCTTAAGGTATTGGATGTTGTGCCATCTCCTAAAGAAGCCGGAAACACCGCGAACGACAGTTCTCACGTAAGCTCATGGTTACCGGCTTCTTTTTACATCACTGCGTCCACTATATGGACCTCGTTTCCCATCTTGTTTCTCCCGTTCGCACACTCACTGCCAAGAAAGTTGAAAAGGAACCGGGCAAACTTCTCATCCACACATCGTTTGATTTCGAATGTGGAGCCATCGGTACAATCGCAATGGGAACCATTCAGTCGCGTGGTACACCGGTTGAGCGTATCGAGTTGATGGGTGATCATCAGCGTATCGAAGTAGACGACGTTATTGACGTGCGGTGGCACCGCAATCCGGCCTTTAAGATCGATTATCCAAAAGCCACTCTTTCAGGTGATTGCGATACGCTGACAGGGAAACCGAACTTCACGGCAGCCGCAAATGAAGATCCGAAAGGCTATCATTCGTTGCTCGCGGACGTGGTTCCAGTTAAAGCTGAGGACACTGCCGTGCCGAATATTGCGGACGGTGTTATAGCCATGGAGCGGTTGGAAGCCATGCGGTCGAGTATTGGCGTCTAGCATAAGACTTTATCGCTGCCGCTTGCAGGATTTAAAATTTTGACACAAGACACGTCAACAGCTTTGCTTGCGAAGTGTCTCGGACCGCACATAAAAATGCGCCCGCGAAATGCTGGGACCTGATCCAGCCATCTGTTTACCAGTAAACAATGTGCGAAACTCAATACCGGATCGGGTCGATTGCATGAAATGCGTAAAGGGTGCCATTTCATGGGAAAGGATCCACTCCATTTCGAGTGAAACCAGTATTCGCCATACTTCATTTACCCACCCGTCTTGTTAGCGAAACCACGGCGAAAACATAGCAGCAGGATTGCGATCATTCACTGGTTGCAGCTCGCGGTTCCTTCGCCGGAACCGGCTGCCTGTTTTTAAAACCGGCGATCTTGATTAGTGACGCCAGCAATCCGACCAGAGCTAAAGCACTTGCCGGTACCAGCATAGCCGCGACAGGCGTCCCGACCGCACTGGCTACCCATGGCATGAGGTTCTGGGCTATGAACCCGCCTAGATTACCAATAGTACTTATTGCTGCGATTGCCATGGCTACACGCTGTCCGGAGAAGAAAAGTGACGGCAAAAACCAAAGGCAGGGAAAGAGCAATGATATGCAGGGTGTGCCGATGGACATTGCAACCATACGCATCCAGTTCTCAGACAGCGCGGTGCTTAGATAAAAGCAGATAACTCCAAGACAGGAAATAGCGATCATTGCGGTGAGAACTGTCTTTTCCTTGCGCAAGTGGCGTGGCACCAGAACCAGAGCAAAAGCCCCTATAACCCATGGTATCGCGCTAAGAAGACCGTTTTCAGTTCCCGACACGCCAAATCCGCGCACCACAGTTGGTAGCCAATAGATTACGCCATAAAGTGATGCCAGGATGAGCATGTAGATGATGGCGAGAAGAAGCACGCGTCGATCCCAAATGACAGCAAGCGGATTGCCGTGCTGTCCATCCGGGGTTTCTTGTCCGAGCCGTTTCTGCAGCCACTTTCGCTCCGAGGTGGAAATGAATTTTGCATCGTCGGGCCCATTCGGCAGATAGATAAGAACGAGTGGGGTCAACAGGACCGCCGGAAGCCCCGTGGCGAGAAATACCCACTGCCACCCAGCAAAACCTAGAAAGCCATCGAGATCGAGCAAGAAGCCGCTGACGAGAGAACCAAACAGGTTTCCGAATGCACTGCCCAAGGTCAGAAAGCCAAGAACGCGAGCGCGGTATTCCTTGGGAAACCACAAGGTGAAGTAATAGATTATCCCCGGATAGGCTCCAGCCTCTGCACATCCGATCAGAAAGCGGAAGGCCGCAAAAAGGCTACCTGACGTTACCCAGGCCGTGGCAATTGTCAAAAGCCCCCAAGTCAGAAGAATTCGAGCCAGCCACAGCCGTGCGCCAAAACGGTTGACAGCGTAAGCGCTTGGAATCTCAAGCGCCAGATACCCAATGAAGAACAGAGACGAAGCAAGTCCGTAAAGTTGTTCCGTCATGTCCAGAGCGGACACCATTTGCAGTTTTGCGAATCCTACATTGGCGCGGTCGATAATCGCTATCAAATAAATAAAGACGACGAGCGGTACGATCCGCCGGGTAATTCGCTGAAAAAGCTTTTTCTCGTCGGTCGCATATATCCCGTGTGCCACGCTCACTCTCCCCATTCCGCCAGTCGCCGCTGGATTACTGTGGTATATGATTGCGCCAGTTGTCCCGACGTTCTTGCATCTGCGCAAAACTCTTGCGGTTGTCAGCAGCCTTGCCGACAAGTTCGCACGCCGTTAGTCCCTTGTGGTCCAGATATTCTCCAAGTTCGGCAACTGCGCTTTCCAGCACACTGAAACCGCGCAGCATGACCTGCGACGACATTTCAACGGCGCTGGCGCCCGCCAGCATCATCCGCGCTATGTCGAGACCGGACTGGGCACCATTTGTCCCAATCAAGGGTTTTTCAGTGCCAAGCTTGTTGCGGGTAAGGGCCAGCCAATGGCAGGTTAAAGGCAAATGCCACGTTCCACCAACGCCAAGCGAAGTATCGAGAACCGGCTTGTGTGTCTCAATATCAGGGATCATTCCCAGGAGACGGCCTGCCATTACGACAGCATTACCGCCTGCCTCAAATGCTGCATCAGCAAGGTCAGGAACACGCTCACTTTGTCCGGTGATTTTTATCCAGAGCGGAATAGTTATGACCGAACGCACTGCATTAACGATATTTGTAATACGTGCGGGATCAAGTTCAGTCGATACCGCACCCTTCGCTGCCTGGCTGGCATAAGGTGTACCAATGTTGAGTTCCAGCACGCGCAAGCCGGCGGTTTCTATCTGCTTTGCCATGGTGACGGCATGCTCCAGATCGGCGAGGATCAGGCTCGCAACAACGACGGCGTCGTCCTTGCTTGCTTCGTGATCAAGCCGGGCAGTTTGTTCAAGCCAGGCGTCGAAGGGCTGGGGTGTCAGACCAGAACGGCATGCGATAAATGCATTTCGCGGTGCTGATTCATTCCAGGCAATACGCTCCCAGTTTTCATCAAGAACCGCATACTCGGCCTGTTGTAGCTGCACGCGGGCGGCCTGGGATTCATTGGTGGATTTGACGACGACTGCTCCCGCTCCCGCCTTGATTGCGCGTCGAACACCTTCAGCATCAATCAGATGTTCTGCCGACCCTGCGATGACCGGGTTCTTCAAAAGAACTGTACCAATCCGCGTTTCCAGTCGTGCTTTTGACATGATGTTCCATTTCTTTTTGCAGCCTTCCACCATTCCTCGGATGGAAGTTCAACGTACCAGAATGCTCTTTTCAGCTCTCATTTTGTGGCAACGGATAATCGTCCGCATTCAGGACCCAACCGGCTTTGAGCGAAAAATCCATGCGAGGCGGGCAGAAAATATCTACCAGGTCGTTCTGATCTTCGCTTGTCGCCCTGGTCGTATGAATGACCGGAGGCGGAATGACGAGAGCCGAAGGCGAACCGACCTCGATTGCCTTGTCCTGTTGCCAATCCCCCATGTCAGTGGTCCAGGGCCAGCGCAGGTGGTGGGTGAAGCGACCGGCCATTGCCAGTGAACATTGTTCGAAATCATCGTGGTGATGTGGCGACATCTTTGCCGGATCGCGTGGTCCAATCTGAGCTGGAAGAGCGTTGACCATGAATGTCGTGCAGCGAAAAATTCGACCGAAACGGCCCGGTTCATCGGGAACAGCCAGTGAATAGGAACGTACTTTCCAGCCGCCAGCAGGCTCGGGCCAGGACTGGAAAGGCGGAATATGGTTGCGAGGCCGGTCGTAGGCACGCGCATTTGATGCCATTTCCACAAGGTCTTTAGAGGCAACTGTGAAAAGCCGCACCGCGCTTCCCGCTTTCTGAAAAGTGATGCGGCTATCCCCAGGTGGAATAAATGTGATGGAATTGCCTGCTACCTTTGTTGTCACACTTTCCCATTCAACCGTGGCGGTTTGGTTCGTGTCCACGAGATAAAGGACATATTCATCGCTCTGACTTTCACGTGCCAACACCGCTCCCGGTTCAATCTCCGAATAGGCGAGGACGAAATTAAATCCACGCAAGAACCATGTTCGCTCCCCGGGAGCCGTATGGTCAGGAGCCGAGGCATAAAACTCGGCCAATTGTTCTTCGGCTATAAGCCCGGTGGGATTTGGTTTGGATGTAGCTGCAAAAAGGTCTGCCCGCGGATCCTTGTCCTTGAACATCTGATTTCCTTTCATTCCTTGGCTATTGCCAGCATTTGCGAGGCTGATTTGCGCAGCAGCGCCTGATCTGATCCGCACACAAAGACGGAGACGCCAAGCTCGTGCCAGCGCGCGACGTCGGCGGCATTGCCGACAAACAGCCCGACAGCCACACCCGCTTTTTTTCCTGCATAGATAACCCGTTTGATGGCAGCATCGAGCTCCGCCGATGGAAAACTTACGCCCATGGATTGTGAGAGATCCGCAGGGCCGACGAAAAGCACATCAACTTCGGGTTCCTGTGCGATTTCATCCAGACGATCCAGCGCCGCATGATCCTCGATTTGCGCCATCACTACGCTTTGCGCATCACAATGGGCTCGATATTCCGCGATGCCATAACCACCATAGTTACCAGCGCGTGGCGACGGTGAAAGGCCACGTTTGCCCCGGGAAAACCGGACTGCATCGCAGACCGCGGCAGCATGTACCGCGTCCATGACATGAGGAACCATGACACCGTCGAGGCCAAGATCGAGAAGCGGCGCAATCCAGTCGGTGGCATTGCCCCACCGACGGGAAAGAAGTGGCAACCCGACCGCTCGCCCGGCAAGCGCCAGAATATCCATCTGGGCAATACTGATGGGGGCGTGTTCCTGATCAACGATTGCGAAATCGAGTCCCGCCAAGCCGAGAATTTCGACGATATGGGGTGCGGGAGTTTTTATGAAACTGCCAACAAGCAGTTCACCGTTCCTGATACGAGACCGCAAGCTTGCTCGGATTTTACCTGAAAGCTCTTTCACCTGACACGTCCTTAAATTGTTTGTGTTTCAGGGGCGTTGCCGGCTGCACGGCCTTCGTTACCCGTAATCGGGTTATCGTCGTCAAAGCTCAGATCGCGACCGTTGGTTTCTGGAAGAAGTGCCACGGCCACAAGGACGAAGATGTAGGCCAGCATTGCGCATAGAGCCATTGCGTCCCGTAAAGGCAGGAAACTGCCCGTTGCCATCATGCCGACAATTGCCGGGCCGAAAGCCCCCGCCGCGCGACCGAAATTGTAGCAAAAGGCCTGTCCGTTACCGCGGATGGTATTGGGGAAGAGCTCTGTGAAGTAAGGTCCAAGCGCGGCATAGATTCCAAGCAGGGAAAATCCGAGCATGAAATTGATCACAAGGGAGAGAACGCCCATCGGCGGGGTATAAAGAAAGATGGGAATGATGATCCAGTTCATCAGTGTAAACAGGAAGAAATTACGGCGTCGACCGACCAGATCGCAAAGATAGGCTGCAATGATATAACCTATGAATGAGCCAAACGTCATGACAAAGACATAGTAACCAACGGTGACCGACGAAATCTGGTAATGCGATTTGAGGAAAGTTGGTAGCCAGATGAGGATTGAAAATCCTCCACCCTGAATGCCAAGCGCCAGCAATGAACACAGGATTGTTGTCTTCAGATAGCGGGGATGAAAAATCACAAAAGGACTGATCTTCTCTCCACGGTCGGCAAGCGCCTTGCGTGTCTTGAGGAAAACTTCCGGTTCATCGACGCCACGCAACCCCCAGAACACCCAGAATGCAGGCAGTGCGCCGATCCAGAACATCCAGCGCCAGGCATTTTCGGGCGGCATGGTTGCAAACAGGACTGACGAGAGCAACGCCGCAAAGCCATAGCCGACAGCGTAGGCGCTCTGCACATTGCCGACAGCTTTGCCGCGATAGGCCGGGCGGATTACTTCGCCCATCAGCACTGCACCTGCCGCCCACTCACCGCCGAAGCCAATGCCTGACAGAATGCGTGCGACGAGCAACTGTTCGTAGGAATTGGCAAAGCCACTGGCAATCGTGAAGACTGTGAACCATGCGATCGCAATTTTCATGACTGTCACGCGACCAATGCGATCGCACATGATGCCCGCGATCCAGCCGCCGATTGATGACGAGATTAGAGCCGATGTGCCAAGCCAGCCAGCCTCACTGTTGGTAATTGCCCATAACGCCACCAGCGTCGGGATCAAAAAGCTGAATAGCTGCGTGTCGAGAGCATCTGTTGCCCAACCCACATAGCAAGCGTGAAAGGTCTGTCGTTCCCGAGCATTAAGCTCGCGATACCATTGAAACATGTTGTCCTCCCATAGCCTGGGTTTATTGCACCCGGCTGTTCCCTAAGGCGATTATTCACCCTGACCCTCCTCGCCAGGGTACGCTCGAGCCACCGGTTGCTCAGCAGTTCAGTCCGAGAACATCGGCTGCGTTCTGCGCCACCATGTCGTGGATATCTCCATCGCGGTAACCGAGCTCAAGACAGGTCGCGACGCCACGGCGAAAACCGTCAAGCGGGCTGTAGGTTCCAACCTGCCCGAGGTCCGAACAAAGAATGGTGCGAGACGTTCCGACGGCATCGATATGCGACCTGAAATCCTGCCTGTTGCGCGTTTGAAACTTCGAACCGTCCAGGAAAAAAGCCAGAGAATGTTCGACATAGGCTCCCATGTCGGCAATCTCGCGGGCATCCTCCGGTGTGGCGCCCACGATGTCTTCGGGGTGGGTGAAGACCAGGCGTTTGACGCCACGCTTCCGCGCTTCGGCGAAGACGGTCCTGGTCTCCGAAACATGGATATGTCCGCTTGCAAGAACCATGTCGTTGGCTGCGATCACATCAAGAACATCGAGAAGTTCCGGCAGCATTTTGCCGCCCGCATCAAAAAGCGGCACGGCAGTTGCCGGGCGCATCTTCTGGGTGGAGGCCGGGTGCGCCCAACCCGATGTTTTTTCCCAGCGGAGATGGTTTTCTGCGGCCAGTGTTGGAAGCCATACGATTTTCCCACCTAGCGCCGCGGTATGTTCGACCGCATAAGGATTAAGCCCACCGACCACATTATTGAGCACAATGCTCGAATAGATCTGCGTTGTCAGTGCCGGATGATGCTTTCGGATCAACTGTGCCGCTACGACGCCAGAATAATCATGATCCTTGGTAACAGCCGCGATGAAGCCAGCCTCTGACAACTGACGCGCCAGTTCGAGATGGTCCAGAGCCCGCGGAGCGATCGACGGTCCGCTATGGACATGCGGATCAACGCCGCCTCGCAGAATATCATTGATCTGATGGTGAATCTCATCAATTGCCGCGTCAGCGATCGTCATTCCATCCTCCTCACCGAAAGCCGCGCCAGCTGAAATGCCAGATGATCGGACCTTCGTCGATAATTGAACGCCGCACGAATGAAGCGCAGCTTGCATTCTCTATTGTTCCGTTCAGCGGAACCTTGTTCTGTTTTTTATCAACCAATCGGCTATCTGTGTCAAGCGGCGTGATCATGCGAACTCTTCGCCTGACGATGAACAGGAAGTAAAACGCATTGGAGGCTTGAGCGTGCACAAAGCGATTGGACGACCGGTCCGGTTGTTTTCATGGCGAGAATCGCTCTGTATAAACCGGTAATGAATGTCGATTGAGGAGCTGGCATGGTCGATGACGATGAAAAAGACGGTGGCAGCCTTCAGTCCGTCGTTCTAACAATGCAAGTATTGGAACAGGTCGTCCGCACACCTAAAGGCGTCGGTGTCACCAGCCTTGCCAAAACATTGGGTACCAGCAAAAGCCGCATTCATCGACATTTGCAGACACTTGTTCGTCAGGGCTATGTGTTTCAGCACGAGGATTCGGAGCGTTATGAAGTCGGTCACAAATTGGTTTCGTTGGTACAATCCGTGTCTGATAATTCGGGTATGGTGCACGCCGCCTACGATCCACTTCTCGAACTTCGTGATGCGCTTGGCCATTCCGCCGTCGCTTCTCAGCTGACACCGGAAGGGATGCTGGTCATCGCGACTGTTCCCGGACGCTCACCAATCGAAATTGGCGTACGCGTGGGGTCACTGTTGTCTTTCCACAGCTCTGCGCAAGGTAAAGTTGCAGCCGCGTTCTCGTCAGAGGCCTTTCAATCCCGCGTTCTTGCACGGCAACTCGAAGCCTTCACGCCCTCAACAATTATTGAGCCTGCCGTGCTGAAAAAGGAATTTGCCGAGATCAGGCGACGAGGCTGGGCAATCGCGCCTCATGAAACGGCTCTCGGATTGAACACACTTGCAAGCCCGGTATTCGACGCATCGGGTATGGTGTGCGGGGCAACAGGCATTGTTGACATGGTGCAATCAGTCGGAGAAGTGCCGACCGACGAGCAAATAGCCCGAACTATCAAGGCTGCCCGAAAAATCTCGGAGCGCCTCGGATATCAGGTAAAGCACTAGCGGTAGGCACAGAAATATACACGAGTAACACTACAACGCGAACTCACTGTCTGGGTAGTTGGATTGCCAATCAAGATTCCGCATGGTCCTGGCAAAGCCAACTCCGTCGCTTGTCCGGTCGAAAAAAACCATGGCCGACTGGAGCAGCCTTCATCTCCAAAACCAACTGTCGCATATCTATGGCAACATGCCTCCCGCTTGTTACTGCGTTATCGCTCAAAAGCAGCAGAAACGATGCCTCCGCGAAACCCGCGAAGGCCAAAAAACTTGCGCTTTCTAGTCAACAGGAATTTCACACGGTTTGATTTCGTCGGAGGATTTCATCGCACCCGGAAGGCACTGGAAACGCTGTCGACCCGTCGAAAAGCTATTCCATGGTTCGGCTACCGGCCCGGGGTGAGCGCTGCCTCATACCGGTCCCAGCAATCGCCGAGATCCTTCGACAGTTTGTGCTTCATGATACGCTGACTGGGCGTGCGCTCGAACTCGTCAATCAAGGCAATGTAACGTGGATTCTGATAGGTTGCGAGACGGCTCGACAGCCATGCCGAAAGCGCAGCAGGATCGACTTCGCACCCATACTTCGGCTTGACGAACAGCTTTATGTCCTGCTCGCCAAATTCGGCAGCAACGCCGACAATTGCACAATCTTCTACCGATGGATAAGCGCCCGCGATATGTTCGACTTCCCATGCGGAAACATTCTCGCCTTTACAGCGTACACTGTCGGTCAGGCGACCGTGAAACCAGAGATTACCGTCTGCGTCGAACGAACCGGAATCGCCAGTATGAAGTGTTCCCTTGCGAAGGGTCTTTTCAGTCGCTTCACGATTACGCAGATATCCCTGAAACAAGGCTCCCTCGATAGAAGAACGCACGACGATCTCGCCTTTCTCACCCTCAGCTACTGGCTGGCCGGTTTCATCAAGAAGCTCGACCGTGAACCATGGCATGGGTTTGCCCACTGCACCCGGGGTTCCGTTATCATTACAGGTTGTGATGCTTGACGCTTCGGTCATGCCATAACATTCCCGCATCTCGACACCGAAGCGGTCGCGGAAAAGCGGCCAGATTTCTTTGGGACAGCCGCCGCCCCAGGCGATCCGCACCGGATGATCCCGATCGAAAGCGCATTCCGGCTGCTTCAGCAATATTTGCAGGATACCGCCCAGATAATGGATATGCGTTGCACCATATTCGCGGACCTGCGCCCAGAAACGGCTGGCGCTGAAACGGTCGACCATCGCCAGTGTGACGTCTTCCAGAGCGGGAAGGACGATAAGCTGTGCACCGCCTATGTGATAAAGCGGCTCCCAGACGAAGAACACATCGCCAGGGCGCACCATAGTCAGTTGCCGTACGGCTTCTCCGGCAAGCCGCATCATGCCGTGGGAAACAAGCACGCCTTTTGGGCGCCCGGTCGTGCCGGACGTATACATGATAGCGAAAAGATCGCTCGCAGCGGGCAGCGCTTCGGTGAAGCTCGCGCTTTCCCCGGCGACGATGTCCTCTAGCGATCCTTCGCCCGACGTCAGTATGAAAGCATCCCCCGCTATCTCGGCACCACATTCACGGATGGTTTCCCGCGCATCTGGATCGCAAATGACCACGCCGGGCTCGCAATGGTTCAGAATATAGCGCAACCCCTCGCCCCGTTGCTGCGCATTGACCGGCACCCAGGCAATGCCCGCGCGAGCAAGACCGAACAGGACGGGCAAGGAAAGGTCCGAATTACGCATCATGACCGCAGCACGATCACCGTGCTTAAGCCCGCGAGCATTCAGATGCGTAGCAAGTGCGGCTGACTTCCTCTCAATGGCAGCGAAGCTGATCGGTTCGCCATTAAAAAGGGCAAAGTTCTGGTCCGGCTTTTGCGCAGCCTTGGTCAGGAAGCTTCCGAGGAAGCCTTCAAATTTCAAAGTCATGGGAAGCACTCTTTTTTGATCAGGAGGAGCGGCGGAGTTTTTCCGCCGCCAGAAGAAGTGTTGTGACGATGAGGAAAACGACGACCGATACAGCGGCAAGCGTCGGATTGAGCTGGAGGATCATGTCATCCCACATCTGTTTGGGCAGAGTGGTCTTGATGCCGCCACTGACAAAGATCGCAACCGTCAGTTCGTCGAAGGAGGTAATAAAGGCGAACAGGAATGCTGCCGTCAGACCGCTGCGGATAAGCGGAACGGTAACGAAACGCAGGGCTTGTACCTTGTTCGCGCCGAGAGTTGCCGCGGCCTGATCAAGACGCCAGTCATAGCTTTTCAAGACTGCGGCAATCGCAACGAATGCAAAAGGCAGAGCCAGTACTGTATGGCCGATTACGAGGCCGGTATTGGTGGCCACAAGTCCGATCTGGGCGAACAGATAAAACAGGCCTACAGCGATAACGATGCGGGGAACGATCATAGGAGCGAGAAAGAAGGCAAAGATCAGTCCAGCCCAACGCGATCGCGATCGCGCCAATGCCAGCGCTGCAAATCCACCAATGACCGTCGCGAAGATTGCCGTTGCAAAGGCGACTCCGAAGGAGCGCAAGGTCGCAGACAACCAGAGGTCGGAGGCGAAATAGGCCCGGAACCAGTCAAGACTGAACCCGGGAGGCGGGAATTCCAGAAACTGCGAACTGGTGAACGCAATCGGGATCACGATGAGCGTCGGCAACATCAAAAATGCGCAGGACAGAAAGCAATACAGTCCCATCAGACGCTTTGTGACGGCTTGTCCAAGCAAATCACTGACTGCGGTTGCGACGCGGCTTGACGTAAGCGCACAAACTTCCAGAATACGCAAACCGCAATTTCGCAGAATACCATTCTTGCCCTTAGGTCCGGTGCCCGTATCGCCTGAAAGGCTTGAGAGACCGAAAACGCGATCATAGACCCAGCAGGTAACAAGGGCAGCGACCAGCATCATGGCAGCTAGTGCACCCGCGAAAGCCCAGTTCAGGATTTCCTGCACCTGCACGATGATCAGTTGCGCCAGCATGGTCTGCTGGCGTCCCCCTAAAAGGGCCGGAACGATGAAAAAGCCAAGGGAAGAAATGAAGGTGAGAAGCCCCGCTGCAGCGGCCCCCGGGAGGGACAACGGGAAATAGACCAGCCAGAAACTCTTGGCGGAATCTGCCCCCAGCGTGCCTGAAGCCTGTGTCAGCTTGCGATCAAGCCCGCTCATAACCGGCAGCATGGTCAATACCGCCAGTGGCATCATGGCATGAACCATGCCGATCATGACCCCGAACTCGTTATGCAGCATTTCGAGCGGTGAACCGATGACACCGGAGGCAAGGCCAAGTTGATTGATCGCGCCGGTACGCCCGAGAAGAATAACCCAGGCAAAGCTCTTGACAAGATAGCTCGTCCAGAACGGCACCATGACTAACAGGATCATGAGACCGCGTTTGCGCTCCGGCAGACGCGACAGCCAGTAGGCAAGCGGATAGCCGAACAGAAGCGAAAACAGCGTGGTCAGAGCGGCAATGCGAAAGGTAATCAGCAAAACGCGAAAATAGACATCCGTGTCGAAGATTCGTGTGTAATGCGCCGCCGTCATCGCACCCGTATCGGCATTTTCGAAACTCAGGCCCATCAGGCGCGCAACGGGCACGAGGAAGAAGATGATCAGGAAAGCGAGCCCCGGCACAGCTAGCCACAGCGGACCGAACCGGAAAGGGGAACGCGTCGTCGCGCCCGTCTGGGAGACTGCAGCTACACTCATGGCGTCACCAGAACGGCGGCTTCAGGCTGCCAGCTCAGTGTAACGTCTTCGCCCAGCGCAGGGATAACCTGGCCCGGCGGCACGCGCACCGTCAGCAAACGCGTTTCGGCGGCATCGACCAATATGCGAGTTTCGGACCCGGCATAGACCACTTCCGTGACCTGACCGCTGATGCGGTTCACTCCGGTATCGCCGAGCGCCAGATGTTCCGGCCTTACGACGAGGGCCATCTCGCCGCCATCTACCGTGCATGCCTTGTCAAGAAGAAGCTTCGCATTCCCGGTCGCAAGACGCTTGCGACCGTCGGTGTCCGTTTCGACATTGCCTCGGAAAATATTGGAAATGCCGATAAAGTCTGCAGCGAAAGCGGTGGCCGGGCGGGTGTAGATTTCCTGCGGTGGCGCGATCTGCTCAACCATCGCATGGTTCATCAGACAAATGCGATCCGAAAGCGCAAGCGCCTCTTCCTGATCGTGCGTCACATAAACAACGGTCGCACCGGTCTTACGATGCAACCGCTTGATCTCGAACTGCATATGCTCTCGCAGCTTCTTGTCGAGCGCACCGAGCGGTTCGTCCATAAGAATGATGGATGGCTGATAGACAAAGCAGCGCGCCAGCGCCACGCGCTGTTGCTGTCCCCCCGAAAGCTCACGCGGGAAGCGGGATGCCAGGTGGCCGAGCTGAACCATTTCCAGCGTGTGCTGTACCTGCTTCTTGATGTCTGCAGAATTCTGACCACGCATTTTCAGTGGAAATGCAACGTTCTCCTCAACAGTCAGATGTGGAAATAGCGCATAATGCTGGAAAACAAGGCCGATATCGCGCTTATGCACCGGCGTATCGGTCTCGTCATTGCCGTCGATGAAGAGGCGGCCTTCGGTGGGCGGAACAAGGCCGCTGATCATTTGAAGAAGCGTCGTCTTGCCGGATCCCGAAGGTCCAAGAAGCGTCAGGAACTCGCCCGGCTGCACCGCGATATTTGTCGGCTTAAGTGCGATGGTTTCACCGTAGCGCTTGGATAGTCCGTCAACGAGAAGTTTCGGCTGAAGAGCCTGTTCGGGTTTGGCAAGCATGTCGTTCCCTTTAAACCCGGAGCCAGCGGCCATCATGGTCGCTGCTCCACCTTTTGTTTTGTGTATTGCGTTGTCAGGGAGACCGTCGGCCGCCCAGTTTCGGCTTTGATCGAATCTGGCCTAGCCCAGTATCCAGGCATTGAAGCGCTCGGTCATTTCCGAACGATTGGCGCTCCACCAGTCTTCCCTGGCAATGCTCATCTGTTTCAGATTGGCTTCGAAGGTCGGCAGCGACGACGCCCGCTCAGCCGGAATGTGCTCATAGGCCTTCAGGTTGGTTGGGCCGTAAGCGAGGAATTCCGTGAACAGCGCCTGTTGCTTCGGATCGGTACAGAACTTGACAAACTGACGCGCATTGTCGGCGCGTGGCGAGCCTTTCGGGATACCCCAGCCCTCAATGGAATAGAGGCCCTGGTTCCAGCCGATTTTCACGGGAGCTCCGCCGTCGATGACGGCCTGCGCACGTGCATTCCACAAAGCGATCATATCCACTTCGCCGCTCTGGATGAGCTGGCTCGACTGGGCACCGCCCGTCCACCACACATCCACATGCGGCTTGATTTTCTCAAGGCTGGCATAAGCGCGCTCGATATCGAGCGGGTAGAGCTTGTCGAGCGGAACGCCGTCGGCAAGCAATGCCTGTTCCAGAGTATCGATCGGGTTCTTGCGCAATGACCGGCGACCCGGAAATTTCTCGATGTTCCAGAAATCAGCCCAGGATTTCGGCGCGGCAGCTTCGTCGAACTTGTCGGCACGATAAGCCATGATCGTCGAATAGACGTCTACACCGAGCCAGACATCGGTCAACGAATCCGGCATCAGGCCGGGCACATCACCGGCAGCAATATTGATCGGCTCAAGCAGATCTCGCTTCTGGAGGATATCACGTGCTGACAGTGTCAGCGTGCAAACATCCCAGCTATAGGATCCGGTTTCGACCATAGCGCGAAATTGTGCGGTAGGTTCGGCATCGCGCGCCACATTCACGACCTTGATACCTGTCGCCTTTTCAAATGGATCGTAAAATGCCTTGCGATAACCGGGGCTATAAGGGCCACCCGGATCGGCAACTGTCAGTGGCTCAGCCGAGAACGCCCGACGCGTCAAAATTGCCGGGGCAGCAAGAGCAATCCCGAGCCCGCCTCCGAGCTTCAACAGATTGCGCCGATGAATTGTGAACGTTTTCCCGTTTGTCATTGTTTTCCCTCCGGCAGGTTATTTCGTTATACATTGCGGTATGAGACTGCCCGCCACCGCTGGTGGCGGGCAGCATTTGATCAGGACGCCTTGCGCGCGGCGCGTTCAGCGAGAAACTGCTCCATCATGCGAGCCGGTTCGCCCGATGCATATGCTTCCTTCTGAATACGCGAGCCGGCATCCAGACAATCGCGGAAGCCTGCTTCTGTCATTTCGCGGAAACGCTGTTTGTTGAGGCGCATTGCAACCGGCGGCTTGGCGCCAAGTTCACGTCCGAGTTCAACTGCTTCATCAAGAACTTTGGACTGGTCCACGATGCGGTTGATGATACCGATGGAGCGGCATTCTTCGGAATCCATCAGGCGGCCGCTCAGCGTCAGGTCTACAGTACGGGCAAGGCCGATAATCTCGCGCATGATCCAGGGACCGGTCGTACTGGCTATACCTGAGTTGATTTCCGGCTGCCCCATACGAACGGCCGGATGACCGATGCGGATGTCGCAAAGAAGAGCAACCTGAAAGGCCGAACCAGCTGCGACACCGTTAAGAGCAGCAATTAGCGGCTTCGACAGCGAACGCATGCGATCATAGAGACGCTCCCATTCGCCTACCCATTCTTTGCCGCGTTCGGCATCAAAAGTGCGGGTTTCGTTCAGGTCCTGACCGGCACTGAACGCGCGATCGCCGGCACCCGTCAGGATGATAGCACGGATATCGGCATCGCTTTCGAACGCATCGAAGGCATCGATGAGCTGACGACGCATAGCACTGTGCCAAGCGTTGAGAATGTGCGGACGATTGAGGGTGATGATGCCAACTTCGCCGCGACGCTCAGTCAGAATAAAGCGATCCATTATGTTCTCCCTTGGATTACACGCTTCTCGATATATTTCTATTGCATTGCAATAAATATTATGTTATGGTGATTTTATTATATTACAATGTCAAGCGACTTTTCAGATGCTTTGATAATTGTGTTATTGATGGACAATGATCTCAGGCGAGTTTTTGATGGTACGCAAATCGGAAAAGTCAGCAAATTCACCCGGAGAAAACGAAACCGGCGGTCGCGATCCGCTGCTTGTGCAGTCAGTGGAAAAAGCGTTCCGTGTCATGCGTGCCTTTGATGGCAGCAGACCGACACTCAGTCTCTCACAGATCGCGGAAGAGACCGGGCTAGACATTTCCGCGGCGCAACGTTTTACCTACACGCTGACTAAACTCGGCTACTTGACGAAGAGCAGCGAAACAAAGCGTTTCGAACTGGGCGTAAAGACACTGGACTTCGGCTACCATTACAGCCGCGCCAGCGTTTTGGTGGAACGAGGCACGCCCTACCTCCTGCATTTGAGTAAAACCACGGAAGAGACTGTTAATTTGACTGTTCTCGACGGAACCGACATCGTGTTCGTTCAGCGTTTTATGAGCCGCCACGTATTGAACAATGATGTCGTCACCGGCATGCGTCTGCCCGCCTATTGCACGGCACCCGGCATTGCTATTCTCTCAACGCTAACAGAGACAGAAGCGAATGATGTGTTGGATCGTTCGCATTTGCATCCCTACACACCACACACCACATGGAACCGTGACGAATTAAGCGCGAAGCTCAAACTGGCCGCAGCTAAAGGCTATGCAACAGCTTTTGAGGAGTATTTCCACGGCGATCTATCTTTTGCGTCACCCGTTCTGGATGCAAGGGGCCATCCATATGGCGCAATCAATATTGCTGTATCTCGCAGTCGCTACACGCCGGAGGAAGCGGAAGAAAAATATGCACCCCTCGTGACAGCTGCGGCTCGATCCATCACTCTTATAACGAACGTAAGGCGTTAAGCCGCATCAACGAAGTGGAGCAGCCGTGTTTTTTGCGGCTGCTTGAGCGAAGAAAACCTAAATGGTTTTGGGTTTTTATAATGCGCGGCAATGTACTGGGATGACTTAGAGTCCGTTTGAGAATTAAGTTTTGTCGGTTGCCACGCTATTTTGCCTCTGGAGATGTTGTAACCCATTGAGAATCAAGACGTCAAATTTTGACGCTTCCAGTTAAAACACCCCTTTTTGCCAAGGTATTTTACCCTTACGGGACCTGAACACTGGCAACTGCGGACATGGTGCAGGTTTCAGGAAATGTGCGATAGTTCAGACCGCCTTTCGGCTGATGAACACGCCACTTTCCTTACCAACCTCAAGAACTCCATTTCCGGCCCGAAACGCTTCAGTGATCGCATCCCATAACGCGGCAAGCTGCGCCTCGCCTGCGCTGTCTCCGGGTGGATAGGACGTGAGGGCTAGGAATACGTCCTCCGGCTCCGTCACTCGCAGGCGGGCCGGGTGCTGCGTCATGCTCACATTGCCGAACTGGGCCTGCATGAACCGCTCGGCGGCATCGTATCCAAAGGCAGCGCCGGCCGGGTCCAAGGGTGCGCTGCCGAACACGGTTGCCAGCGCATACATCTCGCGCATGTTCCCGGCCCCGTTCGTCGTCAAGGCAAGGAAGCCGCCCGGCTTCAAAACCCGATACATTTCTGCAATCGCCTTCGACGGGTCAGCCAGATGATAGAACATGTGCATAGCTATTACGGCATCAAAGGAACCGTCCTCGAAAGGTAGGGCCGTCGCGTCGGCTTGTTGGCCTGTGGCCGATGCGAATGGCAATGGTTGGCACCGCTCAACGGCTTCCTGAACCATGCCAGGCGACAGATCGGAAAGGGTAAGCTTTAGATTCTCCGGTACCTCGCTTGCGACCGTCGCCCAAAACCAGCCCGGGCCGCATCCAACATCAAGAACGCTGTCGCCAGCGTTAAGGGGGAACTGCTTCGCTACCCACGGAAACCAGCTGATTTCGGCAATAGAGTATTCGCTATTCAGTCGAGCGCGAGCGGCAAGCTTCCGGCTATCACCATACTGCTCTGCATTGCCTGAAGTGATGGACGACATGAGTATACTCTTTTTCGCAAATATCCCGAAAACGGACTCTAAGCCCACAGACCAAACTGCCCTGAAAGACTCCTAAGCTTTGACGATTGTTCCCTGAGCGATTGCCACGAGCATTTCGTCGCAAACAACCTTGCATTGACACACAGCTTGACGCTTGCCCTTGCTTAATGTCGATGCGTTTGCAAGCAATGTGCCGCCTTTTGCAGGTCGAACAAAGTTGATCTTAAATTCAGAAGTGAGCGCGTCACCTCCCAAAGCGAGACCTCCAGCAAATGTTAGCGCGTTATCTGCCAGATAGCTGATCACGCCACCATGAACAAAGCCATGTTGCTGGGTATGAATTTCGCGGATGACCAGGGATATAACAGCGCTACCATCACCTACATTAACAAGTTCAGCACCCAGATACTGACTGAAAGGTTGATTAAGAAATACCTCTCTGGCGAATTGTTCCAGATCCTTCATTCGTGCTCCTATCCTGTTACATACCCACGCTCATTGGATCACACTGACATCTCAACTCTTGCGTCATCTATGTATTCAGCTTCGGCCTGTTGACGCTAATCCAGTCGATTACCGAGCGCGTGAGCAGCGCATTCTCTTCCGACAGACCAGGCCTGACATGGGCTACAAATTCAACGTCGGGCAGTCGCGGCAGTTGTTCATCGGCTACTATTGATTGTAGTTTTGCCGGGATGGAACCGGAATTGAGTGGCGAGACTGCGAGGCCGGCCCCGGCCATGGCCGTCAGGCTGCCAAGGCTGGGACTGATGCTTGCTATCCGCCATCTGCAGTTTTTCGCGGCGAGCGCTGCAAGGGCGGCATCCCTGTAAGGACACGGTTCAGGAAAGACGGCGAGCGGAATCGGTGCTTCGGTATCGAGCGGTGTCTTGCCGACCATCCATCGGAGCGGTTCATTCCACAAATGGATGCCGGACTGATCGCCCCGACATCGGCAGGCAATGATCAGGTCAAGTTCGCTCCTGTCCATGGATTCCAGCAAAGAGGCTGTGTTCGAAATCTGGATTTCCAACGTCCTGTCCGAGCGGGAATCCTGAAACTTTTTCAGCGCCGACGGCAGCCATGTACTCGTCAGATCATCGGAGGCACCCATCCGCAGATGAAACCCGCTGCTGTTTCCTTTCATAAGGGTCCGGGCTTCCTCGCTCAGGCGCAGGATCGCCTTTGCGTAGCCGAGCAGAGCCTGCCCCTGCGGCGTCAGCGCAACCGAGCGGGTATTGCGCTCGAAGAGGACGGTCCCCGTCTGTTCTTCCAGCCGCCGGATATGCGCGCTCACGGCCGATTGCGTCAAGTTCAGCTGTTGCCCCGCTCGTGTGAAACTCGATAAGCCAGCGACTGCCTCAAAGGTCCGCAACAGTGCGATATCGAACATTGATTCACCTCGAACGATCATGAATAGCATGATGATAAATCGTTTTTCATGATCAATAAAGTCTGATTGACTCCGGCCTGGCGGGAGATCGGAGGTCGGCAGCATGTTGCCGGAAACCTGGATACCGTTTGCCCTTGCTACACTTGCCTTCGCCATCTTGCCAGGTCCAGCAATCCTTTATATGTCCGCACAGACCCTGGCTTACGGGCACAGGGCGGGCCTGATGGCGGCCCTCGGCATCCATCTCGGTTGCTACATCCATATTGTGACTGCGTCCGTTGGACTGGCCGCGCTTCTGCACCATGCGCCTGTGCTCTATTCACTCGTGCGGATGGCGGGCGCGCTCTATATGCTTTGGCTGGGTGGAAGGATGATCTTTCCCGCCATCCCGGAGGAAGAAACCGAAATCCCTGCGAGGCACAAGCGCGTTCTGCGCGACAGCATCCTGGTCGAGATTCTTAATCCGAAGACCGCGCTGTTTTTCCTGACCTTCCTGCCGCAGTTCGTTGATCCGCAGGCGGCAATGCCTGACAGGCTTCAGTTCCTACTGCTTGGTATCATCGTCAACAGCGCTTTCTCGCTCGGCGATCTTACCGCGGTGGCCATCGCCTCCTTCGCATCGCCGCGTGTTTCGTCGGGCTCCGGCACCTGGGTCTCAAAAGTCAGTGGTGGCATCCTGATCGGTCTCGGCGCCGCGATCATAGTGCGCTTCATATGATCGAACCAGGCAATTGACGACGATCATTGAAAGGACTGACGAATGAGTATCTTCTTACGATCGCTAGCGGTATCTTTGTTCAGCATGACCGCAGGCGTGCCTGCCGTGGGAGCAGAACACGAGTGGAACGTCTACGACAATGTGCGTTTCGGCTATTCCGTCTGCTATCCGGGCGACCTGTTGACCGCGCAACCGGAGGCAGACAATGGCGACGGTCGCAAGTTTACCGGTGAGTCAGGTGCCGAACTGACGGTCTGGGGCAGCTACAATGTTCTGAAGCAGGACATTGACGCCCTCATTGGCCATCTTTCCGGCGATGGCGACACAGTCACGTATCGCCGCGTTACAACGGACTGGGCAGTCGTCTCCGGTCGCGGGAAGGACCACGTCTTCTACGCCAAACTCCTGCTGGAAGGAAATGCGGCGGATGGCGTCGACACAGTTCGTGTCTTTCGCCTGACATATCCTGCCAGCGCGGCAAACACCTATGACGCGGTGGCTGCACGGCTGGCCAAATGCTTCAAGCCGATCAGACGGAGGATCGACCACGGATTGCAAACCGGTCGCAGTGATGAAGTTCATCCTCCAATTCCTACCCTCAATTTGCCTACCCGCGAAGACGAAACCCGCTTCCACTCAACTCAGCACTAATCGCTGACGCAATTATAAGACGATCTATCGCATCATCGCGCCGACGTTCCCGCCATCGACGGTTATTACAGTGCCAGTGGACGTACGCGCATGCACGAGATGCAGAACCGCTTCGGCAACGTCGTAGCCCGAGACTTCCCGCTTCAACAGATTGCCTCGCATATAAACCTCTGGCGTCACGCCCCGGGCACGCGCTCGTTCCTCAACCATTTCATCAGTCATCAGGCCTGTACGTATCCTGTCGGGATTGACCGCATTCACGGTGATGCCATCAGCGGCATGTTCCAGAGAATACTGGCGCATCAATGCCATCAATGCTGCCTTGGATGTGCCATAGGGGCCGAAATCTGGTCCGGGGTTTACAGCCTGCTTGCTGACATTGAACACCATGGCGCCGCCAGTTCCCTGCTTCTGCATGACCTTGACTGCGGCGCGTGCAATATAATGATGGCTCCAGAAATTAAGATCGAATGCGGCCTTGAAGAGATCGTCATCCACAGATGTCAAAGCGCCCCGGAAAGCCGCCCCCGCATTGGAAACCAGTATATCAATCCCACCAAACTCCACCGCAATTTGCGCAAGTGCATTATCCGCAGAGGCGGGATCAGTCAGGTCGCATGCAATGGCAAAGCTATCCAGCCGTTTCGCTTCTGCACTAACCCGCTCCATATCAATATCGATCAATGCAAGTTCCGCGCCCTGGCTTTTCAGTTGTTCCGCGATGGCCAGGCCAAGCCCACCCGCGCCACCTGTCACCACAGCTACCTGTCGCGTCAACGGCTTTTCCGTCACTTTGGTGAGCTTTGCCTGCTCCAGTGACCAGTATTCGATGTCGAACAGATCTTCCTCTGATAGAGCTTCGAACCGATCCATCCCTTCTGCACCGCGAATGACCTCGATCGTCGCCTCGGCAACATCCGCACAGATACGAGCAGTTTTCTGTGTGTTTCCAGCCGCAAACAGCCCTATGCCTTCGACATAGAAAACACGCGGCATCGGATCGAGCATCTTCCTGCCACCGCCCACGCGTGCATTGTTGCGCTCGAAATAGGCCGTGTAGTCCGCCACATAGGTTGTCACGGCCAGTTTTACACCGGCTGCCCATGCTTCAAGATTTTTGACCTCCGGCTTTGGCAATGCCACACCAAAGCGCTTGATATGAATAACGTGTTCCGGCGTCGCATTCCCTCGTCGTACCAGATCTGCGACATCGGGCGCCCCGCAAAAATCAAGGACATCATCATTAACGCGATGCTCGAGAATGAAGCGCCGCGGTTGTCCCTCTGCCGTGCCAGGAAGTGCAATCGCTCCACGCAATATTGGTGCGATATCGGCAACCGAGGCCAAAGTTCGCCCGGATCGTGAGGTGCTCGCCGTTCCGAATGGACGCGGCTTGCCTTGGGCAATGCGCTTTTCAGCACGATCAATCGCAGCGATCATGTTTTCATAGGCTTCACGCGGATCATCCGACCAGGTGAAAATGCCATGCTTCAGCAGGATCATGCCGGGCGCATCGGGCCGTGCAGAAAATGCCTCCAGGCATGCCTTCGAAAGATCGAAGCCAGGCATGACGTAGGGCACAATTATCATCTCCGGAAAAACTTCCCGGATCATCGCTTCGCCACGTGGCTGATTAGTGAGTGCCACGATCGCGTTCGCATGGGTATGGTCCACGTGCTTGTACGGCAGGATCGCGTGAAGAATAGCTTCTACCGACGGGTTCGGAGCCACCGGATCGAGCAACAGGCGACGCTGCAGCATGACCATATCGTCATCCGACAACGTCTCGTAATTCACCATGGCCTTCAACGGTTCAAGATGCAAGGCAGGAAGACCCGCGGGTTCGATCTTGCTCATATCCCAGCCGCTGCCCTTGACGCATAGCACTGAAACTTCACTGCCATCGTGATCAATCAACGTGGTCTTGACCGAAGTGTTGCCCCCGCCATGCAAAACCAGCTTCGGCTCGGAACCCAGGAGGCGTGTTGTATAGGTGCGGATCGCGACATCGCGATTTACGCCTTGCTTCTCATACGTGCCGACGATCCTGTCGAAATCCGCCTGTGACCAATTTGATTTCATCTGTTGTTCCATTAGTTGCTGGCCTGCGCATCAAAGTGCAGACGCAAGGGTGCTATCATGTGAAATCTGGCATTTCCCATGGCGCAACAAAGACTTGTGGAGATTCCTTTTCCCCTCATATACAATTGACACCATTGACTGACATTAGTCAACTCGATTGATTGTCGTGTTGATCGAAAGGCTTTTCTGTGCAACTCAGGCACAACAAAGACAGTAGGAAACGAGTATGATATCGGGCGCTCAAACAACGTCTACGCATACCATCCCGGCCGAGTTCGATGATGCCGTCGTCTGGGCGGCATGGCTCTATTACGAGAACCAGCTTACCCAGAACGAAATTGCGCAGATGATTGGGGTCTCACGCGCAACCATCGTCAACTATCTGCAGGAGGCGCGACAAAGAGGCGTGGTGCGCATCCTGATAAATCCTGAAATAGCAACACGCACACATATCGCCCGCAAATTAACTGCGCGGTTCGGACTGTCGGAAGCGCTCGTCATTCCATCAGAAAAATCGTTCACGGCCGAAGCGCGCCTGAAGGCACTGGGCGCCGGCGGCGCCCGTTTGATGGAACGCATGGTGAAACCTGGCGAAACCGTGTGTGTTTCATGGGGGCGTACGGTACTCGCCGTCGCCGACGCAATTTCAATGCCACAGCCCATGGAAGGATTAACCGTGGTGCAGGTCACCGGTTGCTCCATCGGTAAAAGGGAATTTTCCGCCGAGCTTTGCACGTCGATTATGGCGCGTAACATGGGAGCCACCAGCATCAACATGCTGGCTCCCGCCGTGCTCAGTACGGCTGGTCTGCGTGATGCGCTGATGGGCGAACCTGTACTTCAGCGACAGTTCGAACTGATCGGCCAGGCCGGCTTGATCGTGTTCGGCGTCGGTGGCCTGGCCGCCGAAAGCACGATGCGTATCGCAGATGTAACCAGCGATGAGGAAATCGACGCGTATGCCCGCGAAGGGGCAGCAGCCGTTCTGATTTGCCGCTTTCTTGATCGCGACGGAAAGCAGATCGTCCGCGAACTTGACCGGCGCGTTATCGGCATCGAACTGGATGAACTGCGCCGTGTGCCCAACAGGCTCTGCGTGGCGGGTGGTGCGCAGAAAGTAGAAGCGATACGCGCGGTTCTGATGGGTGGCTACGCCACACATCTGGTTACTGATATGGATGCCGCCGAGAGGCTCCTTACAGATTAGAAAGCGGGCAGGTTTTCAACCCGCCCACTCTCCACCACCCTAACGCCGGACAGGCACCGTGTTCATAAATGCAAGCGTCTCATCATAGGAGCGAATACCCGCATCCGAGCCAAGGCCCGTTGCGACCAGTGCGGCAGACGCCTGAGCGAAGTTCAACGCTGTTTTCAGATCCATCTTGTGATGCAGGGCCGTGATGAAGCCGGCGTCGAAAGCATCGCCACACCCGGTCGTATCCACAACTTCGATCCGGAAAGAAGGCTGACGCACGATCTCGCCCGATGCATCCATGAAACAAACACCGTCGCCACCCAGCGTAAACACACAATGCTTCACACCGCGCTCGAGAAAGAACGCTCCTGCGCCTTCTACATCCGTAGCCCCCGAAATCTGTTTTGCTTCCTCGATCGAAGGCATGAAATAGTCGATATGCGGGAAAAGCGGGGCGATAAGATCAAGCGTGCCATCATTTGCGCCAAGGAGGTCGAAAGTCGTTATTCTTCCGCGTGCCTTTGCTTCTGCAAGCAGCTTTCGACTTGGCTCTCCGTCGAGCCTGGCCAGAAGGCCAGTTCCACCAAGATGGATGATTGGCGGTTCCAGGACTGCATCCAGTGCACTGTCGGCAATCTCGAAATGATCCGAGGCCCCACGCGCATGCAAGGCCGGGCGATCACCGTTGCGGCGGATATTCAGGATCGTAGACGATGTCGGCACGCCCTTCAGACGCTGCATCTGTGCCGTATCGACACCAAACCTTTGCAGCGTCGCGATAACGAAATCCGCCTTCTCATCGTCACCAACAGCTCCGACGGCCAGACAGTTCAGGCCGAGCTTTGCCAGATCGACCACCGTACCGCCTGCGGTACCCGCGACGGTCAACCGGATTTCATCGATAAATTCGACATCTCCGCCCGGTGGAATTGCATCGACCGGTCGACCGAGTACATCAAGAATATAGAGCCCGACGACCGACACGTCATGTGACATGAAAAACCTCCCAGAAAATGCATGAGGCCGCACCATGCAGACTTGAGCAAGGCACGTCCAGTTTGGCTTCAACTGCGATTGCGCAAGGCGAAGATCGTACCAGCGAGCAGGATGAAAATGCCGACGATAGCGAGTTGCAGTGTGCTTGGAATACCCACGAAGATCAGCACATTGCTGACGATCGTAATCAGAAGCACGCCCAGGAGCGTTCCGGTCACCGAGCCTGAACCGCCCGTGATCCGTGCCCCGCCCAACACAACGGCTGCGATGATTTCAAGTTCCATACCGGCAAGGTCGAACGGATTGGCGAGACGGTTGCTTGAGACGTGAACGACACCCGCAATGCCGGCCAGAAGCCCCGCATAGGCGAAGACGAAAATACGCACGCGAAAGAGGTTGATGCCAAGGCGCTCGGCAATTCCCGGATTGCCGCCAACGGCGAAGATCGCCCGCCCCATCAATGTCCGCTCAAGAATGAACCATGTCACCAGAGCCGCAGCGACAAGGACCAGAACCGTCGCCGGCAGAACGGAAACGACGCCGTTTGATGCGTGATGCGTAAACAGCGACGCCTTGCCGAAAGCATCCATCGCCACCGGAATATTCATGAACAATGCGGTCCCGACGAAAGTCAGCAGAAAGCTGCGGATCACATATTGCGTCCCGATGGTAACGATCAGCGATGGCGCTTGCAGTTTCTGGACAAGCAGGCCATTCAGAGCCCCGAAAGCGCCGCCGCCCAATGCCGCAAGGATCAGAATGATCGTCATCGGCATTTCGGGAAACCAGTTCGTGACCAACATGGTAAGTGCATACATCACGAAGGCTGCAATCGCGGTAAACGAAACATCGATCCCGCCCGAAGCGAGCACGACCAGAACACCCATTGCGAATAGTCCGCGCACAACGGAAGCGCGCAGAATATCCACGATATTGCTCATCTGAAGGAAGTCGGGATTGGCGCCAATAACCACCAGACAGGTCAGAATAATCAGAAGAAGCGTAAAGATTTCGGGCCGACGGCCCAGCAGATCCCAAAGGCGTGAGCCAATGCCGCGCTGACCCTTAGCTGCAACGCTGGCCGATGCAATCTCGGTCATTGTACCACCTCCTTCGACGTGCTGGCCATGGATTGGTAGATGGCATCTTCGGTCAAACCATCGGCAGCATGCGCTGCCACGATACGGCCCTGTCGCATGACGAGAATGCGGTCACAGTTCTGCAGGAGTTCCGGCAGATCATCGCTGATGATGATAACACCCATGCCCTCATCGGCCAGCCGCTGGATGATACGGAAGATTGTATCCTTCGACCCGACATCGACCCCGACGGTCGGCCCATGCAAGATCAGAAGCTGCGGGTTGATGGTCAGCCAGCGACCTATCAGGACGCGTTGCTGATTGCCGCCCGAAAGGGATTGCACCGGTATCGTGACATCTGGCGCCACGATCTGCAGGTCGGTAACGCTTTGCTCGGCGACGCGTCGCGCCCGCCGGGCACTGATGACACCCAGCGCATTGCGCAATCGGTCCAGGATTGGCAGGGTGATATTATCCTGTATGGGCTTTTCGAGGAAAAGACCTTCGGTGAGCCGGTCTTCCGGGACGTAACCGATACCATACTCAATGGCGTGCGCGGTCGATTGCGGGGCGATCTCCTGCCCGTTCAGGCGCACCTTGCCCCTTGGTGCCGGTCTGACAGCAGCAAGCGCAAGCGCAAGCTCGTTGCGACCGGAATCCAGCAGTCCCGTAATACCCAGAATCTCACCCTTCCTGAGTGTGAGCGAAACGTCCTGGAAGGCTTTGCCATCACCCAGCCTATCAACTTCGAGCAGGATATCGCCCAGTTTCGGATCGGTGCGATAGCGTGTTTCGCTGATTTCACGGCCCGTCATCCAGTGACTAAACTCCGCCTTGCTGTGCCCGGCGACGTCAAGCTCGGCAACCTTGAGCCCGTCGCGCATGATGATTGCACGTCCGCCAAGCGACTTGCATTCATCAAGCTTGTGCGTGACGAACAGAACCGCGATACCGTTGCTGCGAAGGCGCTCTACCACATGCAACAGGTTTTCAACTTCCTGACGCGTCAGGGATGTCGTCGGCTCGTCCATGATGACGAAGCGCGCCTCGGAAGCGACAGCGCGCGCAATGGCGATCAACTGACGGGTCGCCAGCGGCAGCGTGTCTGTCCGACGCGCGAGAAACGCGTTATCGGTTGGCAAATGCACTTCGGCAAGCGCACGGCGCGCGGTCTCGTGCAACAGGGAAATATTCAACCGGCGGGAAAGGCGGCCGGAGGCTTCAACGAGCTGTTCGGTAAATGCTACGTTTTCCGCCACTGAGAAATTAGGGAGAAGCGACAGATCCTGATAAACGGTTTCAATACCGGCGCGAAGCGCGCCGATCGCACCGAGATCACCGGCTCGTGCGCCAGTTACTTCACCATCGATCAGTATTTGCCCCTCATCGGCCGGCTGTGCACCCGAGAGGATCTTTATCAGCGTGCTCTTGCCGCAACCGTTTTCTCCCATCAGATGGTAGATCTGTCCGGCTTCGATCGTCAGGCTGACGTCTTTCAGTGCTTTCACGCCGCCAAAAGACTTCTTGACGTTTCTGACCTCAAGAAACGGTGGCGCAGAATGTGTCGTTGTATCGGTGGCAAGCATGGTGAAATCCTGAAACTACCTGATAGTTCTTCCGGGGTCGCCGTGATGCAGGAGGCCCCGGAAGTCAGCTTTGGTTCGTTCTGTCGCGATCAGAACGGGAAATTCTTGTAGTTGGACTTATCCGCATCAACCCAAGCCTGACCCTGAATGATGATGCCTTTGCCCGGCCCCTTGATGACGGTCATCTTCTCGTAGCCCGGCACGCCCAAATCCATGCCGTCCTTGATCTCCTCGCCCTTCAGAACGAGGTCCGAGACCTTGTTCATAACGTAACCGGCATCCTTCGGGTCCCAGAAGAAAATCTGGTCGACGGCGCCGCTTTCGAGATACGGACCGGTATCCTTGGGCAGACCGAGACCATACACACAGGTCTTGTCCTGCAGTCCGGCTTCCTCGACAGCACGCCCGATGCCGATCACGTCGATCGCAGACGATCCCTGGAACCCCTTGATATCCGGATATTTACGGAGAATTTCCTTGGCCTTTTCATAGGCGCGGTTGGCATCGTTGAATGACTCGTTCTTCTCTGCCACCAGCTCCATGTCCGCGTATTGCTTCGCGTTTTCGGCACCAGCCTCGACCCACTGGTTATGCGTAAGGCTGCCAAGCGATCCAACGAACGATGTCCACTTGCCGGACTTGCCCATGCATTCGGCAAGCTTTTCATTGATGCGGGCGCCGAATGCTTTGTTGTCGAAGGCTTCGATATCGACATCGGTGTTCACCAGACTGTCGCCCTCATGGGTTATGACCTTGATGCCGCGCTGGGAAGCACGCCGCAGAACACCTTCAAGCGCCGAAGGATCCATCGGCACAACCGCTATCGCCGAGACATTCTTAGCGACGAGATCTTCGATGATGCGGGTCTGCTGGGCAGCATCTGCCTTTGCCGGGCCAACTTGACTGGTGCTCACATTGGCATTGTCCTTGCCATAGGCATCAACGCCTTCATTCATTCGGGTAAACCAGTTTTCACCGGTAACCTTGACTACCGTCACGATGGTTGGCTTGTCCTGGGCAAAGGCAGTCCCTGCCATAACCGTACCCGCAAGCATCGTGGCGACTATCATTTTGGAAAACATGCTCATATGACTCCTCCATTAATATAAGCAGATTGTTTTTCGGTCGTCCGCCAGCGGCTTTGATCCCGCAGCCGCCGGCTTTGTCTCTATTGTCGTCCTGGTCGTAACCAGTAGCCGAAGTGCATACGTGCCGATGCGAGAAGCGCCAGCAGTAGAACACCCCAGGCGAGATCGCGGAAGAAATTCGAAATATTCATGAAATTGAACAGGCTCGACAGGATCTGCAGAGCCGTCGCAGCCATCAGCACACAGACGACCTTGCCGTATCCACCCTCCGGCTTGACGCCGCCCAGAACGGCAATCAGGATCGCGATCAGCACGTAAGACCCACCGTAGTCCCATTTCACCGATGAGTTGCGCGCTGCAATGATGATCCCGGCGACTGAAGCAAGCAGTCCGCACAAGGTATAGGTAATCAGAAGCATGCGCTTCTCGTTGATGCCGCCGTAGCGGGCCGCCCTGGCATTACTGCCGAGCAACATCAGCTTCACGCCGAAAGGCGTATATTTCAGCAGAAAAGACAGTGCCAAAGCGATCGCGAGAAACAGAGCAAAACACAACGGAATACCAAGAACAGGCATATTGCCGAAGTTATCGAGCGGCTCGATAAAACCCATGCTCACAGCGGAACCGTTGGTCAGGAAGACGGCGATGCCGGTAAACAGAAGCTGGGTTCCAAGCGTCGCGATCAGCGGCGTTAGACGGGCATATGCGATCACGATCCCGTTGGTGATACCGCCGATCATTCCCACTACGAGTGCCAGACCGGCGAAAACCCACGAGAACAGCAAAGGCGCATCGGCAGCTGGAATGTAATGGCGCGTGAGCAGGAATGCGACGACACCGGAAAGATTTGCCAGAGCTATGCCTGAAAGATCAATGCCGCCGTTGCCCGAAATCATTGCCAGCATGACACCGAAGGCGAGAAGCCCCAGTTCGGGAACCTGCGACGCCATGGATTGCAAATTATAGCTGTCCATAAAATTTGAGCCAGCCAGAAACCCGCCCGCGGCCAGAACGGCAATATTGATCAACGCCAGAAACAGCGTCTGTCGATCCAGGCTATTCGTTGACACGTCCATCCTCCCGCTAACGAGCACCTCTTGGTCCTTCAAACCCTGCCGCCTCCAGACAGTTTTACGATTTGAAGCTCAGTCCTCGATTTTGACATTTGTCAGACAGTTCTGTCTCTTGTCAACATCTTTCCAGACTTACAGAAATCTTCTGAAAAGTAGAGCTTCTGACTGAAGGGGCCCGGCGCTTGGCATTGCGCCCTGTCAAAGCCCGACAGGAACATAAAACCGCACTAACCATTTGAATATAAAAAGCCATTCAAACCTCCCGGTTTTAAGCGCAGTCATCCGGACCCAGCGCTTCTCCCGCTCTTTTCATCCTTCATACATCATGGGTTGACATTTGTCGATCCTTTACCGAATATTGTCAAAACGACGGCTTGATCGTCGAAACCGGCGGCAGCGCTGATTGTCGCCAGCGGAGGAAATGCATTGGAATTTCTGCTGGATGTGGAGGGACTCAAGAAGTCCTTTGGCGGCGTTGCCGCCTTGCGGAACGGTCGGCTGCAATTGCGCGCCGGCTCAGTGCATGCACTTTGCGGCGGCAACGGCGCGGGCAAATCCACGTTTCTGAAAATCCTGATGGGCATCCACGCCCGCGACGACGGACACATCCGGCGGCGCGGAAAAGAAGTGACATATTCCAGTCCAGCTGAAGCGCTGCAGGCGGGGATCGCGATCATCGAACAGGAGCTCAGCCCTGTTCCCCACATGACGGTGGCGGAAAATATCTATCTCGGCAGAGAGCCGCTCCGCCGTTTCGGCGGCATCGACTTCAAGACGATGAACCGGAACGCCCAAAAGCTTCTGGACCAGCTCGCGTTCAAGATCCGCGCCAATCAGTTCATGATGAATTTGTCTGTGGCCGAAATCCAGCTTGTGGAAATTGCCAAGGCACTCAGTCACGACGCAGAAGTCATCTTTATGGATGAGCCGACCTCGGCCATTGGCGAAAAGGAAGCCCAGCAGCTGTTTGCAGCCATTGAACGTCTTAAAGCGAGCGGCAAAGGCATCGTCTATGTCTCGCATCGCTTGTCGGAAATTTTTCAGATCGCCGATACCTATACCGTGTTTCGAGACGGCAGTTATATCGACAGCGGCAGCCTCGATGACATCACACGCGCGGAATTGATCCGTATGATTGTGGGACGGGAACTGGGCGAAGAATATATCAAGACGAATGCGCCGACAGAAATACCGGGCATAGAAGTCTCGGGCCTCAGCGCGCCCGGTAAGATAACCGACATTTCCTTTGCAGCGCACAAAGGCGAGATTTTCGGCATTTACGGATTGATGGGATCAGGCCGTTCGGAAATATTCAACTGTCTTTTCGGACTGGATAAAGCATCCCAGGGCGCAATCCGCCTTGAAGGCGAGCCGATAACCATCCGGCGCCCCTCTGACGCCATGGCGCTCGGACTGGCCTTCGTGACGGAAGATCGCAAACTGACCGGTCTCAATCTTGGCGACACCGTTCGCAACAATATCTGCCTTGCCAGCCTTCCGGAGATGAGCCCGCATTTTGCGATGAACCGACGCGAGGAATCGTCCGCCAGCCGGGAAATGATAGAGCGCTTCAGGATCAAAGTCGCACACGACACGATGGCCGTTTCCGGACTTTCAGGCGGCAACCAGCAGAAGGTCGTGCTCGGAAAATGGTTCCTGCGAAAGCCGTGCGTTCTGCTGCTCGATGAACCAACGCGTGGCGTCGATGTCGGCGCAAAACAGGAAATTTACCGCATCATCTGCGAATTTGCTTCCGAAGGCGGAACTGTCGTCATGATCTCTTCCGAGATCGATGAAATTCTCGGCATGTCTGACCGCATCATGGTCATGCGCGGCGGACAATCGGCCGGCATTTATCGCAGGGCAGAAACGGACGCGCAGTCGTTGGTGCATCTTTCGACATAAAGGCTGACCGGAAAAGCATCGCGTTTCGTCTGAGACCAAGGAGATAGAGCAGCCGTCTGCTACAGCAGATACGGCCGGTTCTGGAGAGGTAGAACAGTGTCCACCACAGAAAAAAATTCATCGTCGAGCTGGTTTGGCTCTGAACGCCGCAGACTGGTTATCCAGGAATACGGCATATTCATTGCCTTCCTGCTTTTGGCCACGATCCTCTCGTTCTCCAACGAATATTTCCTTACAGCAGGCAATATTTCCAACGTCCTGCTGCAGACCTCGATCAACGGCATTCTTGCCATCGGCATGACATTCGTCATTCTGACGCGCGGTATCGATCTTTCAGTTGGTTCTGTGGTCGCATTGGCCGGTATCGTCAGCGCCAGCTTCGCAACCACATCGGCGACGGCGGGCATTGCCGGCGCCCCGTATTCGCCGTTCATAGCCATTCCCGTCGGCGTGCTGGTAGGCATTGGCTGCGGCGCACTGGTCGGCACAATTGTCTCGCGCTTTGCGGTTCCAGCCTTCGTGGCGACGCTGGGCATGCTTTCCGCCGCGCGCGGACTAACGCTCATCTATGGCGGTGGCAAGCCAGTGCCGGCACTTATTCCGGATTTCCGCTGGATCGGGACCGGCAACATTCTGGGTATTCCGGTTCCGGTCATCCTGCTCGCAATCGTGTTCCTGGTATCGTGGTGGATTCTGAATCGCTCCCGGTTCGGACGTTATATCTACGCTGTCGGCGGTAATCCTCACGCCGCGAATACCTCAGGCATCAATATCTCACGGGTGCGTTTCTCCGTCTATGTCATCTCCGGCGGGCTGGCGGGTCTTGCAGGCATGATCCTGTCTGCCCGCACCGGCTCTGCCCTCCCGCAAGCGGGTATCAGCTACGAACTCGACGCTATCGCAGCCGTCGTCATTGGCGGCACCAGCCTGTCCGGCGGCGTCGGTCGCATCACCGGAACACTCATCGGTGCGCTCATCATCGGCGTCATGAACAACGGTCTCGATCTGATGGGCATCCAATCCTACTACCAGCAGGTCCTCAAGGGAGCGCTCATTGTGGGCGCAGTCATGCTCGACCAGAAACGCAATCAGGGTGCCTAGTCACCTTTCGCCCGCAACTATTTTCAAGAACGGCCTACCGATCGGTAGCCACACCAACTACGGAGGAGATTGCAATGAAAAAACTATTGATCGCGCTCGCTGCGGCATCCGCGCTGATCGCTACCCCCTCGCTCGCGCAGGACAAGAAGATGAAGATTGGCGCGGCCCCCTATGGATTGAACGCCGAGTTCATGCAGGTATGGTCAGAAGCCCTGAAGAAGCACCCGGCAGTCAAGAACGGCGAGATTGAACTGACTGTATTCGACGGCCGTTATGACGCGCTGGTTCAGCAGGAACAGTTCAACACGATGATTACGCAGAAATTCGATGCGATCATCTTCGTTCCCATCGACATCGAGGCGGGTGCTACTGCGGTTCAGGCCGCCAGCGACGCTGGCATCCCGGTTGTGGGATCGAACACCCGCGTCAATTCAGATCTGCTCGCGGCCTATGTCGGCTCCGACGATACGGTTTCAGGCTATATGGAAGCCAAGGACGTGCTCGACAAGATCGGCTGCAAGGGCAATGTCGTCATCCTCGAAGGTCCAATCGGCCAGTCTGCCCAGATCTCCCGTCTGGAAGGCAACAAGAAGGCATTGGCCGAATGCCCGGACGTGAAGGTGCTTGAAGACCAGACGGCAAACTGGTCACGCGCAGAGGCCCAGACCCTGATGGAGAACTGGCTGACGGCGCACCCCGGCCAGATCAACGGTGTGATCGGTCAGAACGACGAGATGGCACTGGGAGCAATCGAAGCGATTAAGGCGGCCAACCTCAAGGTCGGTGATTTTGCAATTGCCGGCATCGATGGCATTACCGATGCGCTCCATGCCGTCAAGGAGGGTACGATGACCTCCATTCTGCAGGATGCCAATGCGCAGGCGCAGGGTGCTCTCGACCTTGCGATTTTCCACGCCAAGAAGGGTGACTACAAGCCCCAGTCCGATATCTGGGCCCAGTATCCGGATATGCCGTTCAACGATGGCAAGGACAAGAACTACAATGTTCCCTGGACGCCCGTGACAGCTCAGAACGTCGACAAGCTCCTGGAAAGCCGCAAGTAAAGCCGCCTTGGCGGCCCGCCAACTTTGATGCAGATCATAATGGATGTGCCGGGCCGCCAAGCTCACAATCCAGACTCCCGAGGCAAAAAATGTCCGAACAAGCTCCTCAAATTGACCTGAACTTCCCGCTCTCCGGAAAAGTCGCCATCGTGACCGGCGGCGCTTCCGGCATCGGCGCCGCAATTTCCACGGCCTTCATAGCCAAGGGCGCCAAAGTCGCAGTACTCGACATTAGCGCCGACATTGCCAAAGCCAAAGCCGAGGACCTCGGCGAAAATGCAAAGCCGTTCGTTTGTGATGTTTCCAGCCAGCAATCGGTCAATGACGCAATCGCGGCGGTTAAGGATCAGTTTGGTGCGATCGATATCGCGGTCAATAGCGCCGGCGTCGTTTATCTGGCTCCCGCGGAAGATATTTCGCTTGGTGACTGGGATAAGACAATCGCCATCAATCTCAAGGGAAGTTTTCTCGTCACACAGGCTGTCGGCCGTGCCATGATCGCTGCTGGCAAAGGTGGCAAGATCATCAATCTCGCCTCACAGGCCGGGACCGTAGCTATAGAAGAGCACGTCGCCTACTGCGCGTCCAAGTTCGGCGTCATTGGCATGTCGAAGACCTTCGCAGCCGAATGGGGCAAGCATGGCATTTGCGTCAACACGCTTTCCCCGACCATCGTGCTCACAGAACTCGGCAAAAAGGCCTGGGCCGGAGAAAAGGGCGAAGCCGCCAAGAAGCGCATTCCGGCGGGGCGTTTTGCCTACCCGGAAGAGATCGCCGCTGCGGCCGTGTTCCTCGCATCTGCCGGAGCCGACATGATTACCGGCGCCGATCTTCTGATCGATGGCGGATATACCATTCTTTGAGCCCAGCGCTCGTTCATCTTACAGGAGATATCATGCAGCGCTTCATCAACAATCCGGACGAAGTCGTCGAGGATACCGTGAAGGGCTTTGTCAAGGCTCATTCCGACATCGTTCGACTTGCGGAAAACCCGCGGGTTATCGTCGCGAATAACGTGCCTGTCACTGGCAAGGTCGGTGTCGTTACAGGCGGTGGTTCCGGTCATGAACCGGCCTTTATCGGCTATACCGGCAAGAACATGCTCGACGCTGTGGCGGTGGGCGAGCTGTTTTCCTCGCCAACAGCCAAGAGTTTTCACGACGCCATACGCGAAGCAAATGGCGGCAAGGGTGTAGTAGTCCTCTATGGCAACTATGCCGGTGACAACATGAATGTGAAGATGGCGACCAGGCTGGCAGCCAAGGATGGGATCGACGTTGCGACAGTAGTTGCAAATGACGATGTCTGCTCGGCCCCTGCCGATGAACGCGAGAAGCGGCGCGGTGTCGCCGGCGAGATATTCATGTGGAAGGTTGGCGGCGCAAAAGCGGCAACCGGAGCCACACTGGAGGAAGTTCGCGCAACCGCGCAGAAGGCCATCGACAATTGCCGTTCGATCGGTGTTGGGCTCGGACCATGCACGCTGCCTGCAGTTGGCCATCCCAATTTTGAAATCGCGCCTGGAACGATGGAAGTCGGCATCGGCCACCACGGCGAGCCTGGCGTGCGGGTGGAACCGCTCAAGTCCGCGGCCGAGGTCGCAAAAGACATGTGCCAGATCGTGCTCGACGATCATGCGCTGGCGGAAGGAACAGAAGTCGCCGTTCTTGTCTCGGGTCTCGGGGCAACGCCGCTCAACGAGCTCTATATACTCAACGACACGATTGAATCCGAAATTCGGTCTCGCGGGCTGACCATCCATCGCACTTATATCGGCAATTACTTCACATCACTCGAAATGGTCGGAGCAACGCTGACGGTTATGGCGCTGGACAGCGAGCTGAAGGAATTGCTCGACGTCGAAGTGCGGTGCACCGCCATTTTGTAAGGAACAGACCTGTGCAAACACTCAATAACGCAAAAGCCGGAGACATCGTACTCGCAATGGTCGACCGGATTGTCGAGAACCGCGCCTATCTCAGCGAAATCGATGGCAAAATCGGAGACGGCGATCACGGCGTCAACATGGCCAAGGGTTTCAACATGGCTGCCGAACGCCTGAAGGGAAAGAACGAGGCTCTCGCAACTTCGCTCGATACGCTTGGCACCGTGCTCATGACCGAGATCGGCGGCTCGATGGGGCCGCTTTATGGCGTGATGTTTACCGAATTCGCCGAAAAAATCGACGGAATCGACAATATTGATGCAACTGCGTTCAGCCGCATGCTTCATGCAGGACTGGAAGGCATTCAGTCTATCGGCTCCGCCAAGGTCGGTGATAAAACCCTGCTGGACACGCTCGTGCCGGCCGTCAAAGCCTTCGATGAAGCCACCGCTACCGGCAAGACCTTTGCCGAGGCACTCGAAGCTCTGGTTGCAGCGGCCGAGAAAGGCCGCGATTCCACGATTGATCTGGTGGCGAAGATCGGTCGCGCCAGCCGTCTTGGCGAAAGATCACTGGGTGTTCTGGATGCCGGGGCGACATCATGCGCCATTATTCTCAAGGAACTTTCCGACGGTGCGCGGGCTCGACTGCAGTAAACAGCATCGTCATTCAGGCTGGCCCGGTGCACCATCACGAAGCCGGGCCGGTCACTCTTCGACTGACCGTGAACAAAAAATATTGTATTGCAAGGCAACCCGGTCGATAGAAGGACGAAACACGGGGATCAATGCAGACAAGATGGCGTCAAACGGAAAAACAACCGCAAGCAAAATCGGACAGGTGGAACCGGCTGACGGCATTCCGCTGCGCTATGGTGACGATCCTTATGTCTGGGCGTGCTGGCTTTATTACGAAGACGGACGCACGCAGGGCGAAATCGCCGAAATCATGGGAATTTCGCGAGCTACCGTAAACAGCTATCTGGCAGATGCCCGCAGCCGTGGTATCGTCAATATCTCGATCGAACCCGCACGCCTCGGTTCTCTCGCCATCGCCCAGGAACTCAAACGGCATTTCGGGTTAAGCGACTGTCTGGTGGTGCCCAATGACGACGGCGCGCGGACGCTTATCGACCGGCTCGGAACGGCAGCCGCACAAGCAATCACCAGGCTTTTGAAATCTGGTGACTCGCTTGCTGTTGCCTGGGGACGAACAGTCCTCGCCATCGCCGAAAATACCCGCATATCCAATCTGCAGGATATAACCGTGGTACAAGCAACCGGCGGGACGCGCGCCAGTTTCGCTTACACGCCCGAATTGTGTGCGGCGGCAATGGCACGCGCCACGAATGCGCATCTGATCAACATCACGGCACCCGCGATCGTATCCAGCCCGGATGTAAAGTCAGCGATTATCGGGGAACCGATTATCGTGGAGCAGTTCCAGGCGCTGAATAACGCGAACAAAGCGCTGTTTGGCATTTCTTCGTTAAGACCGAATTCGACAATCCATACCAGCGGCTTTTTTGAGAACGTCTCGATACAGGATTATCTGGCCAAGAATGCCGTCGGCGTCGTAGCCGGGCGCTTCATCGATTCTTATGGACAGTCCGTGTCCGGCCCGCTTGATGACAGGACAATCGGCATCACACTTGACAGGCTGCGGAACATCGACATGCGCATCGCCGTTGCGGGTGGCTTCGACAAGGTACCGGCAATTCTTGCCGCCTTGCGTGGCGGTTATGTCAATGTTCTGATTACTGATGCCGCGACCGGACGCGGTATTCTCAATGCGGACGGCGTGACTGAAATCGACAACAAGCTTTCCCAGAAGCTGCGTGCGGAACCGGCAGCCCACACGTCCAGCCATTATCGCACGCATATCAAGAAATTTCTGAACAGCCCCGATGATGTCGTCGAGGAAATGCTGGACGGTGCCACCAAAGCGCACCGATCCTATCTCACTCCGATCAACGGATCGAAACGCGCCCTCGTCGCACGCAATGGGCCCCGCAGGGGGAAAGTGGGGCTGGTGATCGGTGGTGGATCGGGGCATGAACCCTGCTTTCTTGGCTATGTCGGCAAGGGGCTTGCCGATGCCGTAGCTATCGGCAATGTTTTTTCCTCACCTCCGCCTGCCCCCATCCTCCAATGCGCCAAGGCCGCCTCGGGGGGAGAAGGCGTTCTCTTCGTTTACGGTAACTATGTCGGGGACGTGATGAATTTCGAGATGGCGGCCGAACTGGCACAGGAAGCCGAAATTCCCACTCGTACCGTTCTGACTACGGACGACATATCTTCTTCTCCCATAGAGGATCGCGACGGTCGCCGCGGGGTCGCAGGCAACTTCTTCATTTTCAAGGCGGCCGGCGCAGCCTGCGATCGCGGCCTGTCGCTTGAGGCATGCGAAGCGGTGACACGCAAGGCCAATCGGCGCACCTTTACGATGGGCGTTGCGCTGGAACCCTGTTCGCTGCCCCAGACCCGTCGCCACAATTTCGAAATCGGAGCCGAAGAAATGGAAATCGGCATGGGCATCCACGGCGAACGCGGTGTCATCCGGGAAAAAATGATGCCTGCTGACGCGATCATCGATCACATCATGGACCGGATTTTCAGTGAGATGAACGCATCGCCTGGGGACAGGGTGGCGGTGCTCGTAAATTCGTTCGGTTCAACTCCTCTGATGGAACTCTACATCCTGTTCAGACGCGTCGAGCAACGCCTGAATGCCAAGCAAATAACAATCGAGGCCAACTGGGTCGGCCATTACTGTACATCGCTGGACATGAACGGAGCATCCATATCCGTCATGCATCTCGATCAGGAATTGTCCGATCTCTTGTCGCACCCTTGCGATACGGCTTTTCTTCGGGTCAACTGATTAATGCCGCCTCTGGCGGTTTCATGAATTCCAGATTATCTGGGAGGTAAAAATGCAGGAAACTGCAGCGCGTCGTCTAAGCCGAATGTTTCAGTTCATCGCCTTTTCGATGAGAGAGGAAAAAGAGCGGCTTTCCGATCTCGATGGCGCAATCGGCGACGCGGATCATGGCATCACCATGGTGTTGGGGTTTTCTGCCGTGAACAGCGCGCTTGCCAAAGTCAATCTGGTGGAGACACTCCCCTCCGAGATTTTCGCTACAGCCGCTTCCGCTTTTCTCGACGCCGTGGGCGCATCGACCGGACCTCTTTACGCAACAGCGTTCCGCCACGCTTCCAAGGCGTTGAAAGCCCGTGAATCCCTCGATACTCAAGGACAGGCCGCCATCGTCGAGGCGATGACGCGAGGCATTCAGGACCGCGGAAAAGGACAACGCGGCGATAAAACCATGCTGGATGCCTGGATACCTGCAATGGAAATGGCGATTGATGCCCAAACGCACGGTCTGAACAGTCTGGAAATGTGGAACGCAATACTCGAAGCCGCTGAAAAAGGTTCGGATTCAACCCGGTCAATGATCGCAACGCGGGGACGTGCCGCACGATTAGGCGAACGCTCTCTCGGACATGTTGATCCTGGTGCTGCTTCCGCAATCATCATATTGCGTGCCATGCGTGACAGCTTCGCACATACCGACTAGTGCCTTATCGGTTCTGCAGCAAAAATTCTCACTGCATGGAACACACCTGAACTTTGGACGCGGCTATGTTGCAATCGCTTCAAAACCCTTTTTGAGAGAAAGCACTCACGCTGCGGTTCTGTCGCAAACTTTTTAGTCTTGCCAGGCTATGCCCCAGTCAGTGTCGGTAATTGAATGCGACAGATCCATTTACCGGATCGGTCGACCCGGTCGATCTATCGCAACAACGGGTCGTGCATCTTGACCAGTATCCAGGAAATGTGCTGATCAACATGAGCTATGCAGACTATGGTCCGCCTGGAAAAGTGCCGGAATTGGGGATCAGTACCCATATGGACCAGCAGTTCGGTATTCCCGACCAGACCATGCTTGCATTTGCCTGTGCAGCAATAATCCTCCTGGCCCTCGACTGGATTTATACACGTTTACGAGACCGGGCACGGGCCAATCGCAAGCCGAACCTGACCATCCCTTTTTATATTCATAAAACATGGGATGACCGTCGCTCATTATGATCATCCCAGATGGAAGTTATTTCTTTTTGCAAACTGTCGGCGTATCAAAACGTGCCGATCTCGCGAAATCGGCACGGTGAGTCCGTGTAGGCTGAGGCGAATGTTGAAAATCTCGAATGTCATTTTTGCCAATTTGAAGGCCAGTCAACATAGCGACCCGAGTGAAAGTCCTCCGTCCCGTTCAAACTCTTTACAGCTCACATACGGCAGGCTGAAACGTCGAAGTGTGTCATTCATGTACCGGACGTCGCAATAACCAAACAGAACGCTTTCGCCGACATCATGGATTGTAAAGTTACGCTGCTATTTCGAGAACACCAACAAGGGCGCGTCGAGTTACTGCGCCCCTGACGATAAAACTCGGCCTCGATACTCGACCGTTACCGGGTCATTGCATCGACAGTTTTTACAAGTTCGGCAAGCCCGTCCTCGGGGGTAAGATCACCCCGCATAACCTTGGCGATAACATCGCGTGCTGCGCGCCAGATGCGAACCGATGATCCAGTAGGATAGCCCTCCCACGGTCGCGCCAGTTCTATCTCTGATGCCACCGTCTTGAAACGCGGCTCCTTTTCGTAAAATGGGGCAAGATAATCAGCGCCGTCAGCCAGCTTGTTCGTCGGCAGATAACCTGTTGTTTCCACCACAATAGTTTGCCCCTGCGGGCCTGTGGCGAATTTCAGGTATTCCCATGCTGCTTTCTGGACAGCTTCGTCTTGCGAAAGAATAATCCCGGCGGCACCACCGGTGGGCAAGCCACCATTGTCCTTGTCATCGAGCGGCACTCTTATCGTGTTCAGTCTAAAGCGATCTCCAACCAGGCCTATAATCTGTGCGAGGCGTGCCGGGGTGTCTACGAAGTAGGCTGTCTGTCCGGCAGCAAATTGCTGACGCGCCTGTTCAAATTCCAGCAAGGTCTCGCCGCCTTCGGTCACCATACGGCGCAAAATTTTCAGAGCTGCGAGACCTTTCTCATTGTTGAACCCCGCCTTTCCCGTGTCCGGGTCTACAAGCTGTGTTCCCTCCTGGCGCAAAATGGTCTGCCAAAGCCAGTCATCCGGCCAATCGTAGATAGTATATCCGATACCTGCCATCTTCGGGTCGGCATCATGCACTTTCCTGGCACGCGCCAGAAGATCGTCCCAACTGGATGGTACTTCCTTTGGATCCAGACCGGCCTTCTCCACCGCATTCTCGTTGACATAAATAATGGGAAGTGAAGCATTGAAAGCCATTCCGTATTTTACGCCGTCAACGATGCCCAGGTTGAGCATGGACTGCGAATAATTTTCTGTCTTCCAGCTGTCCGGTTCGGCGTCCAGGAACGGTTGCAGGTCTGTGATCTGTTTGCGCTTGGACAATGTGCGCGCAAGCTCCGGCAACAGGTGATAGCCGGGGAAGTAGATGTCGGGCAACTGATTGGTCACAGCAAGCCGCTGCATCAGAAGGTGCCCTTCATCATAATCCTTCGCTGGAGCCCGGAATTTTATCTTTATGTCCGGATGCTCCTTCATGAAGGCCTGTGCGATCGGGTCGTGAAATTTTGCGAAGCCCGGCTGAGCATAGAGCACGTCCAGCGTCACGTCGGCGGCCACCGTTGTTCCCGCCATCTGCACGGTCAAAGCACTGGCAACGACGAATTTTAGAATGTGTTTCATTTGTTCCTCCCTGTGAAGCTCTTCTGTTTATTAAGGCTTTTTATTTGACGCCGGTCATGGTGATGCCCTGAATGAAACGTTTGCGGGCGACCAGGAAGCAGATCACCAAAGGCGCAGTCAGCATGGTTGCCGCGGCGGTGAGCGCACCGTAGTTTGAGCCGGTTTCTGCATCAGCAAACAGCAGCATTCCCAGCGGAGGTGGTGCAAGCTGATTGTCTGAAATTACGATGAGCGGCCAATAAAGATCGTTCCAGTGAGCAACGATTGAAAAGACCGAAAATGCGGCAATGGCGGGCATGGCGCTTGGCGTGACAATGCGCCAGATGATCTCCAGCTCCCCCATCCCGTCCAGACGCGCAGCATTAATGATGTCATCGGGAAAACTTCTGAAGAATTGCCGGAACAGGAAGATCGCGAAGGCCGACAGGAAAAACGGCAGCATCATCGAGAAATAGGTATTCAACTGACCGGTCCAGGCCAGACCTATATAAAGGGGAAGCGCCGGCACCTGGATGGGTATGGCCAGTGCGAGCAGGATCAGAATGAAGAAAACGTTGCGCCCTGTGAATTCCAGCTTCGCCAGCGCGTAGGCGCAAGGAATGGCCACTATCAGTTGAACCAGAAGTATCCCCGCACAGACAATGACGCCATTCAAGGCAAAACGAAGCAGAGGTGCGCTTTCAAGCGCAAAGCTGTAATTTTCAACGCCATAAAACTGCGTTGGCCATAATCTCAACTGGGCGCTGAAGATCTCGTTCGGCGGCTTGATCGATGTCACAAGCATCCAGACGAATGGCATGAGAATGAAGATTGCACCTGAAATCAGGATTCCGTGGACCGTCAGAAACATCAGGCCCTTTTTCCATCTCGCCGAACTGCGGTCTGGCGGGTTGCCGATTGCAGCGGTTTCGTTGTGTTGCGCCATCAATAGTGGACCCTCCTGTCGATCAAAAAGGTTTGGATACCGGAAAAAATCAGAATGAATGTCAAAAAGACCAGCGTCAGGGCAGCGGCGTAGGCAGTCGAGAAATACTGGAAGCCTTCCAGATAAATCGCATAGAGGATCACATTGGTAGAATCCTGCGGACCACCCCGCGTTATAGCAACCACGGTATCAAATACCTTGAACGCGGTGATCGAGGTGGTGATGAGGACGAACATTGTCGTCGGTCCAAGCATGGGCCAGGTTACGGTTAAAAACCTGTCGATTACACCTGCTGCGCCGTCAATATCTGCGGCTTCATAGAGATCTTTGGGGATTGATGAGAGCCCGGCCAGAAACAACACCATATTGAAACCGACGAGTTGCCAGATGCCGATGACTGCTAACGTCGGCAGAGCATAGGAGGGATCACTAAGAAAATTCACCGGTTCGAAGCCCAGCGCAACGATAACTGCATTGATAGGACCAAGTGTGGGGTGGAGTAGAAATTTCCAGACCGACGCCATTGCGATGAGGGTCGCGGTGACTGGCAGGAAGAATATCACCTCATAGATTGCTCTACTTTGTTTTCTGCCATGAATGAGGAGTGCAAACAAAAGTCCGAGACCAACCGAACCAGGAACGACGATGGCTACGTAAATGAAGGTATTGAAAAGCGACCGTCGAAACGCATCGTCCTGCAAAGCGCTCGAAAAGTTCTTGAGGCCGACAAAATTCAACGCGAGATCACCCAGTTGGTAGTCGGTGAGGCTCAGAACGATCAGCATGATCAGAGGCACGATATGTAACAGCAGGAGCAGAAGCAACGCTGGCCCTGCGAGCCCGAGCCCTGTCAGTTTCTCGATGAAAACTCGTCTCCCGTTCCCGAAGGTAACGGCATTCTCAGACGATGGAGCCATGTTTTGGCCTCCCTGCCTCATCGCCCGATGAAAACACAGGCGCTTTCTCCACCCGACGTCCATCGGGACCGAAAATATGACAAAGCGCGGGATCGAAGGTGAGCCGCACGTCGTCCCCTTCATGGATAGCGTCATGAAAAGAAGCCGCCCGCATGATAAAGCTGTTGGCGTCCGTGCCGGTCAGATCGAAATGGTAAAGGAATTCGGCTCCAAGATTCTCCATGCGGCGCAAGCGCGCGTCGATGACCGACCGGTATGCGGATGGCAGATCGTTCGAAAGCAAGCTGAGCGCCTCTGGCCTGATACCAAGGGTCACATTCTGGCCCGGCACCAAATCGACGGCAATACCGATGGATCTGCCCTGTATCTCCACGCGACCGCCTTGTCCGATGGCAGCAGCCATCGTGTTTATTGTCGGGCTTCCAATAAAACGGGCTACTTCCAGATTAGCGGGACGCTCATAAAGCTCAGTCGGTGTTCCGAGCTGTTGCACCTTGCCACCATCCATCATCGCAACACGATCCGACATGGTCATGGCCTCGGTCTGATCATGGGTGACATAAATGAAAGTCGCCCGCATACGCCTGTGCAGTTCCGTCAGTTCGGCGCGCATATGGACGCGCAATTTTGCGTCCAGGTTGGACAGCGGTTCATCCATAAGGAAGGCGCGCGGCTGACGAACCATTGCTCTGCCGAGGGCAACGCGCTGGCGTTGCCCTCCCGAAAGCTGAGCGGGTTTTCGCCCAAGGAGAGCTTCTATTTTCAATTGCGCGGCGACGGACTTCACCTGTTCGCCGATCTCATGCATCAGCCTTTTACGCCGCGGTGACAGATATTTCAGAAGTGGAATTCGCTCGAAGAGACTCAGTCTTTCAACAGTTAGCGGAACGGCGATATTGTCGAAAACAGTCATATGGGGATAGAGCGCATAACTCTGAAAAACCATGGACACTTTACGTTCATGGGGACGCAAATGGTTCACGGGCGAACCATCCACACAAATCGCGCCGGAGGTTTGGCTTTCAAGACCGGCAATAATGCGCACCAAGGTTGATTTACCACAGCCGGAGGGGCCGACGAGTGTAAGAAACTCTCCGTCACGGATCGAAATATTGATGTCATCCAACACCCGATGAGTGCCGAACGATTTGCTTATGTTCTGAATATCAACCTGGGACAAAAGCTCTCCTCCAGCATTCGTCTCCGCCAATTTATCGCGGGGGGTAAACTTCGTGCACGACGTCGTCGATCCACATCATCGTCAGCTCTGGCAAATGAATGCGTTCGAATGTGAAACCCGCATCCGAAAATTCATAACGCACCGCGCCAAGCTGCTTTTCACCGCCAAGCGGCGGCTGCATGTCAGGACCAACTGCGAACGCGGCCGACGGACACCAGACAAACTGAACCCCGTCGAGAACAAAACCGTGTGAAAGATGAAGATGGCCACTGGCGATGAGTTCAACGCCGAAGCGCTTGACCAGATCCTGCAGTCGGCCACGGGGTTCACGCTTGACCGACCAATAACCATTATCGACGTCATCCCAACTATTTATGAACAATGGCTGATGACAAAACCATGCGATGTGGCGGCCATTCGCATTATCCATCTGTTGTTCCAGCCAGCAAAACTGCTCTTCTTCGGCTGCCAGACCAGAACCAAGGATCATGGAATCAAAACCGATCAGACGCCAGTTTTCCTCGTCCTTCACCCAAAAATCCTTGCCAAACTGGCGGTTCCAGCGCTCCAGACGATGATCGTCAGTCGGCTGATGCACGCTTTTCGGTTCGCCAACATCGTGATTTCCCGGAACGACAAGCATCGGAGCCGGCAGATCCGCCATAATCTCGCGACAGAACACAAAATCATCATCGACGTCCGCACCATCCACGCTGATGTCGCCGGAATGAATGATGAGATCCGGGTTCTGACTGACAAGCCAGTCTCGCAAGGGTGGCCAGTTGCCCACGAAATGCGCCTTCTGGCGACCGAGATGGGTATCTGAAATCTGTATGACGCGGGCCATTTTTTCGTTCCCCGGGTTGTAAACTGATTAGATCAATTCACCGCATCGATTAAAAGCTTACAGTTGTTGGTGCAAACTTGCAAATGTAACACGGTGTTCAAGCCACCCTATTTGCTTCACCGAGCAAGATATTGGCCGCAGATATCGCCGCCGGCAATTCTATTGCACCATGGGCGATGAATGATGCCCCGCTGGCCATCAGCAGAGATGCGCGATCAGGCCTCGGATCTGCCGGATCGACGAATCCTATTGCCACCACTCCTGCCGCTCGAGCCGCTACAATTCCATGCGGACTGTCATCAATCATCACGCAATGCTCCGGCCTGACCTGGAATTTCTCCGCACAAAGCAGAACAAGGTCCGGAGCGGGCTTCGGGTCGGCCACCATTTGAGCGCTGAATACAGCCGGATAAAAATGCTCCCAGAGATCGAGCCTTCCCAGGCTTTTCTGCAAACGGTCCAGAGAACTGTTAGAGGCCACACATTTGGGGCGATTGATACTCGCAACCACCGCATCCATGCCTGGCATTGACCTAAGCGAACGACCAAATTCCCGGTAGAGGCTTTCGTGCCAGGCTGCAAAACGCGCATCAATATCCGTCAAACGGAGTTCTTCTTCGCATATCCTGCGGATTGCCGGTTCCGAATTGCCCGTGAACCTGACATGCGCCTCTCGCGCGTCAATAGTTATTCCGGCTTCCCGCAGCATTTCGGCAAGCGTCCGGCTGGCAAGGGGTTCACTATCGATCAGTACGCCGTCGCAATCGAAAATGACCAGCGCAATATTCTCGAGCTCGTTCGTCAGGCACATGCCGTTCATCGCGATCACCAAATTGCACCAAAATTGAGTTCCCGGGAGAAACCTCGAAGCGGCTTTGTCATCTAGTTTGCTCGTGGCATAGCCTTCTTCTCCCATTGGCCTTCGTTTGTTGCGTTCAATCTAGAAGAGCCTTCATTCAGGTGTCAATATAATTTTACACTTGTAAATCCCTGTGCGATATGAGTTGGAAGGGAAGAAGGGCAGGTTATGCATCCAGTCATGCAAATATCTTTTCGAACAGGGAAAGCGCTGCTAATCAGGGATGGATAGACGTCTTCAAACCAGAACCCCGAACAGCGAATTTGCATGACGAGAAAATGAGGTCCAATCGATGAACGGAAAGCCGACGCAAAATTCTTCAGCTGTTCACGCTGACGAGCGAATGCAGATGCGTGTGGTCTGGCAGTACTTCATGGAAGGCCGCACTCAGGGTGAAATCGCCGAGGCACACTCCACCAATCGATTGCGGATCAACAAGATCATCGCCGAAGCGCGCCGGTCGGGGCTGGTGACGATCACGTTGAACTCCCGGCTGGCTTCGTGCGTCGAACTTGAACAGCAGCTCGTAGCCGACTTTTCCTTGCATCATGCAAGCATCGTACCCACGCCCGACGACGTCGATCTTGTGCCGGTTCTGGTCGGGCAGGCAACTGCCGATTATCTCGTCACTCAATTGAACACCACCGGAATATCGGGAATCGGTGTTGGCTGGGGCGCTACTTTGCGTGAGATGGTGCGCCATATTCCAATGATGAAGCGCCCTGACGTCTTCGTGAACTCAGTGCTGGGTGGGTTAACGCACGGGATCGAAATCAATACATTCGACATTGCGAGCGATCTTGCACGCCAGCTCAATGCCCAGTGCGCCTATCTCGCAGCACCAATCTATGCCGGCAGTCCTCAGTCGCGGGACGCAATCGTGAGCCAGGATGTTTTCGAGGATGCCTTCGAGCAAATTCGAAAAAACGATATTATCATCGTCAGTATCGGCGACATGACCCCGCGTTCCCTGTTGGTACGCTACGGATTGCCGAGCAATGTCAAGCTGGAGGAGTTGATCGCGGCAGGTGCTTGCGGCGATATCATGGCGCAGTTTATCGACAAGAACGGATTGCCGATCGATCATCCGATCAATCAGCGTGCTATAGCGCCTTCCTTCGATACGCTGACAAACGTGCCAACCGTCGTGTTCGCCTCGGGCGGTCTCAACAAGGCAGAAGCAATTGCCGCAGCGTTGTTATCAGGCATGGGAAATGTCCTTATATCTGATGAAGAGACCGCAAGGCTTGCCAGCCAGATCGCTCTTGAAAGAAGGTATTCGGCCTAAGAGCTATTCAGAAAGAAACCGACTTATGGCTGGATCAGATCGGTGAAAGCCCACGGCTGCGTTCGTGGAATTTGAATGTGTTCTCAATCAGGGGTAATAAGCCGCTAATCCCCGGAGCCGAGGAGTTGACGAGTACTGCCGTAAGCGGCTTGCAGGAGAGACAGGTCAATGATTGCTTCTCCACCAATATAGACAAAATGCCAAATGCTGGGTCAGGGTAGACGCGGGGGGACGCCATTGGCGGCACCCGTTTGATCGCTTTATTTAGCTGGCCGTCACTTCCAGCCCGCGTTGAACGCCTGGACGCGAAAGGCCACGATCGAGCCAGGCCTGCACCTGGGCAAAACGGTCGAACCCCACAAGGTCGCGCGCTTCATAAAATCCGATCAGGTTCCGCACCCAGCCAAGCAGCGAGATGTCGGCGATGCTGTAGTCGGGGCCCATCACCCAGTCCCGACCAACGAGCCGTTCATTCAAGACACCGAGCAACCGTGCGGATTCGGCTGCGTAGCGGTCACGCGGGCGCTTGTCCTCATAATCCTTTCCCGCGAATTTATTGAAAAAGCCGAGCTGGCCGAACATCGGGCCGACGCCCCCCATCTGCCACATTAACCACTGGATCGTCTCATAGCGAGTATTGGGATCGGATGATATGAATTGCCCGGTTTTGTCAGCAAGATAGAGGAGGATAGCACCCGACTCAAATAGGGCCAGCGGTTGGCCATCTGGCCCCTCCGGGTCATAGATTGCAGGAATCTTTCCATTGGGATTGAGCGCCAGAAATGCCGGATCGTGGCTTTCATTGGCCCCGATGTCGATACGATGCGCTTCATAGGCCAACCCTGTTTCCTCCAGCATGATGCCGACCTTTACCCCATTGGGTGTGGGCAGGGAGAACAGTTGCAGTCGCTCGGGGTGCTGTGCAGGCCATCGTGCAAAAATTGGGTGAACAAGTGTCAAGTGCTAGCTCCTTTGTTGCGTCCGGCAGAACCCCGTCAGGTGATCAACGATTGTTTTCGTATCGAATTGTGTTTTCTGCGCTCCCTATGTTTATACTGTTCCCTCTTATGGGCACACATGAATAATCGTCTTGCCCGCGCGCCGTTCGGCCGAGTTGAAGGTGTCCCGGCGCTTGCCTTCCGCACCGCGATCGCAGAAGCGGTGATATTTGAGACGGGCGGTTCGATGCAGTTCTGGTGTTCGACCATCTCCATCTGGTCCGCGACCTGCCCGGCACGCTGAGCTGCATCCATGCTTTGCTTGCACCTGACGGCTTGTTCATGTCAAAGACAGCCTTTGTTGGAGATATGAACCCGGTCATCCGATTGGCCTTGTTGCCCGCCATGCGCGCGATCGGTACAACACCCGAACGCTGGCGTCTTTCAGGCCGTGTCCCCGGGCGTGCTTACATACCGTGAAGGCTTTGACATTCTTGCCACTGAAGGCACACAAACAACAGCAATGAATAACATCCCCAGCTCGGAGGGTGTGGCGTGAACCACTAGGGCTGCTCAGAACTCGTCGCGTCCTGTTGTCGACGCAAATCCTGTGGGCTGCTATCTGATGGGCTGCTTTTCGGCTCCTGATAGTTCGCGGCCAATGACCGACACGGAGGCGCGAAGCTGCCGATTGTGCCAATGCCTCGTCATTGGCACAGGCATGAGCACGGGCAAGCATTCGGGATTTCTAGCGAACCTTCAAACCTTCTGTTACGTCGTCTCCGCTGACCGTCAGGCGAACCAAGACCTTGAAACCACTCCGATGCCCCACCTTGAAACTTAGTGTATCTGAACGATCTGGTCGAATAGACCGATCCGAGCGTCGGCCTTTCTCATCGACGGATTGTGGTGTCACTTAGCGTTCCTCAGTTTTTCACTGAAATCAAATGTGCCTGAATTTTCCCGATCACTTCTCCTTTGCCGTGCCTTCTTTCGAGCGCTCGAGCGACAAGATCAGTTGTTGCTTCCAATTTTCCGGTTGCCCTGCCCTCGATTTCCCCACGCAAGGGCGTCCCCAGGCAATACGCTGCGGCAAGAAACGCCGCTGAAGACGCCCTCGATACTTCGGCTTTCGTATCAATCGCAATGTGACGAAAGCCAGCGGCTTCCAGTTCGCGCCGTATCAACGCCGTATCATGGTACCCATGTGGCGTACGTGACATAAAACGCGGTGGGTCATCAGCAAAAATATCCGCCAGTGCATTTTCCACTTCGTTTGCGAATAGATTTTCTTCGATACGGTCCCATACGCTAAACAAGAAATGTCCACCTGGTTTCAGAACACGCTTTGCTTCCCGATATCCGACGACACGATCAGGAAAAAACATTGCGCCGAACTGGCAGCAAACTAGATCAAAGGTTCCATCTCCAAACGGCAAATCCAATGCATCCGCTTGCAACCAGGTAATACGCGCATCAAAAGTCTGTTGCGACATCGCATAGTTAAGCATCGCCTGATTGAGATCGGTTACTATATACTTCGCAGATAGCGATAATTGAGGCCCCAAAACGCGTGCAACAACACCTGTCCCTGCCGCGGTCTCCAAGACTGTTTCAGGTGAAAGGGATGATGCGCGTCGCGCAAATTCAGTAGCGAACACCTCAAAAATAAGAGGCACCATGAACCGGTTATAGTTTTCCGGAACCGATCCGGAGAATGTCCTGTCAGCTTCCAGCATTGGAATTTACCCTATATGCTCTGCTGACAGAATTTATCACAGGATTTTGGCCTCGCTATTCACGATTATCGATGCGGGCAGATTCGCATGTGGCCAGGATTCTCTCGAATTTGTCCCTGGAACGGTCGCTTTCGGGGAAGTGGCTTGACTTTGGCGCGACCGCGATGATGGTCGAAAGCCGATCCCACGTGAGCATTGCCAACCGAACGCCGATCACTCCAGTTTGCAGGTCGGAACAAACAACTCGTTATAGTCCTTGTTCAGTTTACGAGCCTGTTCGGTATATTCGAGCGGAGTTCTGTTCGGTGGCGGGGGCCAGGTGAAAGCTTCGTTGGCACATTTGCGAGCGGCTGCCCAACACGCAAGGCTTCGCGGATCGGAGCCATAAGAGGAGACACCGTTGCCGATTTTAGCCACTTGAGAAGCTCGCTTTTCAGCCTCCGCTCGCTGGCTTGCCGGATCATAGACATTCTTGAACTGATAATGTCCATCCGGCGAAACGTGACCCTCCTCCACGCTGAATGATAATGCTCCATCGGCCCTACAGATGATGCGATCTTTTTCCACCGCTTCAGGTCCATAAGACGCTGGCAAGTAAGGCCAGCGAATAATAACCTCGAGCGCATCTCCAATTTGACGCATGGAACCAATGTCCACCATCGCATCGGTCGGTGACTTGTCCCCACTACTGGAAACCCATTGAGCCGAACCAACTGCGATCGACTTTTGGTCCACCTGCTCCGCCAGGCTAACATTGGCAACCAGTATGGCGGTCAGGGCCAGAAGAACTCGGGATTCTCGCATAAACTCCCTCATATAAACTGTCATTCTGTAGGAATCTGTTTGTCAGCATAATGTCGCATTTCGAACTGGACTATAATCAGTTTGTCGTGAGGTGCTTTCCATCCAGACCGGATTGAGCTTTAACGGACTTTCGCTCAGAACAAGGGGCCGCCAGGCTAAATTGGACGACCAGACAGATTGGCATTTTCGATCATGAATATACTTGCAATTTCAGGCAGCGCACGCCGCAGGTCTACCAACACGGCTTTATTGAGAGCTATGCAATCGATTGCTCCGAAGGATGTCGTAATCAACGTGTTTGATGGTATCGGAGATTTGCCTGTCTTTTCGCCCGACCTCGAGGGTTCCGACGAGCCCGATAATGTGCGGCTTTTCAAACGGGCTGTTTCGGAAAGTGATGGGTTGATCATATCAAGCCCTGAATATGTCCGCAGTCTCCCAGGCGGCTTGAAAAATGCCATCGACTGGCTTGTTTCCGGCGATCAGGTGATCGCGAAACCTGTTGCACTCGTCCATGCTTCGCATCGTGGAAACGATATGCTGGAAACGCTCAGAACGGTGCTTGCGACGGTAAGCTCTGGTTTCAACGACAGCCTTTTCTTCCGGCTTACTGTCATGAATGAGGCGCCGGAACAGATCCTGAAAATACTGAAGGTACCTTCCAACCGGCAGGTTGCCGAACGGTTTCTCTTTGACTTCGCCTCCTTTAGCCGAGAGCGGCTCGCGGAAGACGCAAACACCGAGACCTAACGTTCAGCAATTATTTGGGATTAAGTCGATGGCAGCGCCCTCAGGCACTGCCATCAAGCAGCAGAATTAATTCAGTTCGGCAAGCATATCATCATAGACCTTGCAGGCACCGTCGAGATCCGTCGCGGCCTGCGTTTGAGCATCCGACATCTTCTGGGCGACGGTTGCAGCCTTTTGAGGGTCCTTTGCTGCTAGTTCCTGCATCTTTTGCGAGACCTCAGTGGCCTTTGCAGTCGCTTCTTCCGCCGTGCAGGCAAAAGAAGGAGTAGCTGCAACTAAGAGTATGGCGGCTAAAAGATATGCTTTCATAAGTGTCCTCATCAATTGTTTGATTCAACAACCCCTAAATACAGATTGGCCTATCCGATGACACTACCAATTTCCTCAATTTCTGTTTCCAGATGTTTTATTACTTCAAAACATCGATGCGGTGACTTCGTTTCGCAGCGAATACTCTGCGTCGAAGGCAGCTCAATGACCTGCAAAGGATCCGCGTCTAAGTCTCAAAGCTGGCAGTTGTGATCATAGCCGCGATTTCTTCGGGGTCGTTACGGCGTAAAGCGTCCTGATGCTGAAGTTCAGGAGCCCATTTCCGAATAATTGATTGCCACAGTTGAGCAAGCTCCGGCCCCAAAAGCCTGTTCAGAAGGGCGCGCGAATAGAAATGCCCTGCAGCCAGCACCAGAAGCAGAAATCCGCTTGCCGTGCCCACAATGTAAATGAACCGCATGAAATCTGACATGAGCCAGGCCATCAATTCGTTTATCTGGCTGCCAAACGACGGCACTTTCGACAATAGAAAGACAGCCAATGCCGGAACAATGATAATCGACGCCACGGCGACCGTGACCTTTCTGATCAAAGAATATCGGTGATAACAGCGCCCGAACCTTCCCTCGCCCGTAATCCTGTCGAGGGCGAGGGTCTGTCGATAAAAATCATCTGACTTCTCGACCGGGATGCGTTTCCGGTCAATGAGCGTATGCAGGCCCTGCAGTTGACGGCTGGCAAACTGCGATAACAATATGGCGGAGCCAAAGTTATGAAGGAAATTCATTGAATGGCACCCCGTTTCAGCATCGATCGCGGTTGAAATCATTGATCATATTGTTGAAGTCCTGATTGAACGCACGGACATCCATGGCGACCGGATCGGAAAGGCTGCTAAAACCCTGTTGTTTGTAATCGCCTCGCTCAGCACGCTGAATGGCATTACGCGCCCGCGCCAGGACACTGTTGACCGAACGCATCATGCTCGTGCAACCATCCGGCCTGCCTTCGCGGATCTTTTTATCAAAGCCTTCTGCCATCTCATTGACCTGATTGAGACTGTCGCCAAAGGCCCGGGCCGCTTTTTCTTCACCCTTCGACTGGAAGAATTCATCGGCAAGTCGCGCGGTCTGCTTTGAATAAAGGATTATGCCTGCGCGAAAATATTCGACAGAGTCCTTCTGGGCCTGCTCGAAAGCAGTACGAGTGTTTGCCTCGTCCCGTTTCTGGATACCGCTGTAAAACTCTTCCTCTGCGGCTGCGACTTTTGCCATTGCAGCAATGTACTCGCCATCCTTTTCACGGGCCTTTTTTCCCTCGTCTGCGAGATAACCGTTGGCCTGGGCGTAATTATCCAGTTCCGTATTCAGCGGTTCAACTTCCTTCAACGCCGCTGTAAGGGCTTTCGCAGCCTTGTCGATTTCAGGGAGTTCAGCCTGCATCGCCAGAGCCTTGTCGAGCGTCTCATGCATACGCTTGATGTTATACGGACTTTCAACGGAATAATTTTTGAGCTCCCGGCCCTTTTTCAGCGTCTCCTGGTAATATTTCAGGTGGTCAGCGAGATTGGCTGCGAAAGACGCACTGCCGTTTGCCGCGTCAATATAGATATTGTATTTCGCAATCTCCTGCTGCTGGGCCGAAGGCGGTTCAACCTCCGCTGTTGATTGCCCATCCTTCTGGTCATTGCAGCCTGCAAGGCAAACTCCTGCAGCAAGGAACAGCGCAGTTAGAAGCGATTTCATAGTTGGTGTCATACTACTTTAACGTCACACAAATGCGTGAACGAGCCTTTTTTGGGAATTGGAATTGTTTCGACTGGGTCTGATAACTGGTTTGAATCCGTCATGCGGTATCTGCGCCGAAAACGCAGGCAACCAATCGCGTTTTATGAGCCCAGACTAACGGGCGAAGAAGGCAGCTGCCGTAAGCCAGGCTGCTATAACAAAGAGCGGGACCGACCAGTACTCCATCTTTATGAAGAACAGATCGTGCCTGACTGCGCTGTCGCCGGATGAGCGACCAGTCTTGTCGTCAGGCACAAACCGGGATTTGCTCGCTTTGTTGAGATATCGGCCAGCTATCCAGTTGACGACACCAGCCATGACCAGGGAGATCGCAATATCAAGGGCTTTCGTCCAGTCAGGCAACTGCAAGGTTTCTGTCACCCAAAGTGTGCCGAGCAAAGTGGCAACCGTCACCGCTCCAATAATAATCACAGAGAGAAAACCCCATCCACGCCAGACAATAATCATTATTCTTCCATCCATCTTCAAAATCAACACAGGCCCGTCCTCCCAAGGGCGCAAGCGTTGTTTAAACGCATGAATTGCCATTTGCAAATCGGCGAGCCCAGTTAAATGCTCAGAAACGCGAGGAATACACATCGCGATCATTACAAGATGACCTTTGTCTTCACGAGACATTCAAGACCGCAACCGTAATCCTGATATTGCTAACGACGCCGATAAAGAAAATAGCGCTTGGCCGGCACATTCGTCGGTAGCGCCATCGGCGTCAATTCCGGATGTTCGAGCGGCAATCCGCAGACCGCTATACCGCCGCGCGTCAGGAGAGAGGCAACGGCATCGGGCAGCCATGTAAGTGTCTTTGCGTCCAGGTCATCATGGCCGGTGCCGATATCGGCATGCACAAGCGCCGCCTCTATGCCGTAGTGGTCGCGGATGGTGTCTTGGATTTCCCCCACTACCAGACTGCCCTCGTCGGGTGTCGAGCTTTCAAATGAGCGCATCGCGCGATCAAAGGCGATGATACGGCGGTTCGGAAACAACTCTCTGATATGATCGTATGTGCGACCGTTGCCGAGACCAAGCTCTATAATTGTACCTGGCATCGCGTGAATATCGTCCCTAATGCTATTCAGGATATCACGCTGAGCACAGAGACGGCGGATAAAACTGTCGAGACGACTCATGATTTTTCTTCAATATGAATAATGATCTAGGTCTCCGTTTAAACGACGTCGAACACAATGTCGACCAAGACCGATACAATTCTTACGGCGATCCAAGCGAGGGTTGGACGACGAGCAGGTTCACCCACTATATTCAATAGCAGCAACCGCCAGACGATCCCGACATGCCGCTTGTAGAAGATGGAGTTATGATCTTGCGCATTGACTAAATGCGCGAACGTCCTGTCTTTGGCGGCGAGTGGTACCCGTCAGATCAATCAGGTTTCACACAACAAAGTGGCAATGCGCTTACGGATGGTGGTGTCCACAACACAATCTCCATACCGACTTCGAGAACCGTCTGGAATCCCGCGTATCGACCACTCAACGCCTTTAGCTATGAAGATCTCGGCCTTTCGTTGAAGAACTTCGCATCCGGATCCGGCTACTGTGATCACATACCTCAAAATTTACCAAGCTATGCCTTTATAATATTGTCGCCGCTGATACTACGGCTTCCGAAAGCATTTCGGGTATCAACAATCAGCGGTGCCCAGTTGGCAAGCGCCTGATAGTCGACCTGATCGTGATCAGTGGCGATCAGAACAGCGTCGAAGTTCCTGACAACGTCCTCAGTCAATTCGACCGAGTGGCGGCCGCAAAGTTCGATATAATCGCGTGTCCGCGGAAGCGTTGAGACAAACGGATCATGATAGTCGGTCGCCCCACCTCGAGCCTCGATCAATTCGATAAGTTTTAGCGACGGGCTTTCGCGGATGTCAGGAACATTTTTCTTGTACGCGAGGCCTATTATCAAAACGCGAGAACGGCTGACGGCCTTTCCATGTCGACGGTCGAGTCCTTCAGCGAGACGGTCGACCACATAGCGCGGCATCGCCGAATTGATTTCGCCGGCGAGTTCGATGAAACGCGTTGGCAACTCGTATTCGCGAGACTTCCAGGTCAGGTAGAACGGGTCAATGGGAATACAGTGACCGCCTAGACCTGGACCCGGATAGAAAGGCATGTAACCGAAAGGCTTGGTTTTGGCAGCTTCAATCACTTCCCAGACATCGATGCCCATAGCCTCGTAGACGACTTTCAACTCATTGACTAGAGCGATATTGACCGCTCTAAATATGTTTTCCGTCAGCTTTACCGCCTCGGCGGTTGCATTGGACGAGACAGGAATGACAGTTTTGACGACGGCTCCGTAGAAGGCCGTCATGAGTTGAGAGGCCGCAGGTCCATCGCCGGCAACAATCTTTGGAATGCTTGAGGTTTCGAAATCGCGGTTGCCGGGGTCCTCGCGTTCCGGCGAAAAGCCAAGAAAGAAATCTATTCCTGAACGCAGCCCGGTATGCTCCAGAATTGGTCGCACCACATCATTGGTGGTACCGGGATAGGTTGTGGATTCCAGCACGATCAGTTGACCGGCTTTCAACCCTTTAGCAATAGCGTCACAGGTCTTGATGACGAACGACAGGTCAGGATCCCGCTGTTTAGTCAAAGGTGTCGGAACACAGATAATTATAACATCGCAATCGCCGAGACCCGAAAAGTCAGTCGTAGCGCTGAACCGACCTTCACTCACCTGGCGCCACAGCTCTGAATCCGAAACGGCCTCTATATAGGATTTTCCATCGTCAACCATGCTGATCTTGCCGGGGTCAATATCAAAGCCAACAACACTAAAACCACTATTGGCGACGGTTATCGACAGAGGCAGGCCGACATAGCCAAGACCAATGACGCCCACCCGCGCCGACCGATTGGCGATAGCGGTGAACAGGTTTTCATGACGTGGGGCAGAGTTGATCAAAATCGTGTCTCTCCGGCAATTGATTTCCTTCAGTGACGGATTTACCGGCTAGCTGTCAAGCACGCGTCTGATGCGTAATATACGGCCTGTTGGTATGGTGGTGTTGGTTATTCACAAAGCTATTGCATCATAAATCGTGGCTGACCGTGCGCCGTATGAGGTCGTTGAACATCATCCAATTGAGTTCAATATTATGTACGCTTCATCAGGGAGCCGTTTTCATTCTGATTTGAATAACCAGAAATAGGCGCTTGTTCGCTAACAGGGCAAATGTACAAATCGCCTGCTAATTATTGGCAATGATAAACATTAACTATAGCAACTATAAATAACAATTTCTCGGCTCAGTAGTTCTACGGATCTTCATTAACTCCTCGTTAACAAATGACATTGATTCGGGATTTTTTTGGTAAGATGTTCGAATTTCTGTGGTCATTGAGCAACACGCAGTCTCGCGATTTTTCTATGGTGCAGATAGTTCTTGCCATTTCGCCTCCTTCGAAGTCTTTTATATTTCAGTCGCTGAACACGAAATCGGCGTTCAGGAAAAACTACAGTTTAGAGGTCAGAAATGAATATCAAGAGCCTTCTCCTCGGCTCCGCTGCAGCTCTGGTTGCCGCTTCCGGCGCTCAGGCTGCCGACGCAATCGTCGCTCCAGAGCCAGAAGCCGTTGAATATGTCCGCGTCTGCGATGCTTACGGCGCTGGCTACTTCTACATCCCGGGCACCGAAACCTGCCTGCGTATCCATGGCTACGTTCGTTACGATGCTTCGGGCGGTGATCGCGTTTACGCTCGTACGCCTGGCGATCTGGACCGTGACACCTGGGGCAAGCTCGCCCGTGCAACGCTCCGCTTCTCGACCGCTTCGGAAACCGAACTCGGTACTCTGAAGACCTTCACCGAACTGCGTTACAACTGGAACGGCGGCGGCGACGGCGAAGAAGACGCATACGGCTCCAGCGAAAACAGCTCGCTGCGT